>CAWVZP010000159.1:0-7411 GCA_963934675.1 uncultured Gammaproteobacteria bacterium | reverse complement strand
CGCAACCTGTAATTACGTAACCCAATCATGCTGTAGCGTCAGTAACTATGAATAAGCTCAGCCCATTCTGAATAAACTGGATAGAGTAATAGCCATTGAAAATCACACTAAATTTAACGCTTAACAAAATGGATCGGCAATATTAAACCTAGCGATTTAATTTTAAAAAAACCGTTTGAAATTTGAAAACTAGAGAACCACCGTTAGTGCCCAGTATTTCAAATTAAACATTTCAATACCCATTTTTGTGTATTATCGACTAAATTATATCACTCATTACTTTTGAGTTTTGATATGTCATTGATATTTTTTATCGCCGCCCAATATAGAAAAGAAGATACTGAATAGTATCTCACCTTCGCCCTGGCAATTAGGAAGTGATCAAAATAGCATGAATCAACAATCAAAATTCACTCCAGCTTGTGATGAAAATATCTGGTCGCTTGATCCTATTATTGAGTGGTTATTTAAGCTGGGACGACTAGAGCAGGACCAAACAAAATTTGTTCAAGCCTTGTCAGAAAAAATCCTCCAAGCAGGCGCGCCAATCGACCGCCTCAGCATTATGTTACCAACGTTGAATCCATTATTTAGAGGGACATCTGCCACCTGGCGAAAAGACACAAACAAAACCATTCCGTTTTTAGCGCAGCACGATATCGAGAACTCAGACCGTTATATCGGGAGCCCATTCCAGCAATTGTCAGAAACAAATCGTAGTGTTCGTCAATCGTTATGCGAATTACCGGAAAACGCCCATCGCGCTTTTACTGAGTTAGCGGAAGATGATTTTACTGATTATTACGCTATGCCCATCACTTTTACTAGCGGTCTTGGCAGCGCATTTATTGTTGCCACTAAATCAATTGATGGCTTTTCTCCTTGCGATATAAAAAATTTAAAGCGCTTACGTGACTACTTTGCACCTAGCCTTGAAGTTTATTCATTGCGCTTTTTGTCGACATCACTGATGACAACTTACGTCGGTAAACGGACCGGTGAAAAAGTGCTCTCCGGAATGATCAGGCGTGGAGATGCGGATACCATTCATGCTGCGTTATGGTTTAGCGATTTGCGGAACTTTACTCACCTAACAGAAACACTGCCCGCCAAAGAAGTGTTTGCCATGTTAAATGAGTATTTTGAATTTGTTTCTGCCGCAGTGCGCGCACGCGGTGGTGAAATATTAAGATTCATCGGGGATGCAATGCTCATCGTTTTTCCAATTAGTTCAGACGTGTCAAAAAAGTCTGCTTGCAATGCAGCGTTGGAGTCAGCCCAAGATGCTCGTGCCACTCTGGCAGTCATCAACCATTTACGAAAACGCAAAAAAAAACCTTTAATAGAGTTTGGGGTTGGCCTGAATGTTGGCGAGGTGGTTTATGGTAATGTCGGTGCGCCTGACCGTTTAGACTTCACGGTGATGGGACCAGCGGTTAATCGAACCGCTAGGCTGGAGTCGCTGACTAAGAAATTGGGGCACGATGTACTGGTGTCAAAAGATTTTTCCGATCAAATTGATTACGATACTATTTCATTAGGATTGCATAGTATGAAAGGTATTGTCGAACCTCAATCAGTATTTGCAGTCTCCAATGTTTCAGAACATATCTGAACTTCATTGTCAGGTGTGCGACTAATGCTAGCCTGATGCACCCTACCTGGGACCAGACCATATTTATAAAACAACTTCAAACTATGGCCAACCACTGGAAAAGCTAACTCATCCCACGGAATTTCTGCTTCAGTAAACAAACCGACTTCCAGGCTTTCAATACCAGGTGATACATTATCGTCTAATAGTGGACCGCTAAACATGATATGCACTTGCGAAATATACGGCACGCTAAACACGCCAAAAAGATTCAAATGCCCCGGTTTTGCATTGGCCTCTTCGATGGATTCACGAGCGGCAGCCTGATGCACCGTTTCTTTATTTTCCATAAACCCTGCAGGCAACGTCCATTTCCCATATCTTGGTTCAATCGCTCGTTTACACAATAAAACTTTACCTTGCCAGGTCAATATAGCACCAGCAACATTGTTCGGATTTTGATAATGAACCATATTACAAACATTGCAAACGAACCGTTCGCGGTTATCGTTGGGTGGTGTGATTGAAACCACCTTTTCACCACATTCGCTGCAGTAATTCATTAATTCATCCTTTTTAGCGTTGATAAGATAAGCTGTTTTACCGGCTGTAAACCCTGTTCTAATGTTTGCATTATTTTCTCCATCGTAATCTTTGAATTCGCGTTCTCTGAGCAATCATTCTGTTGCCCATTATTTTCTGGCTCATTAACACCTGCACACCAATTAACTACTAGGGCTATAGAAGCATATTCAATACCAATCTCACGGGCCAACGAGGCCTCTGGCATACCAGTCATGCCAATCATGTCACAACCATCTCGAGACATTTTAATGATTTCAGCTTTTGTTTCTAGACGAGGCCCGTTGGTGCAGCCATAAACGCCCGATGATTGAAATTTAAGGTTCGCTTCATTACCAGACTCAACAATCATGGCTCGTAACGATGCGCTGTAGGGGTAAGTAAAATCAATGTGTTGTATGTCATCATTATCGCTGACAACACTATGAGCATCGTAAAAGCTATGTGCCCTGCCCCAGCTATAGTCAATAATTTGATCAGGCAGGGCAATTGTGTTTGGCCCATAGTTGAGCGATATACCACCCACAGCATTCACTGCAATTATGTGCGTAACCCCTTGTTGTTTTAATGCATAAAGATTGGCTTGGTAATTGATTTGATGGGGTGGTATGCGATGCGACTCGCCGTGTCGCGCCAAAAATACGACAGGTTGGTTTTGCCAGGCACCTCGAATAATATTAGCTGATGAAGCGCCGTAGGGCGTTTGTACAATATGTCTACTCTCTTCAACAAAATCATCACCCAAGCTGTAGAAACCACTACCGCCAATAACGGCATACAGCGGTGACATTAAAACGATTCCTGTTTTACTTGATGCGCATTATTTAAAGACGGCTTTTCTTCAACAGAATAGATACTCGACAGATTTCGAAAGTAATTATTCAAGTCCATACCAACACCATAGACATAGCGATCTCCACATTCAAGCCCGACAAAATCGGGCTGAATATTGGCTTTTTTACGTTCGTGCGTCTTACGGATTAAAAAGACACTGGTAATAGATTTAGCACCCTGCTTAATACAGTAGGACTTAATTTCCTCGAGTGTGTAGCCCTGATCAAAGATATCGTCGACAATAATAATGTTGCGATCCTTCAATTCATTCTGAGGATAAGCCTTCCACAAAACATCCAAACCTAGCGTTGCTAGCCTGTATCGAGTCGCATGGACATAGTCAACCGTTAACGGAAATCCCCAGTGACGTAGCAACTGCCCAGTCAGATAGAGGCCACCATTCATAACACATAGCACTATCGGAAAATCGTCACTACATTGCTTTGCAACCGCAGATGCCAGATCCGCAATCGCTACTTCAACCGATGATTGGTCAAACAGTAATTCAGCGTTTTGATGAGTCGTTAGTGCTTCTTTCAGGTTCATAGTATCGTAGTGATTAGTCAGGTCTATTGATCAAGTGTGAAATTAATTTCCAGCTTGATCAATGACAATAGAGTTTTCAAAATGCAGCGATGAAGTCGGGAAGGCAATCTGCGCTTTATTTGCTTCGATTATTTGAGCCACTTTAAGCATAACATCCTGCTTAATTTGATGAAACTTTACCCACTCAGTAGTTTTCGTAAAGCTATAAACAAAGAAATCAACCGAACTATCAGAGAAGGCATTGAAATTGACAATCATGGTTTTGTTGGCATCAATCTCTTCATGCGCCATTAACATTGCAGTGACTTCCTTTACAATCTTACCCATGCTGTCAAGGTCGCTATACCTTAATCCGACGGTTTCGTAGATGCGCCGATTCGCCATGCGGGATGGATTTTCGACGACGATATTGGTAAAGATTGAATTAGGGACGTAAATAGGTTGAGATTCGAAGTTACGAATCATAGTGACACGCCAACCAATCACCTCTACCGTGCCTTCAATATTTCGATCAGGTGAGCGTATCCAGTCACCAATAGTAAAAGGCCTGTCTAAATAAATGATTAAACCGCCAAAAAAATTGGCCAGCAAGTCTTTTGCCGCAAAACCAATAGCAATACCACCAATACCACCCATCGCCAACACACCAGAAATACTAAAGCCGAGCGTTTGTAATATAACCAGAGCCGAAGTAATAATGACGGTTAAGCGCAATAATTTACTAATGGCTTCAGCTGTGTGCGCATCAACATTATTCGAATAATTTGAAAACTCTTTTTCTGCGCCCCGAATGAACGCTAACACAAACCATGCGATACAAATGAGAACGCCAACATCGCGAATCATGTCCGACGCTGTGAATATAGGACTTTGCGTTTTTAAATAAATAACGTCAGCGGCAAAACTAAGGCCAATTAACCAAAGTATCCAGCCCAAAGGACGCGTCATAGCCTCAACAGTTATATTGTCCCACCGCGTTTTAGTTCGGTTTAATTTGAGCGACACTTTTACAATAAAACGTTTGATAAAAAAGTTGGCAACAGCGGTCAGTAGCACCACTGCAAATACCTGAAAGATCCAAAACCACTTTCCATTAATGTCGGGTATCCATTGTTCTAGTTCTATCATTAATTAAGCTCTTTCATCTATAGTGGACTTTTTCTAATTGGCCTTACGCTGTTGACATTAATCAGGCTTAATCAAAGATTTGTTTGTTCTATGATTCTTGGTTTCAAGTAATAAGCTACGCATTATTCGAAAAAATCACCGCTTTCAGATGGTACTGCTTGTCGATTGAATGCATCAAGCAAAGCCGTTGCCTGGTGCCATCGGGCGGTATTGAACAAATCATGGATTGAGCTCTCAGGCTTACCGTGTAAACGCACCATGCGTAATTGAGACGTTGGATTATTATAACCCTGTAATGACTCAAGCACTTCATCGGCACCCACAGGGTTATTGCACACCAGCAAAATATCACAGCCAGCGGCCAACGACAATCTAGCTCGTTCAGAGTAGCCACCAACAGATTCGGCACCACTCATACTTAAGTCATCGCTGAAAATAACGCCTTCAAACCCTAATTGTTGTCGCAGTATTGCATCCACCCATATTTTTGAAAACCCCGCAGCCAGAGTATCGATTTGCTCATAAACAACATGGGCCATCATCATGCCGGCTAGATGGGTATTAATGACTCGTCTGAATGGAATTAAGTCAGATTGTTCAATCGCGTTAAAGTCGCGTCGATCAAACGGCATGAGGTGATGTGAATCGCCTTCGACCGACCCATGTCCCGGAAAATGCTTACCTACAGCCTCCATACCCGCTTGACTCATACCACGAATCCAAGCGTTGGCTAAGCGGCTGACCTGTTCAGGATACTGATGAAAAGCACGATCGCCAATAACACTGCTGATCGGATTACCCAAATCAAGTACCGGTGCAAAACTTAAATCAATACCGTAATACAACAACTCGCTCGCCATAATCCAGCCAAAAGTTTGGGCGCATTCGATCGCCTTGGCTTTATCTTGATCATAAAGATCGCCTAATCTTGCGATAGCAGGCAAACTTTGGAATTGATCTCGGAAACGCTGTACTCGCCCCCCTTCCTGATCAACAGCAACCACTAAATGGGGCGTTCGTAACGCGTGAATTTCATTCACTAAGGCTTTTAATTGCACAGGCGACTCATAATTGCGGCTGAATAAGATCACCCCACCCACCTGATTATGCAATAGTCGCTTTCGGTCTTCGCCCGTCAGTGACATCCCACAGACGTCAAGCATCACTGGTCCCAAATTCATGAAGCGACCTTAAGCGGATAACTCATATTATTTTTCCAACAATACAACTGCATGCACGGCTATTCCTTCTTTGCGACCAGCAAACCCGAGCTTTTCAGTTGTAGTCGCTTTAATATTCAACTGAGATAAATCAGCGTCCAGATCCAGAGCCAATTTTTGTTTCATGCTGTCTATATGAGGTGCCATTTTTGGAGATTGAGCAATGATGGTGACATCGGCATTAACGAGTTGATAATGCTCCTCAGTCATTAAAGACCGAACTACTCGCAAAAATTCACGACTGTCTCTATTCTTATTGGCAGCATCCATATCTGAAAAATGAAACCCAATATCACCTTTACCCATTGCACCAAGCAACGCATCGCACAAAGCATGAATGAGCACATCGCCATCAGAATGCGCGATAAAACAATAGTCACAATCAATAGTAACGCCACCCAACACCAGCCCATTACCCTCAGCCAGTGCATGTACATCGTAGCCATAGCCAATTCTAATGTTGCTCATACGCTTAAGTGACCCGTTGATTTAATCCGATGATTTATAGAGCCGATCCCACTATTCATAACAAAACAATCGACCCCACCGGATCACTGCCAGCGCAAAGCATGTACATTAATCAGCATGGCACTAAATAGTAGGAGTGCACCTGCCTGATGCATTGAAGCAACGGGTACCGGAACATTATATAGCAAAGTGAATAATCCTAGACTCACCTGAATAATGACCATCATTCCAATCCATTTAAAACTTCGCGTGAGCCGCACATTGTCAAAACGGCTGCGGCCTTTGATATACCAAGCAAATAGCAGTATGGCAGTGCCGATTGCCAAAACACGATGCCAAAACTGGGCCGTCACTTTATTTTCGAAAAGATTCATATACCAAGGTGACAATGCTGAGATACCTTCTGGAATCCATTGCCCACCCATTAATGGAAATGTGTTGTAAATTAGGCCAGCCTTCATTCCGGCAACAAAGCCACCCGACACTATGGTCAGCAACACTAAGGTAAGCAAGCCAAAAGATAACGGGTACCAGCGGTTTACTTGATGGTCTTGATTGGTTTTTGCGATTTTCGGATAGCGTAAATCAAGCCATGTCCAAAGTATAAAACTGAATATCAAAATAGCGCTGACTAAATGTGCCGTAAGCCGATATTGACTGACATGCGGGTTACTTACTAAACCACTTTTCACCATATACCAACCCAACAAACCCTGAAACCCACCCAGTACAAACATTGTTAAAAGTTTGGGCGCCAGTCCAGGCTTAATTTTTTTCTGTAACCAAAAGAAAACAAAAGGAATAAAAAATACTAAACCGATAAATCGCCCCAACATTCTATGACTGTACTCATACCAAAAGATCGTTTTAAAATCGTCGACATTCATATTTCGATTTATTTTTTGAAACTCTGGCGATTGCTGATAAAAACTAAACTCCTCATCCCACTCCACTGAGGTGAGTGGCGGAACCGTTCCATGAATAGGATGCCAGTTCACCATAGAAAGGCCAGACCCGGTTAATCGTGTGACACCACCGA
>CAWVZP010000158.1:0-7438 GCA_963934675.1 uncultured Gammaproteobacteria bacterium | reverse complement strand
ACGTTCTTCGACCAGCTGCTTTATTGTGGGTTGCACGTAACCGGTTTCATCTTGGCAACGGCTCTGTAATATCGTCGGTTTTCCATCCCAACGCCATGGGAAGCGAAATCGGGTGTGACATTTTGATAATATTGGCGTTTGCAATTCGGCAAGCTGCCAGCTAACGCCACCATCCACTGAGACTTCAACTCGTTTTATGCGCCCCTTGCCAGTCCAAGCTAGGCCACTTATTTCGTAGAAGCCGGGCTTTGGTAATTTCATTTCCCCTGAAGGAAAAGTAATAACTGACTTTGCTTCCATCATGAAAGAGAATTGACGTGCCTTACCGCCATCCAATAGATCGGTATATTTTGAAGTTTCTTCTCTCGTCATAAACGGTTTATCGCTAATTTCTAGACGTCTTAGCCATTTAATATGGGTGTTACCTTCAAACCCTGGTAACAATAACCGTAATGGATAGCCTTGCTCAGGCCGTATTGCTTCACCGTTTTGAGCGTAGACCAACATAGCGTCATCCCAGGCCTTGTCGATTGGAACGCTACGAGTCATGACAGCTGCATCGGCACCTTCAGCGAGTATCCAGGCGGCACCTTCTTGCACACCCACTTCTCGCAGAATGGTTGATAAAGGAACGCCGGTCCATTCGGTTGTGCTAGTGAGGCCATGCGTGCCTTGAACCGTTTTTAACGTGGGCTTACGCCATTCAGTCAAACCATTACCGGAACATTCAATAAAGTGAAAACGCGATATAGAAGGGAATCTTTTTAAATCTTCCATGGTGTATTTTCGTGCGCCATTAACCATGCCATGGACAATTAATTCATGTTTGTCAGGGTTGATATTCGGAATGCCGCCGTGGTGTCTTTCAAAGTGCAATCCAGACGGAGTAACGATACCGTGACCACTATCTAGTGGTGTCATTGTCCAGGAGGATTCTTTAGTTGCGGTAGGGAAGCGCCAGCGCGATTCGGTTTCAAATTGTGAACGAGATCCGTAACCACCATCATCATTGGTTAATCGGCCTTGTACTTTGCTCGGATCATCCTGAACAGGGTAATCCATTGAGCCAGCAGGAACCGCAGCATTAACTGTACTGCCAACCGCTAGTGCGGCTGCGCCAGAGGCTGTTGCCGCAAGAAACTGGCGTCGACTCGCAATAGGTGGGTTTTTACCATTGGGGAACATACCGTCCCTACATTCACATTCTTCTTCTGGTGCAGCTTGTTTTTTTCGATTGGCGATTGCTTCTTCTTCAGCTTCGACCATTCCCTGAATCAGGGTGCGGGTTTTTTCATCATAGTCGTTGTTCGAACTATTACCGTCCATACAATACCTCACATTATTATTACATGCAGAGGGAGTACTGAACATATACGGCCCTATTTATATACGATCAGATCTACACGTTTATAGTTGTTTGTAAAGGGCTATGTCCATATTCCTCCTGTAAAATGCCACAGTCCAATCGATAGAAGTTATCAATTAATAGTTTATAACTATTAATTTAAACTCAAACAAAGCTTATAATTCTGGAATTGGGGTGTTGAGTGTCTGGTAAATAATGAATTGAAATGGGTGCTGAGCAGATCAAATTAAAATAGTGTTTAACTTTCCTATCAGGTAATTGTAAGGTACCTAAAATACGAATGTTAATAGCGGTTTAAACAGTAAATAGTTTTTTCAATTTGTCCCGAGTTGAATAAAATTTCAAACTTACCACCCTTGTTTTTCAATAACTGGTTCGTTGGGTTCTGGTAAAGCAATTGTTTGAATGAGGAGTAATTAACTTTTTTGATAGAGGGAATTTGTTCGATGCAAAATTGGTGCAAGTCTTGCAGTGTAAATTGCCAGCTGCTGTTTTCGAGCTGAAATGACTCACCAAATGACTGGATGGCTTCAATGACTTCTGGGTCATTTTCGAGATAACGTGCGAGATAGAGCATCAATTGATGATGGTTTGAGTCGCTCAATGATGAATGCCTAAGTCCAACTTTGAATATTCCATTGTAGAAAAACCCTTAACTGACGCTTTTTAAAAAATAAAAATGTTAGCGCAACAATGAGGCGAGCGCTTGAGGGTTAGACGGGAAGTACAAGTGCAGGTAGCTTGCGGTCAGGTTGCCTGTTTGATAAATAGGTTCGCCTGGGGCTGGATGGCTGATGCGTCGGCCGAAGGCGATAGGTTCTAGTTTGTGTTCGCATCGGCTGCGATGATGTGCATGACCACGAAACTCGCCTTCTGGCAGTGGCGCATATTGCATGCCTTGGCAACCTCCACGTTCACGCATGATGCCGTGTCCGTCTAACAGGCCAACCATATTGGTTTTCTGCCCTGCCAAATCGGTGAGTGATTCCATTAAATAAAGCATGCCGCCGCATTCAGCTAGGATTTTTTTACCACTGGAGTGAAAGGTTCTCAACTGTTGATGCATGGCTTGGTTGGCGGCGAGTACTTTATGATGAAGTTCGGGATAGCCGCCGGGTAGCCATAACGCATCTACTTTGGGCAGCAGGCTATCTACCATTGGCGAAAAATAGAAGCAGGTTGCGCCCATTGCTTCTAGCAGTTCTATATTGGCAGCGTAAATAAAACTAAAGGCATCATCTTTGGCGATACCAATCGTTAGGCCTTGAAGCAATGTATCTACTTCAGCTTCTGAATCGTCTTCAAATTTGACTGGGTCGGGTAGAGTGGTGAGCCCAGATTGAAACATGACGTCAGCCAGTGCGTCGAAGCGTTCGTCAATGTCGATAACTTCATTCGGGTGAACTAGGCCTAAATGTCGTTCGGGTAGCGCAATATCTGGGTGGCGACGCACGCACCCCAGTAATTTGACAGATTCTGGCATGGCTTCAGTAATGAGTAATTCGTGTCGATCGCTGCCGAGCGCATTGGCAATGACGCCCGCAATTTTTAATTCAGGTCGGTGGTGGGCAAGCCCTAAGGCAATAGCACCAAAGGTTTGTGCCATTGATCGAGCGTCAATCACGATCGCAATGGGAATGCCAAAGAATTGCGCCATATCCGCACCACTAGGATTGCCGTCAAACATACCCATAACGCCTTCGATTAAAATCAAATCGGCTTCTTTGGCCGCTTGATAGAGCAGGCGTTTGCACTCGGCTTCGCCAACCATCCATAGGTCAAGCTGGACTACAGGTTTACTGGAAGCTTGTTCTAGAATTAATGGGTCGAGATAGTCTGGCCCAGTTTTAAATACACGGACATCCAGACCCTGATTACGATGATAGCGGGCGATACCGGAGGTAATTGTGGTTTTACCCTGACCAGAAGCAGGAGCACAAAAAAATAGCGCGGGACAAAGGGCGGAAGCTACCATTCGATGCCTGGTTGAGCTTTGACGCCCTTACGAAAAGCGTGCTCGACATCTTCAATCTTGCTAATGGTATCGGCTACTTCACCCAGTTCACGATGCATGGTGCGACCCGTAATAATAACACTTTGGTGAGTTGGGCGGTTGGCCAATGCGGTAATAACGGGCGACACATCAAGATAGCCATATTTAAACATGTAGGACATTTCATCAAATATTAAAATATTGTATTGATCATCAGCGAGCATCGCCTTGGCAACTTCCCAGGCACTTTCTGCTGCGGCTATGTCTTGAGCTTTGTCTTGTGTTTCCCAAGTGAAGCCATGGCCCATTACGTGAAAATCGACCATCGGGTGATCTTT
The DNA here is from genome assembly GCA_963934675.1 of uncultured Gammaproteobacteria bacterium. Taxonomy (GTDB): domain Bacteria; phylum Pseudomonadota; class Gammaproteobacteria. The sequence continues at coordinate 3,741 of CAWVZP010000158.1, read as the reverse complement.
AAAAAACAAGTGCTCACCTGTCTCTAACCAGCCTTTGCTAAACTGAACAACACCAGCACGCTGTCCATGCCCCAGTGAACGCGCCATTGTACCAAAAGCGGATGAACTTTTGCCTTTGCCATTGCCCTTCATTAAAATCAGAACGCCACGTTCTTCTGTTGCTTTAGCAATGCGTGCATCAATCACTGCCTTTTTCTTTTGCATTTTATAGAGGTGTTTTTCGTCACTATCTTTGTCGCTCATTGGCGTAATCCTCTCTATTAGTTTGTTGGGTTAAACCGCGGTCAGTGATGACAACGGTAGATAATGGGCTGAAATGGCATCGGCCAATTGCTTTCCTAGCCCAAGCTTTATACGGCTGGATTCGATATCAACGATAGTGACCTGATGTTTTGAAAGCAATGTATGTGAGTGGATTGATTGCTCTAGTCTCCCATCAGTTATGAGATAAATCGCACAGTCGAGGTTTTGATGTCGCTGACCTAAGAGCAGGTGTTGGGCGTGATCTAATACTTGACGTACCGGGGTGCCTCCGCCGGCTTCTATCAAATCAAGTTTTGGCTGAATGTTTTTAGGCGCCCGCTGAGTCTGTATCAAGGTTTTTACCTGATTGTTGCCAAACGTCAGTATGCAAACTTGTTGACGTTTTAAATAGGCTTGTCGAGACAGCTCTTTTATTACGCCCTTGGCGGATGCGAGGCCTTGCCCGGCAAGTGTTGATGCCGATGTGTCGAGCAACACCAGTTTTAATTCGCTACTGCGATTTGGCGGATAGCGATACCTTAGGTGTTTGGATTCGAGTGGCCCGGCAGACAGTTTTTGGGCCAGACTGCGAAACCAATCAATTTTTGGTACACCAATTAACGCCTGATTCATTGATAGTCGGTTCAAAAAGCGGTTGGATATTGAGTTGCCTTTGCGCCTGCTGGTTGTAGTCGCAGCGCTAGTTCGAGTTGCTGGTCGCTCTGAGTCTTTAGTTTGTTTAGGCAAGGCAAGCGCTTGATTGGTATCGCTGGTTACGGTTTGCATTGCCCCCCAGGAGCCTTGAATTGATGAGCCTGACTGATTGTTTTGTGGGGTATCGTCAGCTGTATTATCGGGCGCTGGCGAATTGCCATTAGGCGGTGGCTGCGTCGATGGTGGTGTATTCCGACGATGGTTTAACACTAGGTCTTCAATTGCGTTAAGATCAGATTCGGCTACTTCGAGTCGACGGTACAGAGCCGCATGCGCCCGACTTGCGCGGTGCATTGTAATGTCTGCGCGGAAACCTTCGACATGGGCATCAGCGCATCGTTGGGCTATCTGATGGCTAATGTTTTCGCTTACTACTATGGATGGTAAGTTTTTAATCGCCCAGTTCATTTGAGTCGTGAGATCACCCAATGCCACTTGTTGCTGGTCGATAAATTGGTCTGGATTACTATCGAATGCGAGTCGCTGCTTTACGACTAGTTGGCGTTGCTCGATAGAAAATTGGGTATCCACATTAGCCATTAACCCAAAGCGATCGAGTAGTTGGGGACGCAGCTCACCTTCATCTGGATTCATCGTGCCTACCAATGAAAATAGCGCATCGTGTTGATGGCTAATGCCATCACGTTCTATCAGATTGGTACCTGAGGCAGCGGCATCAAGTAGCAGGTCGACCAGATGATCAGCGAGCAAATTGACTTCGTCGACATACAATATGCCTTCATTGGCTTTTGCTAATAGTCCTGGCTTGAAAGCGAGTTGGGACTGGCTTAATGCCTGATCTAAATCGAGTGAGCCAATCACCATTTCTTCGCTGGCACCTAGGGGTACGGTGACAAATGGCTGATCGTGATTCAAGCTTGCAAGACTGCGTACCAAGGTAGATTTTGCACTGCCACGCGGCCCACTCAACAGTAATCCCCCAATCTCAGGATCAATACTAATGAGTAGCAGCGCAGTCTTCAGGTGAGCCTGTCCTACAATGGCCGTAAATGGAAAATGACGCCGCATGGTTAGCTAATGATTAGTGGGTAGCAATGATTATTTAGGCTTAACTAATTAAGTTTGATATCAAGCAGGGTTGAAACGAACGAAACGAGTGCTTGCAAAGCCACACAAGGCGCCAATCAGCAAGCAAAAAATAGTCATACCAATGGTTGTCATAGTTACAAATTGGCTCGATAGTTGGTTCATTGCTTCGACTGCGACTGGATCAGTATTGGCATAGCTATGAGTTTGGAGTGTTGGAGCGCCCATTACCTGAGGTAAAATTAGTAGTATGCCACCGGCAAATTTGAATGCAGCCTTACCGTAATATAGCAGTAATAAACCAAGCGCTGTGGCAACCGTGCTAGATATCCACCAAACTTGGCGTTGCCCTATAGTTTCCGCCAAAGTACCCGGGATTTCAGGGTGCAATCCTAGTAGGCTAGGTGCAACAAATATCGAGAGCATTAGGGCGGCTCCCCATAAAAGACCTGTTTTCCAGCTGAGTTTGGGTTTGTCTGATTTTAGATTATGGAAGGACATAACTGACATCATAAATAATGAAAAAGTTATTGCAGTCATGATATTAGCTATCAGTGTTGCGGTTATTCTCTCGAAGCTGTTGGCTGGTGACCAGCCGGTGCCATCACCGTGGTCATGGCTATGAGCTGCTTCGTTATCACTGTCGGTGTGAGCGTCTGTCTGAACTGCTACCTGCTCTTTGGCATCACTGACTTCGTAAGCTTCGGCAGCATATATAATTGTGTTGATTTGAAATTGTTGGAACAGACCGTATAACGAACCTACAATAATGCCGACTAAAATAGAAGAAAAAACAATATTTCTGAATGTCATAATTGAATAATCCTTGAGCAGAAAGTTTACCTAATCACTCGTAAGAAGGTGACTTAAATTCAATAGAGATTGGCATCATTCATTGTTTAGCTGAATGACACCTATGCCCAGATAGCACTAATTTAAAAAATGTTAGTGGCAGGGAAATGCGATCGCATGACGAGTGTCGTGAGCCGCATTATGAGCAACATCCATAAAGCCAACGACAAACAGCATGGCGGCACCCAAGATTAGCGCGCCAATAATTTGTGCAGTGGCAGACTGATTGACGGCAATAGCGGACTGTTTTTGAGTGGTCGAAGTAATTGACTGTTGCATTGTTATATCTCCAATAGGCGCACACACCCGTGCGGTTTTCATTACATTTTGTCGTCAGATGATCGATAAGTTTCGATTCACTTAACGCAAGCTATTTAAATAAAGGCTGGTTCCGGGCTTCTAGTCATTGAAAAACTATTTACCGTTGCGGGGGCAGCGCAGGTTCTTGTTTTGAATTACAGGCACTTTTCAATTGAGCCATTCACTACTTACTGACTTCCCATTTATCTCAATTTCGAGACCATCATTTGTTCGATTAGTATAGCAAACGCAAGATAAATGTAACCTGCTTGTTAGTTAATATTTCGACGGTTACAGTTCTGATCACGACAAATAATAAATCAACGAGGGCGCTCGACGCATATGGAGAAATATTTGACGCATCAGGTATTTAACAAGGGCTATCAGGCTGTATAATCTTTTCGATAGGAGACCCTCATGTCATTATTAAATGCTTTACCCGAAAACTCTGGAATCATTATCTGCGGCCACGGTAGCCGAGCCAAAATTGCTGAAGAAGAGTTCAGCCTGTTGGCGACAGGGTTGCGGGCCAGGTTCCCACAGTTAGAAGTTGAATATGGATTTTTGGAATATTCATCACCTAAT
>CAWVZP010000157.1:0-7545 GCA_963934675.1 uncultured Gammaproteobacteria bacterium | reverse complement strand
TGGATGAAAAACACTAAAATCAAACTCACCGTTATATGGATTGACGAAAGAGAAAAGGTGCTAAGCGTTCAACAATTAGAACCATGCAAACGAAACCCTTGCAAAAGTTGCGGCCTGAATCAACCGTCAAGGTATATTATTGAATTAAATTACCAGGTTCGTAATATCAAAGTTGGTGACAAAATATCGGGATTAAATCAGCTCTAGAAAACTAAACGTTTCAGCTGCAATTATGTGTTTAACCGAAGTGGTTCATTGGTATCGGCAGATTGAGATAGTTCAACCAGTGTCTCCCAGGCTTTTAATACCGGATAGGCAGCGTCCGCTACTTCAAATCGGGTCAGAAAATAAGCTGGTATATTACCTTGGTGTAGCACACTTTTCGGGTGTCCTTTAGGAAATACAGCGGTGTGATCAAAGAACAAAGCCCCTTTGATCGTGATTCCAGGAACAACGGTTTGCAATGCGTTGATTTGATTCTTAAGCTCAAATAGCGGGTTATGAAATTGGTAACTTTTTTTGTCAATGACCTGAGTCCATTCAGCAATTTTCTCAGCGCAATAAATGTTGCCAGCATATTGTTTTAAGGAGACTAATAAAATTGAATCTTTAAGCAAAATTAGACGATCTACTTTAAAGCTGCCATCTAATCCATCGTAATAAATTAAATTATGCTGTTGCCTAATTCCAATTGCATTTAAAAGTCTGCGTTTACGCCACGACATGACAAAAAGACGAAGCTTTTTAGCGTTAATGAACGCAATGATTGTTATCGCTAGAAGGGTAATAACCAATGGTAGTAAGCCGCTGTAAAGCCAAGTTAGCTCCTTTATTGTTTCATTATTCATGGGGTTAGATAATATATAAACATGCTGAAAATGGCACGTAAAATTGGCGTTGTTTCGTTTATATATGGAGATATACTAGACATTACTTCTTGAATTAATTGGGTCCCTAATGAGTATTTCCGCCACAACATCGTCATTAATGCTCGAACACCTTTATGATCGTGACAGTTGCACTTATACCTATCTATTGATCGACACAGAAACTCAGGAAGGTGCCATCATTGATCCTGTATGGGAACACTTTGATCGGGATATGCAAATCATTTCCGAACGGGGAATAGAATTGCTATATTCGATAGAAACGCATGCACATGCTGATCACGTTACTTCGAGTGGAAAGTTACGCCAAATGACTGGCGCCAAAATTGTGTTCGGTGAAAAAGCTGGCATCCAGTCAATTGACATATCAATTAAACATAACGAAGAATTAAAATTGGGTAATTACTCCATCAGGGCCCTTTCTACACCCGGTCATACAAGTGCCTGCACTAGCTACTATATTAATGGCATGGTTTTTACGGGTGACACTTTATTAATACGGGGTTGTGGCCGAACTGATTTTCAAGATGGTGATCCAGCGGTTTTATTTGATAGCATTACACAGCAGCTCTTCACTTTAGCTAACGACACCAAAGTCTACCCAGGCCATGATTACAATGGACGCATAAGTTCTACTATAGGTGAAGAAAAGCTCTGGAACTTGCGATTAGGTAACAATCGTCCTAAGGAAGAGTTTGTCGAGTTGATGAATAACTTAAACTTAGACATGCCTAAAAAAATCAATGAAGCCGTCCCAGCCAACATGTCGTGTGGTATCAATTTTAATCCAAAACGTTACGTGTTGGATGATATCTCGATGGATGACCTACACCATATTTGGCAGCAATTATCCGAAGATACTTTAATTGTTGATAACCGAACACCGGAAGAATTCGCTAGTGGGCATATTCCCGGTAGTTGTAATATGCCGATGGGTACTGAGAGTCAACATCTTGATACTTTAAAACAGTATAAAAAAGTTTATATCCATTGTCGCTCTGGTCGCCGTTCGCAAACTGTTTTTACGAATCTAAATTTACTTGGAATAGATCACCTGGCCTGCGTCTGCCATAGCGGTATGCCTGACTGGATAAAAGCTGGCTACAAGGTTGAAATGGCGCCCGTTTAACATACTTAATATACATCAATATTAAGCATTCTTAGACCGGTTAAATAAACGACAATGCAAGCTTAGCCATTTTTTTGGCACCGCCCCCTGCACCCAGATTCTCTCGCACTTTTGACAGATCTGAAACAACCTGCGATCGATACGATTCATCTTCCAATAACTGAAACAGTTCATTCGCTATGGTTTGAGGGGTCGCATCAGATTGCAACAGCTCTTTTACAATGAGCTTATTGGCGACAATATTGGCAAGCCCAATGTGTGGAATGGTCAACAAGCGGCTCATTATTTGATAAGACAACCACGAAATCTTATACACCAAACACATGGGTGCATTTAGCAATGCTATCTCAAGTGTAACCGTACCAGAGCAGGAAACAATCGCGTTACAACAAGGAATCAAGTCATAGATATCGTCACGAGTGAGCTGAATATCGATATCAGATTGTTCACATAGCAGATTGATCGCGTCATAATCGAGTGTGGAGGCCACGGGTAATATAAATTGCAGCGCATGGTTTCTTTGCTTCATCAACCGTGCAGTTTCGAGCATCAATGGCAACAGCCGGTTGATTTCGTTTCTACGACTGCCGGGAAATAAACCGATAACGATGTCGCTTTGGTCTAACTTTAAATTCATCCGAGCCTGTTTCGAGTCAATGTTGGCTTTTACTTTATCGACCAACGGATGGCCAACAAAACTAACTGGAATATTGGCTTTTTCATAAAACGCTTGCTCGAATTTGAAAAGAACAGCCATGTGATCGATTGAACGGCCGATTTTATGAATTCGTTTTGGGCGCCAAGCCCAAACTTGAGGACTGATGTAAAATAAAACTTTAATACCCAAAGACTTGGCATGGCGCGCCATTTTCAAATTGAATTCAGGGTAATCAACCAGTATTAATAAGTCAGGTTTGGTTTCCTCCAGAGCAGTCTTTACCAGATTCATTGCCTTCTTGATATCACCCCAATGACGAAGTACCTCGACTACACCTACAACAGCAATGCTCGCCGAATCAAAAAACACATCGACACCGGCTTTTTTCATTAACGTTGTGCCCATGCCCGTTAGGCGAATATCCGGTCGCAGTTGGGTAATCTGTTCAATAAATTCTGCCGCATGCGCATCGCCCGAAGCTTCGCCCGCCAGAATCATAATGTGCGGTGCAGTACTCAAGTTTTTAGTATTGCCTGACACATAACCTCTACTTGTTGCTCAGTCATCTCAGGAAAAATTGGAAACGACAAACACCTTCGCGATATATCTTCCGTTACTGGCAACGGTTGAGGGTTTGTATCGGCGAATGCTTTTTGTTGGTGTAGCGGAACTGGATAATAAACTGCACAAGACATATTTTGTGCTAATAAAGAGTCGCGAATTTGTTCCCGTCGATCACTTAGAACGGTGTATTGATGGAATATATGGTCACGGTCATCAGGAACCAGAGGTGTTTCGAGATCGCTACCTGACAATAAACGGTTATAAGTTTTTGCCACCCTTAGTCGGTTCTGATTGTAGCTATCAATATGTTTTAATTTGATCCGTAAAATAACCGCCTGTAGTTCATCAAGACGACTGTTATAACCGATCACATCATGATGATACTGCTTGCTACTACCGTGATTACGATAAATCTTAATTTGATTGGCGACTTCATCATCATTAGTGGAAATTAAACCACCATCACCATAACAGCCGAGATTTTTACTGGGGAAAAAACTAAACCCTGCCGCTATGCCAATTGACCCCGTCATTTGACCTTTGTATTTGCTGCCAAAAGACTGTGCGCAGTCTTCAATAACAATTAATCCATGTTGGTTTGCCACCGCTTGTATTTCTGTCATATCGGCGGCCTGCCCAAACAAGTGCACCGGCATAATGGCAGCCGTTTTAGCACTAATAGCAGTGGCAATCTTTGTCGTATCAATATTCAGCGTAACCGGATCAATGTCAACAAAAACAGGAATAGCGCCAATATACCGAATAGCTTCAGCAGTCGCGATAAAAGTGAATGCAGTGGTAATAACCTCATCGCCTGACTTAATCCCTGACGCTAGCAAAGCAAGATGTAATGCATCGGTGCCAGAGCCGCAACCAATGGCGTGCTTAACGCCCAGATAGTCAGCCGACTCTTGCTCGAAAGCCTGCACATTCGGCCCTAAGATGAAGCGAGCATCTGCCAAGGCCTGCAACATGGCCGGTTCAATCTCCGCTTTGAGGTTTTCGTATTGACCTTTTAGGTCAACCATCGGTATGTTCATTTTGTTCCCTTATCGTTTCTGGCTTATGTCTTTCAGGTACTGGCTTAGCATATTAATTAGGCTTAATTAAATAGGCAATATAAGCGAAGTGATTTCAATGGCAGTTTGCAGCGCCCTTCGACCATCCATACCACTAACCGTCGGCTGTCCATTCGTTTTAATGGCACGAATAAAGTCCAGCACTTCTAGGTTGAGTGCATCGGTGTCATCATAACGAATTTCCTGATGGTCAATATCTTTAAATCCGGCTTCATTATTAGTTTTGCCTTTTTTATTAATCGATAGAATCTTCTCCTGGAAATCGGCAGAAATATAGGAGTCCTTACTGAAAATACGCAGTTTTCGCTCACGCTTTTGACTAATGCGACTCGCAGTCACATTAGCAACACATTTATTCTCGAATTCGATTCGAGCATTGGCAATATCGATAGTGTCTGATAACACCGATGTGCCACTTGCCGAAATACGGCTAATAGGGGAGTCGACCAAATCTAGAATAATATCGATATCATGGATCATCAAATCGAGCACCACGCTGACATCAGTAGCGCGTAACGAAAATGGTGCCAGTCGGGTGGATTCGATGAATTGAGGATGTTTCAAATTCTGCTCAATACCCAACATCACACTATTAAATCGCTCGATATGACCGACTTGAAGCACCAGCTTTTTAGCCTCGGCGATTTCAATTAACTCAGTGGCTTGTTCGACTGTTTCGCTGATTGGTTTTTCGACTAAACAGTGAATGCCCGCTTTTAGAGCTTCACGTGCAATTTTATAATGCCCATTAGTCGGAACTACCAGACTTATCGCATCAACTTCCGTTAGAATATCTCGATAGTTTGAGCAAGCTTGTGTGCCATGTTTTTGAGCCACTGCTTCGGCAGCCTCGAGGTTATTATCGACAACGGCGACTAATTCACAGTCGGCTGAGGCTGCATATTTATCGGCATGCCATCTACCAAGATGGCCAACGCCAACAACGGCGACTTTGAGTAATCTAGACATGAAGGAATCTTCAATTTTGAAACTACGCATTATATATGAGACCTTTGCACGAGCGGGCTTTTTGTTTTCTGATAAGGCGAAAGTGTTCGAAATGAGAAACTTTACGCTAGTAAATGATAGATTGAGTAAGATTCCAACGTTGGCAGAGAGCAAAAAGACAACCGTCGAAGGTTTTTCATATGTTTGATTTGCCAATGGGTAAACGAGTGGCAGGCGTTGATGAAGCGGGAAGAGGACCGTTGGCTGGTTCGGTGGTTGCCGCGGCCGTTATTCTTGATTCATCTCAGCCGATAGCAGGATTAACTGATTCAAAAAAACTCACCGCAGCTAAAAGAGCCAAGCTTGAGATTGAGATCAAACGTACCGCTGTGGCCTGGGCGATTGCCGAAGCGACTATTGAAGAAATTGATGATCTCAATATTTTGCATGCCAGCATGCTCGCTATGCGCCGCGCCGTACTGGCTTTGAAAACCTGTCCAGATATTGTGTTGGTGGATGGTAATCGAGAGCCCGACCTGACCGATTTCGAGGTGCATGCCATTATTAAAGGTGATTTGACCGAGCCTTGTATTTCAGCCGCCTCGGTTTTAGCCAAGGAATATCGCGATAGACAAATGCTCGACCTTGACCGCTTATACCCTCAATATCTGTTTGCTAAACACAAAGGCTATCCGACTCAGTTACATCGTGATTTACTCATTCAACACGGTGTTTCGCCTGTTCACCGACGCAGCTTCAAACCAGTCAGGGATCTACTCTAAACTATGGCTAACGATTTCGTACACCTTCACCTGCACTCTGAGTTTTCGCTACAGGACAGTACGCTAAGGCTCAAACCGCTCATTGAAGAAACCCGCAAACGCGGCATGGGTGCCGTCGCATTGACCGACATGTCGAATTTATTCGCAGTGGTTAAGCATTTTAAAACTGCGACAGCGAGTGGTGTTAAACCCATCTTTGGTGCTGATGTCTGGGTTTATCACGAAGACCGTAAAGAAACACTCAGTCGACTGGTGTTGCTTTGTCAGGATGACGTCGGCTACCTCAACATCAAACGACTCGTATCGCGGTCTTATATCGAAGGCCAATTGGCTGACCGACCCACGATTAATATTGAATGGTTACGCGAAGCATCCGACGGTTTAATCGCACTCTCTGCCTGCCTTGATGGTGATATTGGGCATGCTATCAAAATGCAAAATGCACCGTTGGCAGAGAGTTACCTAAAGCAGTGGCAGGCTATATTTAAGGATCGCTTCTTTCTGGAATTGCAACGTACAGGACGCCCCTATGAAGAATCCTACATTGCACAGGCGGTAAAGTTCTCTGGTCAGTTTCAAGTACCGGTTGTTGCCAGTAATGACGTTCGCTTCATGGATAGAACTGATTTTGAATCACACGAAGCCCGAGTTTGTATTTATAGTGGCTTTACCCTGCAAGATAGCCGTCGCCCAAAAACCTATTCAGAACAGCAATACCTGCGTAGCAGCGATGAAATGGTCGCGCTATTTTCCGATATACCGGAAGCCATTGAAAACACGGTCAATATCGCCAAAGCCTGCAATGTTAAATTACGCTTGGGTGAGAATTTTCTTCCCGCCTATCCGATACCAGAAGGTTACAATACAGACAGTTTCTTTCGTCATGTATCGAAACAAGGTCTGAATAAACGCCTCGAATTCTTGCAGCAACAACTTCCCGAAGGCAAAGTACTTGATCGTCAACCTTATGATGAGCGGCTCGATTTCGAACTCAATATCATTCTTGAAATGGAGTTTCCTGGTTACTTCTTGATTGTCATGGACTTTATCGAATGGGCCAAACAACACAAAATTCCGGTTGGCCCAGGGCGTGGTTCTGGAGCGGGTTCACTCGTCGCCTATGCGCTCAAAATCACCGATCTTGATCCACTCGAATATGAGCTGTTGTTTGAACGGTTCCTCAACCCTGAACGAGTATCAATGCCTGATTTCGATATCGATTTTTGCATGGATAGACGCGATGAAGTCATCGAATATGTTGCAAAAAACTACGGTCGTAACCAGGTATCACAAATTATCACCTACGGCACAATGGCGGCGAAAGCGGTAATCCGTGATGTCGGGCGTGTCATGTCACATCCCTATGGCTTCGTCGATCGAATCGCCAAACTGATACCATTCGAAATTGGTATCACGCTCACTAAAGCATTGGACCAAGAAGACGATTTACGCGCGCTATATCAGCAAGATGAAGACGTCACCATGCTCATCGACATGG
>CAWVZP010000156.1:0-7548 GCA_963934675.1 uncultured Gammaproteobacteria bacterium | reverse complement strand
GTTTAAAATAGGCAAATTCAGTCGTCACTGTTTTGCCAAATGGAATAGCACCTGCTCGAATAAAGAGTTCTACGCAACTGGCATTACGACTGGGTTGATAGCCATCGTAAAAAGGGGTGCCCCAGCCCGTTGGAAACATATCGGTATCGATAATATCTTTGATCGCAAACGGTACCCCATGCAATGGCTCTTTCGCTTCGCTTTGATCGGCCAGTCGTGCCGACGCCAATGCGGCATTTGCATCAAAACAAACGAAGGCACCCACTTCAGCTTCGCGCTGTTCAATTCGGTCAATGCAAGCGAGCATTATTGCTTCGCTGGTTACCAAGCCCGTCCGAATTTGGAAGGCCATTTGACCAAAACTGAGTTCATTAAGTTTTTGAGCCATTTTGACTACTGCGTGTCGAGAGCTTGCATGGCGTCAACAAACACATTAGTAGGCATATCGTAGATGCCACCACCAATCCGCCCTTTCTCACCTGTGATATCGAGTATGCCGAGACCAATAATAGGGCCTTGATGATTGTCCAACACGGCACGCGCAGTTAAACCAAGTTTACAGTCGAGATCACCAAAACCTGGATGCAAACCACACGTCAAGCGTTTGGCTCGAGCTCGGTAATTGTCAGGCAAAAAATCACCCAAATTCGTTTCCTGGATGGGTGACAGGTGAATCGACATGGCCCCTAGCCCTAATCCTTCGACTACGGCACTGTCGCCAATAGCTGGCAAGGCGCGATGCGCTGGTAAGTCACTATCAAAACGCCCGGTCGGCGCAGTGGCTGGCGCCTGAAACCATTGACCCGGTAACGCTGAAATTTGAATGCCGGTATCTACACCATTACCTGCTACAGCGGTTACTAGGCTTGATTCTGCCACACCTGATGCACTCATCATTAAGCACTTGCTCGTAGCCATCCAAAGATTCAGAAAAATGCTCGCTGAAGTATCAATAAATTCGCGTGTACTTGGGTCCGTAATACCTTTAGGAATATTACTCTCGATGATGTCCATCAGTAATTTGGTGCCCATTGGCGTTCGCCCATGGCAGTCGTCACCTTGGCGCAGCGCAGCAACGGCAATCGGGATCATTTCGATTTGTTGCGACAATCCTTCAGCTAACAAGTCAGCAAAGTAACCGTTTAGCCAGTGCATATGCTCTACCACTGCCATTGAGCGTAAACCTAAACGCATCGCTGGACGTGATCCACCATTAATCGGCGCATAAATACAGTTTTTGGGATTAGTAATATCTCTTACCTGGTGCATCGGCATCGAAGCGCTCACAACAGCGGCAAGTGGTGTCACAGTCGAGTGATCCTGTGAGGGTTTGAGCTGAATTTCACCGGCTTGAATCATGGCGTCAGCCTGATCCAAGTCTTTAGCGATACCTTCAAAGACAGCGGCAACACAGGCTGAATTCAAAATTGGCATTGACATTGTTTCGATCGATTCAAACGGTGGTCCAGCATGCAATAAAACATTCGAATCGAGTCCGAAGGCTTCGCTTGCTGTCTCGATACCGTCCCACACGGGAATGGCCTTCAACAGCTGATTAAACGCTTTTTGATCAGCCGGATGAAGTGCTGAAATATCTGTCATGATTCGTCCGGTGGAAATATCCAGGTTTCGGTAAAATAGAGAAAGGCTGAAGTGGTTTCAACGTCAGCCTGAATGCGAGTGCCAAGTTTTCCAGGCAGCGGCTTACCATTCACCAGAATACTCGCCTGTTGTGCGGGCACCAACACCGAAAACATCGAATGCTTTCGAGAACCAACCTGATGCGGCATTAATTCCAATGCACGTGGAGATTCCAAATCTTCCCAAACCAATTGAACACTCGTACCTTCGCCAGAAATAGTTTCACTATATCGATGACTCATTGGGTCGCCATCGGATTGTATCGATTGTGCCACCAGATGTTTTAAACCTTTAAACGCGGGTGCATCTCGGAATGCAGCCAATCCACCTACAAAGTTTTCAAGTAAGTAATCACTCAGTTCGGAATTATCACTGAGGATAATATTGGGTGCGTCATCACTGCCCTGCTCTGAACCGGGCGTGCCGTAGAGCAACAACATTTGACCTTGCCCAAATTTTGACCAGGCAACTCGAAAGAAGAGTGCCATCGCAGAAAAACTGCCGTCGTCGTTCTTGAGTAAAATACCTGGGTTCTCACCCGTCCAGTCGACTACGCCGGGGGTTATCGGTTCGGATAAAGGCATATTATTTATTCACCTCTTCAGGCGTTACCCACGTTTCCGAAAAGGCTAAAAACGCGGTACTCATAGTGCGCCCGAAAAATTGACGCGACTGAACCTTACCAGGTAGAGAAGTGCCGTTTACTTTTACAATGGCAGATTCTGCCTCAAGAAATACTGAGTACATTTCATGTTCTTTGGTAGCAGAATTCTCAACCGTCAATTCAACCGGTATGGGTGATCCCATGTCCTGCCAAATCATTTCCAGCGAGACGCCAGAACCACGTAATGTTTCACGATATTCGGTTTTGAGGTCACCCGGTGTCTTGTGCACTGAGTCGAGGTTTAACCAAGACATGTGCTGTAGCCCTACCTTGCCAATAAAGGTCGGCATTTTTGACACCCAACCGTCGACGATCCAACGCATCATGCGCTGATTATCGGTAATAATGAAATTGGTTTCGTCTGGCCAACCTTTAGCAACATCGGGTGCTCCCAACACAATGGCAGCATTACCCCGTCCATAAGGTGACATCACGACGCGAAAGAATAGCGACAGTACACAATAGGCCTCGTCACTTTCGTTATGCTTCAGGTAAATACCAGGGTTTTCGCCTGACCAGTCAACGCAGCCTGGATTAATTGATATACGCGTCATGTCCAACTTACCTCATAATTCCGTAAAGCTTGGCTTAATTTTTCGACTCTTTCCTGACCGACATATTGGTCATGTGCTATATAAATAGCGGCAACCTTGTGTGCGACTTGTTTGATCAAATCATCATCGTCCATTCCACTTTGCAGTGGAATTCGCAACATGGTATCGCCGCCATAAGTTGGAATCGGATTGTTAAACACATCGGTAGGATGCTTTACCGCTTTACCTTCCTGCACCTGACGAATGTATTTTCTGAGTCGTCGTCTGGCCAGTGATACACCTCGGTCTGTAACCGCTGTGTGTTCGCGCTTGTGCATGTTTATTGGCCCTTGTGACACCCAAGCATCATAGTCACCAGGATCACGCTGGCGTAACTCATAGGGGCGATCAGCTGATTGGCCATAAAAATCTGTTTTACCAAACCCAACCTCATCCTGATTGGTCAACCCCTTTGGATCGTCATGTTCACCACCGCGAAAATGACGCCAGGCAATGACCATGGTATTGGTATCATCAATCGGAGTGACCCACCGCGATAGTCCTGGTCGACCAAAATACATCGACTGCTCTGGCAGCGGAAAATGCCCACCATTTTGAGTAAAGCTGGGCAGCATTTGGTCATGAATGCGCAACCAAATAATGTCATCCACTCGTCGGGTATTGGTGTAGAAATAACCGATCGCACGTTCGAAGTATTCTATTTTAGGCATCTCAGCGAAAGCATCCGTAAACTGAGTGCGCACCGCTTTGGTATGCAAATAAACCACGTGGAAAGGATCCCAGGCGTTTTCCATTACCTGCAGCCAGTTGCATGGGGATTCAATCAGATAAGGTATCATTTCATTGCCATCTTCGACCATGGTATCGAACACGGGAAATGCTGGCATAGTGTCTGCAGGTCCCATATAGGCGAAGGCTAAGCCTTTGTATTCAACCACCGGATAAGCACCAAGACAAGCGCCCTCTTTGAGTTTTGAGCTAACGGGTTCGCAGGGCCTTTCTAGAATCGTGCCATCTATGCCGTACTTCCAACCATGATAGCTACAACGAATACCACCCTGCTCGATGATACCAAACTCGAGTGACATGCCGCGATGTGCACAATTTAAATGAACGAGTCCGAGCTGGCCACCCGTTTCTCGAAACAACACCAGATCTTCGCTCATGACCCGCAGTCGATGAGGTAAATCACCCACTTGGTCAGTCATTGCCACTGGAAACCAGTGCCGGCGCAGATAGTCACCACAGGGCGTACCAGGACCGACTTCGGTTAGTTCTGGGTCTGGCTTTTCATGCCAAACAAATTGACGGTCATAGCCTCTAAAATTACCTTCAGGTAGTTTAAATTCGTCGTTCATAAATTTAGAACCTTTAGTATTAAGTCGTCGGAAACGGATCGAGGCATGGCGCAGTCCCTAGCCAAACGGATTTTACTTGCAAAAAATCCTTAACTGCATCAGGCCCAAGTTCACGTCCATAGCCCGACAATTTAAAACCACCAATGGGTGAGCCAGGATCAACGCTGCGATAATGATTAATATAAATGGTACCCGCCTGAATTTGCTGGGCGATACGTTGTCCAAGACGTTCGTCACTCGTCCAGATACCGGCAGCTAAACCATAGTCGGTATCATTGGCTAAACGCACCGCTTCAGCCTCGTCGCTAAAACGAATAATGGCTAACACTGGACCGAACACTTCTTCTCGCCAGAGCGTCATATCAGGCGTTACTGCTGTAAACACAGTGGGTTCCACATAAAAACCGTTGGGACGATCTTCAGGATATTGTCGCTCCCCACCACTGACGCAAATAGCGCCCTGCACTTTCGCATCCGCTATCATCGATAACACTTTGACAAGATGCATTTCATTGGCCAAAGGTGCGATTTGAGTTTTAAGGTCAAACGGATCTCCAGCCTTTAGTCGACTCACTCGTTTGATGATTTTTGATACCACTTCATCATGAATGCTGTCTTCAACGATTAAGCGTGAACCCGCGACGCAGGTTTGTCCGTTTGATAGAAAAATCCCCGAGACGATGCCGTTGATGGCGTTTTCTAGATCGGCATCATCAAATAATAACTGTGGAGATTTACCACCCAACTCCAGCGTCGCCGGTATAATACCGCTAGCTGCCGCTTCGGCTACTCTTCGTCCGCCGATATCAGAGCCAGTAAAAGTCACTTTACGCGTTAATGAATGTTTCACTAACGGCTCACCTGCTTCATGCCCCAGGCCAGTAATAACGTTTATAACGCCATCCGGAATTGAAGACTCAGCGCACAATCGGGCAAATTCAAGTGTTGACGCGGAAGCATGTTCCGATGGTTTAATTACCACGGTATTACCCGCTGCGAGTGCGGGTGCAATCTTCCAGGCCAAAATCATTAAGGGTGAATTCCAGGGTGTAATTACCCCGATAACCCCAAATGGCAAGTAATGCGCCGTACTGCTGACACCTGGAATCTGGTTCTTCAATTGCTCTGATTCAACTTCAAGCGCTTGCTGTGCAAAGTGACGATACCAAGTATGCAACCCGGAAAACTGACCATTCACTTCGGTCACTCGTTTACCGTTATCACGCACTTCAGCTTCAACCAGTTCCTGCCAGCGATGCTCCAGCAAGTCGGCGAGCGATAATAAGCAATCAACCCGTTGCTGGACTAAGAAATTTCCCCACTCACCCTCAGTAAAAGCACAATGCGCGGCCTCTACTGCCTTTGCTACATCGACACTATCGCCCCGGGCGAAATGCGCCCAGGCCTCGCCAGTTGCGGGGTCGATCGATTCAATAGTTTTACCATTATTCGGTACAGACCAGACACCATTAATAAAATGATCATAGCGTTGCATTAATTGATGCCTTCAACAGAACAGGGACTAGCAATGTTTGCGATCAAGTCGCCACGCTCAACCATACCTCGGTTGCTATGAGCGAGAATGATACCGCTGGTATTAAATTTAAGCTCGAGCGAAGGTCGTTCGGGTTCATTGATAAAATGTAACCATCCTGCAAATTGACCCGCTACAACCTGATCACCGATATGAAAATGGCGGTCTAGCAGACCAACTGCCGGGGACACCAAGGTTTCTGCGAGTTTAATACATTCCATTTTAGAAATATGATCACGATTAGAGACTGCAGTGATGCCTAAGTGACTTAGACAACCCATCACCGCCATTTCAGTAAAATCAGCCATAGACGGATCACAACCGCCACCGCCACCAAGTTCAGCAGCAATCATCGAAACTTGTTGTCTTGCAGCCGCTGCACTTAACGAGCGATTATCATTTTTTTCACCCGCTACCCATAGATAGGGTGCCGAAAATGCCTTTGCTAAAGCTAAGTTTGCTTTGCCTAAAGCGGTATTAGAATCAACCTGCGCCAGTACACAAGGAGCGAAAATTGATGCTTTGCCGCCCGTGTGCAAATCAATTACCACATCGCATTCGGGTAGCAACACGGTTTCCACAAAATGAGCCATCATTTGGGTTGGGCTACCATCTGCATCACCGGGGAAAGCTCGATTCAAATTTAAGTGATCAACTGGCGATACCCGACTAGATGCCTGTACAGCGGCGGCGTTTAACGCTGGCAAAATAATCACCCTTCCATGGATGTCATCCAGTGACAGTTTTTGCACTAAACGCATAAGTGCCACTGGTCCCTCAAACTCATCACCGTGAACGCCACCGGTTAGCAAAATGGTTGGGCCACTTCCGTTGGATAGGCAAATAATTGGAACTGGATAATAACCGAGGGGTTGACGATTATCTGACCACTTCAACTTTATGTCACCAATCTGTCGCCCACGCTTTGACAAATCGATGTTGATCTGTACCCGACTATTGGATTGCTGTTTTGTCATAACGTGGCGTCAAAAAGTAAACCTAAAATAAAGAATAAAAATGGAATAACGAAATGCGCTATACCCATAATATTATTGTAATTGAGATTAATAATTAGACTATTCATGTGATAGGATAACTGAAATGCTTATTTTTAACCACTTTTTAGAAAGGCTTAGATTGTCATGTCAGTATTAAGACCAAAATCTGGAATTTATCAGATAAAAGCACACATGCTGGCTAATGATTCAAGTGACTACCCCCCAATCCGAATTGCATTAAATTCAAACGAAAGCGCTTTTGGCCCCTGCCAGTCAGCCATCGATGCTGCAAGGGCAAGTACGGCTAATTTGGCTCGCTATCTTGAAAACCCGGTTTCGTTGCTAGCACCATTAATTGCAAAACGGCAGGGTCTCGAAGTAGATCGAATTGCCATTGGTAATGGTTCAGATGATTTACTGGCAAGACTGGCTCGGGTTTACCTCGACGCCGGTTGCGAGATGATCAGGAGCTGTAACGGCTACCTGAAAACCCCGAATTACGCCTTCGCCAATAACGCGGTTCCGGTATCGGTGGCCGATAAAGCGTTTACTACCTCCGTAGACGCGATACTCGAAGCAGTCACCGAAAAAACTCGCATGGTCTATATGGCCAACCCTGAAAATCCGGCGGGCACTTATATTAGTGGCGCCGAAGTTCGACGTCTCCATCAGGCATTACCCAGCAATGTTGTTCTGGTGCTCGACTGCGCTTATGAAGAATATGTAGATGCCTCAGATTATGAGGCTGGTCACCTATTGGCCAAAGAATCTGAGAACGTTGTAGTTACGCGAACTTTCT
>CAWVZP010000155.1:0-7557 GCA_963934675.1 uncultured Gammaproteobacteria bacterium | reverse complement strand
GTAATCTCTCATATGTAAGATCAGCGATCTCATGATGCCTACTGTCATTTTATCCAGCCTGCTCTAAGGAGCAATAATTTGTATAAACTGAGTTCCACGAACGGTTTGTGCGACCTGTATAGCCTCGATGACTTGAGCCTGAAGTCGATCTCGTTTTACATTCTCTGACACAATGCGGGTCATAACAAACCCTCAGATGAATTATCAATATTAAAGTTAATTTTTTGGCCTTTCTTTAGGCAGTCTAAAGACAAGAGACCCTAAACTTTAAACAGCATGGACATTAGGTGCTTATAGATAGAGTCGTGCTTTTTTTAATTTTACTCTGC
Source organism: uncultured Gammaproteobacteria bacterium (assembly GCA_963934675.1). Classification (GTDB taxonomy): domain Bacteria; phylum Pseudomonadota; class Gammaproteobacteria. The sequence continues at coordinate 7,228 of CAWVZP010000155.1, read as the reverse complement.
AATACTCGAGTCGCTTTTACGACGATCTCAGCATCTATTTTGTTGAAAGCCTTAGATGCAGTTAAACCTCCTTCTGATAAATTGTTTTCAAAGCTATCTAGGTTTGCATTAGTACCTAATTAGAATGGTATGTTTCGTCGCCATTGAAGTCTGTTTCCAAGACAATTGAGCATCTAAATCATGACGTTTCCTTCAATCTGAATTTTTTTTATGTTGTTGATAAAATCAAATATACGAAATAATATTTTTCAACTTAATTTCGGTTATCGCTTGTACCACTGGCATATCGCTAAAACTTCAATGATGTGCTTTAACACCAAGCAGTGCTGTCTGGTAAAAAGGCTGATCACCATGGTGGGGTGTTTTGTAGAAGGTGTGTAAAAAAGGGGGGCTTCAACGGTTTCAGTTAATTGCTTGCTATGACAGGAAGCGCAGGAATATTCACACAGCACCTTTCCTTTTGTTTAACTAAATGGGATATTTGTGTCGTTTTCATTACTGACCACATGGGTATTTAATATAAATAACGAACTGCTCATCAGTATGAGTTTTTTAAGAATTTTTCATCGCTTTTCCTGAATAATAGTTGAGGAAAATGTGCGAACACGTTTTTTAAAACGAGTTATTCAGGTGTAGGGGGACGATAAACCCGAGAGGGTATTGAAGATTGGTTGGTGTTGATACAGATAACGAATTCAGTAGTCACAAGAGAAAAAGGTTATCAATAACGATTCACTTATTCGAACTAAAAAGTAAAAAAATGAATCCAGACTCAATGTTTTTTCATGACGTGAGTAGTACCGCCTTAAAAATCTTAAATTAATCTAATAATTGAGCTTCTATCGAAATTAGGCGCAGTCAGTTAATATTATAATGCATTATTAACCTAAGGTTTAAGGTTTTACTGCAAAATCTAACAGTACGTCCCGAAGTTCTTCCTTCAAAATTTTGCTGGCTTCACTAAGTAGCCTCTGCTGAGTTCGTTTAATATCGATTGATGACACTTTTAATGGCCATCGCTTTACGCCAACATTATTGCCAGCCGTATCGATCAGGTTGATTTCCATGGTCCCTCGTAGCCAGAACCAACCATTTTTCTCAAGCACTGGGTCAAGTAGAGTTTGAATTTTAAGTTGATAATCGTAGTTGTTATTATTAATCAACAAGCCAGTGCTTGCGGTGGCACTACTCACTATTTCTTCCAGATTATTACTCATGTCGCCAGAGGCCAGAGGGAGAATGCGAACTTGCTGCAGCAGGTTATCGCGACTGCGCACTAGTTCCGCTAGTGATAGGTTTGCCGGTTTGCCAAAGCCACCAGGATCAACTACCTGCAAGGAACTTTGCACGACAATGCGCTGCTGTTGTGCGTTGATGGCGAGTTGTACTAACGCGGCACGCCTGAGGAGCGCTGCTTCCGCTTTGGACTGTAAAAGGCGTTGCTGACTCTTCTGATCTAGTGTTTTTAGTTCTTGTTCTAGCCGCTGTCGAGTTTTGTTGCGTGATAAAATTGCTAAAGCGTAGTGCGTGTTTCGGGTTGGGTCATACCATTGCTCAGCAATTTCGACACCCTTTAAAGTACGTGAGGTATGGGTAAACAGTTGGCGAGATATTTTTTGATTTAACGACTTCAGTGTTTCGCCATCGGCCTTTTCGCTGGTAAATGTTTGAGTTTGTTGCCCGCTTTCTTTTAGTTCTACTTCAAATTGTTTTGCCAAGTCGATACGCGCGCGGTCTTTGGCGTCGTCCGAGGTTAGCGCGCTGCCCTGACCACTCAGATAAAGTAATGAAGCATATTTTTTGCTCTGACCATTGACCCAGTCGGGTCGGGCGCTGGGATCGACGACTGAAGTAAAGCTGCATGCCGTAATCAATAGTGATAAGAGTAAAGCTATGGCGATGTTAATTTTCATGTTTAGTTACTTTGCTGGGTCACGTAGGAATCTGGCCAGTGATAGCTGAACAACCGAGATTCTCCTTTGTTAATGTCTACTCCCTGCCAAGACTGAATAGTACCCGGTAGGTTTGATCCTGACAGACTAAGCTTCAGATCATGGCTGCCTGCGGGCAGGTTTAAACGCATTATGAGAATTTGTTGTGGCAACGTATTCCAAGCACGTATATCTGCCTGTTCGGTCAGAAATGTAGCAATGTTCAGGGCCAAACTAAGTAACGGTGAATTATCGTGTGTCTTATCAACGACCGCGTTCTTGATACTGACCCGGGCAATTGTGCGCGCGATAATAGCGGGCATTTCATTTTCTAGTGCAGCTCTAGCATGGTTGTCGAGTTCGGCAATTAGCTCAGAACTTGCACTCGAAGATTCGGCGCTTAATTCGGCCCGATGAATTGTGACCGCCCGATGCTCATAAAAGGGAGTTGAAATTCGATGCAGTTGGTCATCAGTTAGACTTTGCACTGCAATCTCTAAACTGTGCTTTCGTGGCATGAGACCGCTAAAAACAATCGCAATCGCATGCGCTTGTTGATTGACTTCCTGCTGATTAGGCCAGGCTTTGAGGGCAAATTCAGCTAGGAAATCTTTATGTTCATCGTTAAGGCCGAGGTAGTCAGTCAGGCGTAACAAGTCTTCTTTTAACATCAGCGGAATGGCGCTATTGTTACTTCCATAAGCCTGATAGGCCTTACGATAAGAAATAAGTGCATTATCAAGCTCTCGATTGGACTCAAAAACGAGGCCCGACAGGTAGCGAGCAAAGGGTATCTCGATGTCATCTTCCTGCTTGAGCAATTCGTTAAGCTGTAATATTTCGACGCGAGCTTCACCATATTGTTGCAATTGCAAATAGTTGATGGCCTGGAAACAGTGCACCAAAACTTGCTCGAAGATTCGTGGTAGATAACTGCGCTGGGAGTCGTTGATCGAAACCGCCGCAGCCTGCTCTCGCAGGCTGATGGCGTCAAGCGTCTGAGTCAGCGTTTTGGCCTCTTCGAAAGCGCTGTTACTGTCTTCAAATCGACCTTGCATGCGCAATAACATCGCCTTGTCGAGCAGATAGATGCTCTTGTTTCGGTCTTCGGGTTTATTGCTTTCGAGCGTTGTCAGGGCCTGTTCAGGCTGTTGCCTTAACAAATAAGACTCAACTTCACTGCGTTCGAGCGAAACACTGACACAGGCACTCTGTGTCAAAACGATGATGCCAAAGATAAAAGGCAACACATATCTCGCAGTGCTGTTGACGTTCTTCAAGCGCCTCAATCTCATTCGATTCACAGGTGAAAGTTTTAAACGTATAATTGAATTGGCGACCCTAAAGACGGAAAGCTGATTTGTCGACAAGCTTTTTAATTTTCTTTTGTCCCGCCCAGACCTTGCGGTTATCCCTCAGGCTGATCAGATTTAGGTCTACCTGATAAAACCTTACCTGCTCATCGCCTTCACTATCCAGAATGGTATTAATTGAACCCTTCAGCATGAAATCGGCGCCTAATTCCTGTCCCATTTGCTTGGCAGTATTACTACTGGCATTAAGTTCCTGGTCCTTGCGCTCGGTTCGAATTTCGCCGCGTTCAGTTTTTGAGGCAACAAAATCAACTCCACCAGAATTGATTAATTCTCGCTCAATATCATTGATAAAAGCCGAGACATTGATGTGTTCGTGGCTGAGGTTACGTACTTCACCGACAATGACTGCGGGTCGGTTACCCTTGTCTTCTATAAAACGATCAATCCATGGACGATCCAACACATCGCGAATCATTTCTTCTGATACCAGGCGTGAATCGGTATCGTTCCACTCACCGCTGAGGTCAGTGACTTCGCCTGCATCGAGTCGTTTAACGCTGGTGGAACAGCCGTTTAGAATAATGCCGCCAGATAGAACGGCGATTAGAGTAAGGCTACTGGACCATCGGTTTGTCATTGTTTAACTCCTGTTAATTGATCAAAAATGAAATTGCCTTGTTGAGCAAGAAATTCGCTTAGGGCAGGGCTCATAGTCTGTGCCTTATCTAAGGTTTGCTGTACCTGATCTAAATCGAGCTCGGCTAGCGACCAGATGGAACCCGTGTCATCGTCTTGCCATCGAGCGATAATCTTGGCTCCTGTTAAATTAATTTGGGTCAGATTGTCGATCTGACGGAATATCGACTGTTCTTTTACTCGCTCGCCGCTCATGGTGGCTGCAGTGCTGAAATCTTTTGAAGCGACCGTGAGGTAGGAGCTGAATATGCGTGCGACTTCGGCACGGGCCCGATCATCAGCCGTATTTTTTTGTAGCGAGTGATCGCCCAGTACAGGTGCTGATCCTATGCCGTGAAAAAATCGACCGTCTTCGTCGCTGAGCATCTGATTTCCTTCGTTGACCCAGTCCGGGGCACCGTCAATATTAAGGTCACTTTCCATCATAGTTTTGTTACTACACCCCACGAAAAGCAGGACGCTGACAATCAAGGTGCCGATCCTAATATAACATTTTTTCATGATTACAAATCTCTTGCTAATTAATTCAGTTTTAGTTCTTTATTATGAGCCTTGCTAGTAATTTTCACTAAGTAAGTTTAATCGTTCAGATACAGTATTTTTGAATTGAAGCATTATTCGTTTCTGCAAGCTGCCAATGTCACTATATGTATCGTTTTTAAACTGTAGCTAACTTCTATATGACATTAACCTTAGGTAAATGTTCAAGCGATAACAATTTGAATTGCTTTAGACCAAGGGTATTTCAATAAGGCTATTTTTTTAAATTTTGACTAAATCGACAATTTTTTGTTGAACATAATCTATATTTTCATAAATAATACCATGACGGTCTGCTTCAATCATCGTAATGGATTTGTCTTTTGCTTCTATGTGTCGATACAGACTTTCTACACTGGAGGGCTCCACCACGGGGTCATTTTTACCCTGGAACAAATGGAGTTTGGCTTTAATATTTAATGGTTCACTCATTAACTGATTAATCAGTTGTTGTAATTGGTATAATGCACGAACCGGTATGTGATGATAATTAATGTCAGGATGTTCGGGATTATTGGGTTGAAAAGGAAAAACACCATCCATCTTTATCAGTCGAGCTAATCTGTTGGTATGGTGTAGTAATGGCACAAATTTAAGGTTTTTGTTTTTGAAATTAACCGGAGCCGAAATGCTAATGACTGACTTAATTTTTTTGTGAGGGTGCCTCGATGCCTGCATCAAAGCAAGTAGACCACCGGTAGAAAACCCCACAATGTGAATACTTTGACTAAAGGCTTTAATAATGTCGTAACCACGTGCAACAGAATCCAACCAATCATGCCAATCACGATCTCGTAGATCCCAGGGAGACGTCCCATGACCTCTTAATCGTACACCTAATACATGATGCCCTTGTTTGTGAAGCCGGTCGCCCAGGCTACGCATTTCTGCTGGACCCGCCAAAAAACCATGTATAAGCAACACCGCGCTAGCGGGTTCTTTTGTTGCTTTAAGAAAAAACCAGTTCGGGTCAGCTGTCGCAGTTTGCTGTTGATTAATATCATTATATTTGGTTTTGGTGTATTTTCTATTATCCCGTTCGGTAATTATTTCCTGGTCATTAAGTCGATATCGAGCGAATTGCCTGGCGCTCATTTCATCCACATCAGTGATGCTTGATTTGATCATGTCGGTTGCTTGTTTGAGTGGTGATATCTCATTTGCATAAACTGAAATCAAGTTTTCAGTTCGAATTTCGTCAATTGCGAATTCTTTAATTAATTTTTTATCGAGCACGTAATTGTCCTTGTCAATATTCACCAGGCCCAGCGATTTGGCAGTTTTTAAAAACTGATCTAGCCGGCTGGTGCCTTGATTGATAAGTGCATCATATTCACTAGGGTTATTCAGACTACGATGTAGGCAATAATTCGTCGTTTGTATTTTCTTAATGCTGAAATACAACATTTTATGGAATCGAGCACAATTGAGCTGGCGTAACCCTTGGTTGAAGAGTGCCAATATTAAATAAGAAGCAATATGGCTTAAATTAATGGTAACTGCTTCATACATCGACTGCATGTAGTCATCACGAACTTTATTACTTTTTGTCTTGATTCCGAATGAGTGTAGCCTGCTACCCAAATGCTCCTTGTCTGGCAACAGATTGAATAGTTCAGATAACGAATCAAATTGGTGAGCCATGCTGGGTAGCAACCTTTTTTCCCACCAGCGCCAATAGTCACTGGCCACAATAGGCTTTGCAAAGTGAATGTCCATATCGGTATCTTTAAATAGTAAATTACCCTCAATGATGAGTTCTTCGGCAAAGCGTTTATTGATGCCTTTGCTAAATAGCTTAACAGCCTTATGCAAAATGTTGTCGCTGACACGAATCGGGTAGAAGGTAATATTGCTCGGCACAATGACTGTTGGTTTAAATGCCTTTAACATCAATTCTTCGCTAGAGTTAAAGCCGAGTCGCTCCGCCCAAAGCTCGACTTGCTGATAATTACCTTTCGAAAAGTCGCGTAAAAGAGCTGTTTTAAAAACATCCAATGCCATTGCTATAACGGCAGCACCACGATGATGCTTACGACGGACATTTGCGGTTCGAGAAAAAATATTGTATTGACCATGCTGATCGATCACTTGCTTATCTTTTACCATGCCACCTTCAGGGAATATTATGAGCTTTCTGCCGTGCAATATTTCCTTGGCTAAGAAAGGGAACAGGTCGGGAAGGTCGTTTGGCACAACACCAATTGAATAAAGAAACTGACTAAATCGATCATCACTGTCAAAAAATTCGGCTGAAGCGATCGAGCGGCAATAGGCGCCGGTTGCTTCATGGAACAGATACTGCGGAATAAAGGTTTCGAATCTTGCAAAATGATTAAATAGAAAAATATCGCCTGTTTCAGGCACTTTTTTATCAACCTGTTCTTCTTCGTGCAATTTGATGTTGAGTTTTAACAGTTTTTTAGTTGTCCTAAACGCTCGCACACAAAAATCATAGGTCGATGTATTGATAGTGAGATCTGGTGTTTTGTCTACCATAGATTTATTTCTTGTCTTGGTATTACATAATATGAGGCTTATACTAAATTTTTTACATAATAAAGTTGTATAAGTTATATCTTAAACCTTTTTTATAAAGTCAAAGCTAAGACAAAGGCCAAATCAAATTTGAAAAGGATGCAAATTATGAATGGGAGACAAATAAAATACTATATTCAACAGGCTGTATCAACATCATGAAGCAATGTCTTAGCATCATGATTATTTTAATAATAATGGCCATTG
>CAWVZP010000154.1:0-7560 GCA_963934675.1 uncultured Gammaproteobacteria bacterium | reverse complement strand
GATGAGTCTGAATCTGTTGAGCCAAGATAGGCTTCTCGGACAAGCGGATTATGTCGTATCTGATCAGCCGTACCTTGTGCCAACATCTGTCCATACACCAGGACAGAGATACGATCAGCCAGTCGAAAAACAGCATCCATATCATGCTCAATTAGTAGAATGGGGATCTCAGACTTGAGTGATTCGAGCAGCACTGTAAGACGTTCAGAACCACCAGCACCCAGTCCAGCCATGGGTTCATCAAGTAACAATAGTTTAGGCTTTAACGCCAACGCACAACCCACTTCAAGCTGCCGGCGTTCTCCGTGCGACAGATTTGATACTGGCACATCGGCACGATCTAACAGCCCAACCATATTGATTGCTTCGTCCGCTGCGGCAATGAGCGCCTTGTCGCTTTCCACCGCTTTCCAAAAGCGAAAGCTCGACCCAGTAATCGCCTGGCTGGCTATCATCACATTTCGTCGCACACTCAACGGCATCGCCAGTGAAGACACTTGAAAACAACGACCCAAGCCTTTTACCGCACGGGCCGCAACACTTAGGTGTGTGATGTCTTCAGCATCGAGAAATATCTTTCCCAAATCGGGGGTGAGTGAACCCGCTATTTGAGAGATCAATGTCGACTTTCCAGCACCGTTGGGGCCTATCAAAGCGTGAATCTCGCCCTTACGTAAATCGAGACTGACATCATCCGTTGCTTTTAACGCACCAAAACTTTTATGTAGATTTTCAATTCGTAAAATAGGATCAATCATTTGAATCAACCATGACGCGCATTGCCTGTCATCAAACCGATTAACCCACCGCGCGCAAACAGCACGACGCCCAACAAAACTAGCCCGAGAAAAAACTGCCATCGGTCGGTGAATCCACCCAGAAAAGTCTCTAGTAACACAAACGCAATGGCGCCAGCAATTGGCCCAAACAAACGCCCGACGCCTCCAAGAACCACTATCACAATAATCTCGCCCGAGCGATGCCAACTCAACATGCTGGGATCAACAAAACCATTCAGATCAGCAAACAGAGCACCTGCGAAAGCGGTTATCATGGCTGACATTACAAACGCCACTAACCGAATTGAATAGGGCTCGATGCCAGCCGTTGCGAGGCGTGTTTCATTTAATTTTGCCATGGTTAAAGCTGCACCAAATCGTGAACCCATCATTCGATGAGTCAGCCAAAGCGACACCAACAAGGCGATAAAACAAAGGGTAAAAAAATGAAGGGGATTATTCGAGTCACCAATAACAATGTTATTCCTTAAAATAATCGACAAGCCATCTTCACCGCCGTAGGTTGTCAATGATATGGCCAGGTAATAGACCATCTGCGCAAAGGCAAGCGTGATCATAATAAAATAGACACCCTGAGTACGCAGGCTGATCGCCCCTATTAACACTGCAAAAATCGCCGCTATTATTAATGCCGCAGGCCAAATCAATAACATTTGATCGGTACCTGGAATTAGCCCTAAGAACAGCGTGCCTTCAAATGAATGGAGAGCGGCAATGCCAGCCACATAACCACCCAGCCCAAAAAATGCAGCATGCCCAAAGCTCACCATACCGCCAAAGCCAAGAGCAACGTTGAGCCCAACTGCCGCCATCGCGATAATAATAATGCGGGTCGATAAGTTAACGTAATAGACTTCATCCATTACTGTGGCGATCACGGGTGCTAATACCATTAAAATAAGCAATGCCAGATTGACCCAGGATTCTCGACTCATATTCAGGTTTAGATAGAGATTTGGCTTAAGCATTGGCAGGAAATAGCCCTTTCGGCTTTATGGCTAAGACTATCGCCATGAGTAGATAGATCAGTATCGATGCCAGGGCTGAACCCATACTGGCCGCCGCCGACGGCTCCATAAACCATTGAAAAACACTGGGTAAAAATACGCGGCCGAGAGTATCAACAATACCGACCAGCATAGCCCCAATCAGCGCACCTTTGATCGAGCCTATGCCGCCGATAACAATCACTACAAAAGCCAGAATGAGTACCGGTTCGCCCATGCCGACCTCTACCGATTGCAAAGCACCGACTAATGCGCCGGCAAGCCCCGCAAGTGCCGCACCGACAGCGAAGACAAAGGTATACAGTGCTGAAATATTAACCCCAAGCGCACCGATCATTTCGCGGTCATTCTCACCAGCACGAATCCTCATACCAATACGCGTACGCGAAATAAGAAAGTACAACCCAACGGCGACCAGGAAGCCGACGATAATGATTAATATTCGATACACTGGGTAAATAACGCTGCCTAACTCAATTGAACCTTTCAATACTGAAGGAATATCAAGCCAAAGTGGTTGAGATCCAAAAATCCAGGCGGTGCCTTCAGACAATATAAGAATCAGTGCGAAAGTGGCCAAAACTTGATCGAGATGGTCTCGTTGATAGAGTCGTCGGATCACCAGCACCTCAACAATGACACCCATCATTGCGGCACCTAAAGCGCCGGCCACCAGCCCCAGCCAAAATGAACCCGTAATGCCAGTGACATAGGCACAAACAAATGCACCCACCATATATAGGGAGCCATGCGCTAAATTGATCAGCCCCATCACACCAAAAATAAGGGTGAGTCCAGAGGCCATCAAAAACAGCATGACGCCAAACTGGATACCGTTCAAGAGCTGTTCTAATGCGAGTGCAAGGGTCATAGAATACTCAGCATTAGCTTCTACCTGCAACAGACCAAGTAGAAGCTAACGAGACTTATGTGTTAACAGTAATCAGAGCGAACACTGACTGGCGAAAGCATCTTGGAGGTCTGAAATAGCAACCCCGACTAGCTTATTAGTAGGCTTCTTGCCATTAACAGCAACCACCTCTCGCACATAGATGTTTTGAATGGGATGATTATTTGAGCCAAATTTAAAACTGCCACGAACCGACTCAAAATCAGCCGATTTCAGCGCGCTGCGGAAGGCGTCCTGATCCGAAGGTTGCGCCTTTTTGAGTGCCGATAAAATCAGATTAGCCGTGTCATAACCCTGAGAGGCATATAAGGTCGGGGTGCGTTCATATTTCGCACGGAAGGCTTTGACAAATTTTTGATTTGCCGCATTGTCAAGATCATAGGCCCACTGAGACGTGTTTTTAACGCCAATGGCAGAATTACCCACTGCACCCAGAATTATTTCATCGAAAGAAAAGGCTGGGCCATACACTGGCAATTCAATTCCGGAGCTAGCGAATTGTTTCATGAATGCAATACCCATGCCGCCGGGTAGAAAGAAAAATACGCTATCGGCATTTGAAGCACGAATTTGTGCTATTTCAGCAGCGTAATCTTTTTGTCCTAACGTCGTAAAAATTTCACCTTCAGCCTCACCGAAGCGTGATTTAAAACCAGTCAACGCGTCAGTACCCGCTGGATAATTAGGCGCAAGGATAAATGGTTTTTTTAAGCCTTCAGCTTTCATGAAATGTCCCATGGCTTCATGTAGGTTATTATTTTGCCAGGCCACATTGAAGTAATTTTCATGACAAGCTTTACCCGCCAATGCTGAGGGACCCGCATTGGGTGACAGATAAAAAGTACCACCGCGTACCGTAGAAGGCACCACGGCCATCGCCAGATTAGACCAAATGATACCCGTTAAAATATCGACTTTATCTTTTTGAATAAGCTCATTCGCCAATGATTTTGCAATACCAGGCTTGCGCGCGTCATCACGAATGATCACGTCTAGATCTGCATTTGCCATTTCGGTTGCGAGCATAAATCCATCACGAACATCAATCCCAAGATGCGACCCACCGCCCGATAGCGTGGTGATCATGCCAATTTTGGTTGTTGCTGCACTCGCTGCGGTGGCGACGACTAAAGCTGCTGATACAGCCAAACTGATTACCATTTTTTTCATTCGATTACCTCCAAAAATACTTCATTATTATTGCCTTAAAATGCCCTAGAAATAGGACTTCGTTGTACGTTTATGCGGCCTTTTATGATGGATACCTGAATTGCAGCCCTTTATAAACGTTGTCTTTAAAATCGGCACTATCACTGTCAAGGTCATTTAGTAGTTCAGTGAGGTGTTCATTATCTTCAAGGCCACTCCAAACCTTAATATAACTACCATCTTTATAGCCATGATCCTGGCGAAAAAAGTTGAGTACGTTTTTACCAACATACAGCCGATAGAGTTGATCGAAGTCCATATCGATAAGCTGTAAGACATTAGCAAAAGTTGAAAAATGCATCGATTGATTGGCTATCGTTGACTGAGCCATCGCTTCGATTGCACGAGGAATGTCCGTCTCCTTAGCAGGGTTGGAAAGTTCGTCAATGATTCTATCGACCACGGCCTGCTTATCTAACTCACGTAGTAAATAGTCACTCATTGCAAAATGGAAAATATCAACTAGCTCTAGTCGGACCTGATCGAGATCAGGCTCTTGGTGCTTCCACCACTTCCAGCCGTAATGTTCGAGCATTTCGGCACACTCGGTCCAAATAGCACGATACCATTCGCTGTTCGCATGACGCCAATCAGCATTCACTCGTGAATTCATAGCGTCCTGCATATCAAGCATAGTTTCGAGTTTATTTTTCATAAGGTAGATTACCGCAGTCAGGGCGAATTAAGAACAGTCAATTGAGAAAGAAACATCGATTAAATTCTATCAATCAGATGATATCGTAAAGCCAAGGCAACAAGAAACTTAAGGTTACCCACATTAATAGTGTCAATGGCAGGCCAACGCGTAAAAAATCTGAAAACTTGTAGTTACCAGCATTCATGACTAACAAATTAGTTTGATAGGCCATAGGCGTTGCAAAGCTCATATTTGCGCCAAAAATTACGGCTAACACGAATGGCTCTGGTGGTAAGCCTAATTGCTGAGAGATTCCAAAAGCAATGGGGGTACCAATCACTGCTGAAGCATTGTTCGATACGATATTAGTGAGCACCGCCATCGATAATAGCAAGCCACTCAATATGATAACAGGTGAAAACCCTTCGGTGACTAAAACATACACACTGGCTAGATACGCAGCGCCACCGGTTTCGACCATCGCTGTGCCCAATGCTAAACTGGCCGCAATAATCAGAATTATTGGTGCACTTAAAGCTCTGGTTGCGTCAAACCATTTTAAACAACCGGTCGTTAACATTAACAACACGCCGCACACGGCACTGAGCGCAATTGGCAAAATACCCAGAGCTGCAGTAGCAATAACAAATAGCATAATGATCAATGCCAGCGGCGCTTTTGATGAAATAGGTAGAGATGACCGAGCATCCAGAACTAGCAAGTTACGACTTGATTTCAATCGACTAATACTTCGGACTGCACCCTGAACGAGTAGCACATCGCCAGAATAAAGTCGTGTCTCTGCGGTATGTTTAGTGCCGGGTTGGCTGGCCCATTTGCTGGTCCGAAATAACGCCAAAACCATGAGTTGATAGCGATCAGTGAATCGTGCGCCACTGAGTGTTCTTCCATCGAGTGACGAACCTGGCATAACCACCACTTCAGCAATTTGTTGGCTTGGATCACGTAACGGGTGGTCTTCATCAACAGGTTCATCACCCGAGAACAAGCTAGCACCAATCGCTTTTTCAAGCTCTTTTAATTGATTCGGTGTACCTTTAACCAATATCCTATCGCCACTGCGTAATAAAACGTCTGGCAACGCAACTAGCCTTGTATTTTCCGAGCCTCGCAATATATGTTTTACATTCAGCGCACCACCAGTCATCGCAACTACGTCCGATAACCGCTTGCCATTGGCCACACTATGGTCATGAATTCTTAACTGGGCGCTAAAATGTCGCGGTGACGTTGTCGGCAAACGGGCGTCGCGTTTAGGCATGAGTTGGGGTGCAATCAACCACAAGTATAGAATACCAATCCCCCCCGCTATTGCAGCTGGCAATGCAAAATCAAACATGCCAAATTCACGCATGCCCAGATCAGCCGCGACGGCCACAACGAGCAGATTAGTCGAAGTGCCGATGCTAGTGGCCATACCACCAATTGAGGTTGCGAAACCAACGGGCATTAAAAGCTCTGATGCAGGTGTACTGGTTTTAACTGACACACTAATCAAGATAGGCAAAAGTAAAATGACAATGGGTGTATTGTTAACAAATGCACTCAAAATCGCGCCAATCACAAGTGTAGCCAAAAAAGAAAGCTTTGGGCTGACAGTCCATAAAATCGCTAGCTGACGACCAATGGGCTCAAGCGCACCGGTACGGATCAACCCCTGCCCAGTGATCATTAATGCACACACTGCCACTAGGGCTTGGTGGCCAAAGCCGAGCAAGAAAGTACTATAGTGGACGGGGCTGGATTCCCCAACAAAGGGAAATAGCTCAAAAAATACGGCAATGAACACTAAAATAAAGAGACTAGAAGATGCCAGCGGAATACGTTCACTGGCAAATAATATCAGTGCTACCAGCACTAATAGCATGACCACTGTGGTGTGGAACCCAGGTTCTACTAAAATAAGTTCGATCAGCATGGGCTCACAATTATCATTGAATGCTCTTACTCATAGGCAAGTTATAACCTGAATCGGCATCCTGCCCTTCAGGTATGAGTGTTATTCCTTACGCATATGAGGGAACAAGATGACATCACGAATCGTTGGCGAATTAGTTAACAGCATGACTAGGCGATCGATACCAATGCCCTCTCCCGCCGTTGGTGGCAAACCATATTCCAATGCACGGATATAATCTGCATCGTAATGCATTGCCTCATCGTCACCTGAGTCCTTTTCTGTTACTTGTTGCTGGAAGCGTTCGGCTTGATCTTCTGGATCATTTAATTCAGAAAAACCATTTGCCAGCTCCCTGCCGCCAACAAAAAATTCGAATCGATCAGCCACTAATGGGTTGTCATCATTACGTCGCGACAAGGGCGATACTTCGGTTGGATAAGCGGTAATAAAGGTCGGTTGCATTAGCAAATGTTCGGCGGTTTCTTCGAATACTTCCATCAGTAACTTACCCGCACCCCAACTAGTTTGAGTTTTAATGCGTAGCTGCTGACAAATTGATCTGCAATAGTCCAAATCATTCAACTGAGTAACATCAAGATCAGGATTAAACTTCATCACTGCTTCAGATACCGTCATGCGCTGGAAGGGCTGCTCTAGATCAATCGCCTCTTCCTGATAAGTTAACTGCATACTGCCTACCACTGATAACGCCAATTTACGCAGCATGTCTTCGGTCAAATCCATCAACTGAATATAGTCCGCATAAGCTTGATAAAACTCGATCATGGTGAATTCAGGATTATGCCTCGTCGACAGGCCTTCATTGCGGAAGTTACGATTAATTTCAAACACTTGCTCGAGGCCACCAACGACTAAACGCTTGAGGTATAGTTCAGGTGCTACCCGCAAATACAAATCCATATCGAGTGCGTTATGATGAGTCACAAAGGGTCTTGCTGTTGCACCACCCGGAATGACGTGCATCATCGGTGTTTCTACTTCGATATAGCCAAGGTCCATTAAATACTGACGAATAAAATGAATAGTTTTACTGCGGGCAGCAAACACCCGTCGAG
>CAWVZP010000153.1:0-7647 GCA_963934675.1 uncultured Gammaproteobacteria bacterium | reverse complement strand
CACTCTTGGTTCTCTATCAGCCAATGTAGATTGAAAAAATTATCCACAAAGTGGAAAGTTTGTAATCATTTTATTATTAAAGAATATTTAATCTCTGCACACGTGACTTAACATTGCTATTAACTCAATATTAAATTTTTTGAGAACTTTTTAACTAGCCTAACTTCACTTCAACGCCATTAATAAAAAAGTGGCTTATGTTAAAATTTTTAACCCGATAGTCAAATCAACATCCCAAAAAAATTATTGATATGAACAGTACTTTCAGTTGATGACAGTTCAAGCCATAATCGATTACACCGCTTAAACAATACCGGATCACAATGTCTAAATTGAACCAACCACCAGTAGACGCCGAGCAACGTCGTTCGGCAACACCTATCATTTGCTATGGTATAGACAGGTTACCTACCTATGATCAAGCTTTATTTGAGCGGGCTCGCTCCTCGATGAAGAAATGTGATGTGATAAAAGTGGCCCCGCGAGATGCTTCTACCTTCACTGTGCCTGCGGGACATTTTTTCCGCATCGTAAGTATTGAGGGCTCACAGGTTGGTGATCTTAACTTATGGAACGCGAATGACTTGTCCGAACGGTTTTTTAGTGGCAAAACCAGGCAACTACACGCGAGTCACGTGAGTACGGGTGACCGCCTTTGGAGCAACCTACCCAACCTTCGACCACTAGCAACCATTACCCACGATACACTAGACTGGTATGGCTGGGATAAAGATGGCGCTGGCGTGCATGATGTCATTGGCACTCGATGTGACCCTTACACCAATGCACTACTAAGCGGCGCTGATTATCACCATTGCTGCCACTCTAATTTAACCCGCGCCTTGGCCTCGACAAAAAACTTAAGCCTTGATCAAGCCGAAACTCATATCCATGATGTTCTAAATGTATTTATGTGCACTGGTTTTACGCATGATACCCACCAGTATTTCATGAAGGCTAGCCCGGTTCGCCCAGGTGATTTTATCGAGTTTTTTGCTGAAGTTGATTTGCTTGGCGCACTATCCACCTGCCCGGGTGGCAACTGTGGCAGCAGTCATTCTGATGACAGCACACCTTGCTATCCACTGTTAGTTGAAATTTACAAACCGGATGAATCGACACTGGAGGATTGGCAGTCGCCTAAGCCTAGCGGTTATTCTCGAACACATGGGGTGTGAGTTCGAGTTAAGGGCTTTCGAAATTAATACTTACCAACGTTCAGAACAGAGGTTTACCGCATCTTCGATAACCGCTCCTGCATTGTTCTAATACAGTCCATCCATGGACATATGATCACGTTTCTTACTAGGGCCAAAGTCTAGGCGTCCTGCTGAAGGCTTCAAGGCACCAGCGTTTAAGCTTCAAACTCTATCAGAGCATCCTGCATCCACAGCAATAAATAATCAGCAAAACTTCGGCGTATAATCAATTCGAAACCTGAACCGTCGAGCAAGGGAGCGATTATTGCGCCCGATTTTGCTAGTCTGGTTTGGGCGCATTGACCCGCCTTAAATACACTTGGGTGTAAATCCAGCGGGCAATCTCTAGCAATTAAGTTGGCGGCGTTGTTACCCGTAATATTGATTAGAGTTAACCCGCTACTATTGTCGACTACTGTAGAAAAGACATCCCCTAATGCTAGTTCCAATTCTGATTGAAGCTTGGCTTGCTGTTCGGTTGGTGTGACCACTAACCATTCGTCTGGCCCCAACCAATAGATTTTGTAACCACCCGATACGACTACTCTATTCACCTCAATAGGCAAAGAACAACTAAGTACTTTTTTAACCGCAGCTATAAAGTCTGGGTTATCTGGTTTACCTCGCAAGTTCAAGAACCCCTGGAAAGGAATCTCACGGATTACCGGTTGATTAGCCTTTGCTTCGGTCAATTTAATCTGCACGATGGGGCTTTGTTGCTGGATTAAATCAGGCATTAGGTTTAGCTCCTTCTTTGTCGTAAAACAAGGGTTGGGTGATGGTTGCTTTAAGGACCCGTCCATCCGACAAAGGTGCATAAACGGTTTCGCCCATTCGCTGCCGCCCATTTTTCACTAGCGCCATTGCAATTGAGTGACCACAGCAAGCACTGTAATAACTAGAACTAACGTGGCCTTCCATCGGCACTGGTGTCGCTGCACCTGGATCGTTCACTAGCTGGGCACCTTCTGGCAGCACGCTATCGGGCTGCTCGGTCAATAGGCCGACCAGTTGTTTTCGGTCAGTACGCGCTGTGTCTGGGCGTGTTAGCGATCGCTTACCAATAAAATCAGCTTTGGTTTTTGATACGGCCCAGCTCATGCCCAAATCTTCAACAGTGACTGAACCATCGGTATCCTGTCCGACGATAACAAAACCTTTTTCGGCGCGTAATACGTGCATTGTCTCTGTACCATAAGGTGTAATGTCATATTGTTTGCCAGCTTCCATGAGTTTTTCCCACATGAAACGCCCGTAGTTAGCCGGTACGTTGATTTCATAAGCCAACTCACCTGAGAAGCTAATACGATTGACTCGACATTCCAGTTCGCCTATTTTACCGACACGTGAAGCCATAAACGGAAAAGCTTCGGCACTGAAATCAACGCCATCACAAATAGCTGAAATTACTTTTCGACTATTGGGTCCAACAAGGGCTGCGGTAGCCCAGTGATCCGTAACGGATGTCAGAAAAACCTCCATGTCTGGCCATTCAGTTTGTAACCAGCGTTCCATCCAGCCCAGTACGCCTGCGGCACCACCGGTTGTGGTATGCATATAAAAATGATCTTCAGCTAAACGAATGGTGACACCATCGTCCATTACCATGCCGTCTTCGCCTAGCATGAAGCCATAGCGTGCCTTACCAACAGGTAGTTTCATCCAATTGTTGGCATACATCATTTCTAGAAATTTAGCCGAGTCCTTCCCTTTGATTTCAATTTTTCCAAGGGTTGATGCGTCTAGGATTCCAACACTATTTCGGGTTGCTAGACATTCGCGGTTGACGGCATCATGAATGGTTTCACCTGTTTTTGGATAATACCAGGGGCGCTTCCACTGACCGACGTCTTCAAACTCGGCTCCATTTTCTTCATGCCAACCGTGCATTGCTGTTTTTCGGGCAGGATCAAATAGTTGACTACCCAAGTTTTGTCCAGCCATCGAACCAAATGTCACCGGTGTGTAGTTGGGTCGATAGGTCGTTGTACCCGTTTCTGCAATGGTTTGATTCAAGGTTTTAGCTAAAATAGCCATACCGTTTATATTGCCAGTTTTCCCCTGGTCAGTACCAAACCCCATCGCGGTATAGCGCTTAACGTGTTCGACCGAATAAAAACCCTCTCGGGCTGCTAATTCGATATCAGCTGAACCAACATCATTTTGCAAATCAATGAATGCTTTTGGCGCTCGTCCCTTCTCTTTATCTGAAGGCACTAACCACAGCGGCATAATCGGGTCGCTTTCGACAGCATCAGACTTCGGTGCTGTCATGCTCGAATCAAAACCACAAGCTTTGGCTGCCGCAATTCCGGCATCTACTGCCTCGATTAATGCGTTTTTCAAGTCGAGCGTGCCATTGGCTGCACCGACTGATGCCTGATGCTGAACGGGGTCGCCTGGCATAAACATGGCTGCCTCTTCATTCCAAACCGCTCTTGCGCCTGACTGCGAGCTGAGGTGTACCACAGGGCTCCAACCACCTGATACCGCAAGCAAGTCGCAACTGAGTGTTGTACTTTGTCCACTAACGGATTGACCGTCACTCGATAAGCTCATTATTCGAACCGATTGGATGCGCTTACCACCTGAGGTATCGACCACCACTTTGCCATTCATTACTTCGATGCCGGCATTACGCACCATTTTAGCCAATTCGCTGGATGACTGACTACGAGCATCAACTACTGCAACGACCTGAGCTCCTCCCGCTTTCAGATCCAGCGCGGTTTGATAGGCACTGTCGTTATTAGTGAAAATGACCGCTCTTTCGCCCGGCTTTACCGCGTAACGATTAACGTAGGTCGAAACCGCAGACGCGAGCATGATGCCTGGACGATCATTATTAGAGTGCACCAAGGGTCGTTCCATTGCGCCAGTCGCCAATACCACTTGATGAGCACGCATGTGCCATAATTTTTCACGCCCACCTTTACGATTATTGAGCGACATATGATCGGTTAAACGTTGATTGACGGTGAGAAAATTGTAATCGTGATAGCCATAAGCCGTGCTGCGCGGTAGCAACATTACCTCAGGCATGGCCTTTAATTCGGCAACCGCAGCTTCGATCCAGTCGCTCACTGGCTGATCATCGATCCTGTCGTGGCTTGATAACGCCATGCCACCAAATTCGGATTGTTCATCAACCAAAATAACGCGTGCGCCGGCTCGACCTGCCGCTAATGCTGCGGTTAATCCAGTAACACCGCCACCAGCAACCAGTACGTCACAATGACGATGACTATGCTCGTAACGATCAGTGTCATTTACTTTAGGTGATTTGCCAAGGCCACTGGCCTTGCGGATGATATGTTCATATTTCATCCACATCGATTTTGGCCACATAAATGTTTTGTAGTAGAAACCCGCGGGCATCATACGACTAAACTTGCTGTTAAGTGACAGCAAATCGAAATCAAGACTCGGCCAACAGTTGACACTGCTTGAGTCAAGATCATCGTATAATTCAACCTGAGTGGCTCGAGCATTTGGTATTGTTTTTGCGCCTTTTTCAAGCTGGAAAAGCGCATTCGGCTCTTCGGCACCGGCACTTAAAATACCGCGTGGACGATGGTACTTCCAGCTGCGCCCAACCATGTGAATGCCATTGGCAATCAACGCTGATGCTAGCGTATCGCCCGCTTGCCCAGTATAGATTTTCCCATTGAAGCTAAATTTGAGCTGATTATCGCGATCTATTCGGCCCCCTTTCGCTATACGAAATGACTGACTCATGACTCAACTCCTGCAGTACCTTGATTGCCGATTTTGGGGCCCTGCTCGCCGATTTTATAGGAACCGCTTATTTTATAACTGACCGTATTGCGTACGACATTAAAGTAACGTCGACATCCAGCTGCATGATTCCACTGTTCTCGATGCAAGCCTTTTGTATTCTTGCGTAGAAAAAGGTAATTCGCCCATTCTTCATCACTGAGCTTTTCAGTTTCTAGCGGGCGTGCAATATGCGCTTCACCAGCATAAGAAAACTCGGACTCATCACGCTCGCCACACCAAGGGCATTCAATTAATAACATTGCAAAATCTCCTAATGGGCAACGCCAGCAGCGCCATGTTCGTCAATTAAAAAGCCTGAAGTGAACCGATCGAGTCCAAACGCAGCATTTAGTTCGTGAGGACTTCCTGTAGCCACGTTGTGGGCAAATACCCAGCCTGAACCAGGGGTCGCTTTAAATCCACCCGTACCCCAACCACAGTTAAAGTACAAACCTTTGACCGGTGTGTTGCCGATGATTGGGCAGGCGTCAGGCGTGGTATCAACGATACCACCCCATTGACGATTCATTCGGACTCTACTAAAAATAGGAAACATTTCGATAATGGCGGCAACTGTATGTTCAATACCAGTGAAGCTACCGCGCTGACCATAACCAGTATAACTATCAATACCAGCACCAATCACCAGGTCACCTTTATCTGATTGGCTGACATAGCCGTGAACCGCATTCGACATTACCACGGTATCGAGTACGGGTTTAATGGGCTCTGACACCAATGCCTGCAAAGGATGACTTTCGATTGGCATACGAAAACCGGCCATATCAGCTAGCACTGAACAATGCCCAGCAACAACGACACCAACTTTCTTGGCCGATATCGTGCCTTTAGACGTTTCAACACCGGTTACTTCTCCATTTTCCTGGCGGATTGCGGTGACTTCACAGTTTTGAATAATATCGACGCCATACTTGTCGGCACCACGGGCAAAGCCCCAGGCAACTGCGTCATGTCGAGCAACGCCTGCACGTGGCTGAAATGAAGCGCCTAGTACTGGATAACGACAACCCGCATCGACGTTAAGAGCAGGAATTGCTCGCTTGATTTCCTCAGGACTAACAACATACCCATCAATGCCATTTAGACGATTGGCATTCACGCGACGCTGGATGTCTCTCATGTCTTGTAAGTTATGACCGAGGTTATAGACACCACGCTGGCTGAACATGACGTTGTAATTCAAGTCCTGACTTAAGCCTTCCCACAACTTCATCGCCTTTTCATAGAGATGAGCAGATTCATCCCACAAATAGTTTGACCGAACGATTGTGGTATTGCGGCCAGTGTTACCACCGCCTATCCAGCCCTTCTCCAATACAGCAATATTTTTAATACCGTGCACTTTTGCTAAATAATAAGCGGTCGCGAGCCCGTGCCCACCACCGCCAATGATGATGACATCGTATTGTTTTTTAGGCTCAGGGCTACGCCAAGCCTTCTCCCAGTTCTGGTGGAAGCTCAGGGCGTTTCGCGCTAACGAAAATATCGAGTATTTACTCATAATTTGGGCATCCAAGATAAACAATTTAATTCTACCTATGAATTATATGCTTAGTCGGGCATTCCTAATAATACAATTTTATCCATTCGACATCATAAAAAGTGATAGCATTAAAAACATGATACAGTTCAGACAAATTCAAGCGTTTCATACCATTATGGATACTGGGACTGTCACTCAAGCAGCGAAGAGACTTGGTATTTCTCAGCCTGGTGTCAGCAACTTAATTAGCAGCCTAGAACACGAATTAGGCTTTGCACTGTTTACCCGTTTCAGTGGCCGACTCCAGCCAACAGCAGAGGCTCAACGATTGATGAACTCGACAGAAACGGTCATATCAAGTTTTGAGCAATTAAATCAACAAGCCAAAGCCATTCTGAGTCAGGAGGTGGGCAAGCTAGACATAGCCGCACTACCCGAATTATCAATGGCCTTTCTGCCTGATGAAATCCACCGTTTTGTACAAGATAAGAAAGATATCAGCATTTCCTTTCAAACCCGTTCTTCCTTCCAGATACAGCAGATGGTGTCAGCCCATCTGGCAGAGATCGGTATCGCTGAAGCACCAATAGGGCATGAGAACCTTGCAGGCGAAATATTTTCTTATGAGTGCCTCTGTATACTTCCCGCCGAACACCCACTTGCAAGCAAATCGATCATCACGGCTGAAGACCTTGACGGTGAGCCCCTAGTTACGCTCGGGCCAGGACACATGACTTATCACCGATTGCGTGAAGTATTCGGTGCAAAAAATTGTGTCTGGAATAATCATTGCCAAACTCGATTATTCCACACCGCTCTGAAATTTGTACAAAGCGGCCTGGGCATAGGCCTAGTAGACCCCTTTACTATTAGCTCTCAGCCGATGGGCAACGTAGTCGCTAGGAAATTCGAACCAACCGTTTCTTTTGACTTAGCAATTATCTGGGCTACTAATAAGCCTGTTTCTATTGTTGGACAGTCATTTATCGACTTATTAAAATGTCGCATGCTGGAAGCAAAGCAACAGTTCTCTGAATTCCAATTGCCCTAGGCGTCTGTCGGACTTAGGTAATCGTAGCGAGGAAAAGTCATTTTGAGTTAAATTTTTTTGATCGAATAAGGCGAATAGTGGTTCTATTTAACTAATTGGATCGAGAAATTTGG
>CAWVZP010000152.1:0-7671 GCA_963934675.1 uncultured Gammaproteobacteria bacterium | reverse complement strand
ATATATTAATTTAATCAGCGTGCTAATAATCAGGAATTATCTTTTTACTGTTGAACACCTCGAACGTCCCGGTTCGAGGTAAGTTATTTTGGTTGCCAAAGTAGATAGTACATTGACAGGTCTTATTTAGTGAACATGCTCATGTTCAATTTCTTCTGCTGTCGCTTCTCGAACGCCCACAATCTCAACATCAAAGTTAAGCGTAACACCCGCTAAAGGATGATTGGCATCAATGGTGACTTCATTACCATCGATGCTTTTTATGGTGACTATTTCCAGCTCACCTTCATCTGTTTCAGATTCAAACTGCATACCTGCTTCGACTGATTCGACGCCTTCAAAAGCCGCGATGTCGACGACTTGCATGAGTTCGGTAAAGACTTCGCCATAGCCATCTTCGGGATCGACGCGTACTTTTAATTTGTCGCCAACTTGCTTGCCTTCTAGTCCGTCTTCCAGACCAGAGATAATGTTTTCTGCTCCGTGCAGGTAGTCCATTGGGCCAGATTCTTCGGTGCTATCGAGTACGGTTGAGTCGTCATTGGTCAAAGTATAGGTTATGCTGACGACGAGGTTGTCGGTAATTGTTAAAGACATGGTTTCTCCGGGGAGTGATTAAAATTAGTGATTAAGTTTATTGATTGATGTGATTGATTAAAATGGTGATAAAGATTAGTAATAAGGGATGACGATCAGATGTAGAAACGAGAGTTTATCATTTTCAATTAGGCTCAACTACCATTTCAATGGTATATCCACGTGTTTTTAGTTGCTCTAGCAGGCCTGTTTCCCAGAAAGATGTAAACTGCCAACCAATATAAACTCAACGTTGGTTGAATCGAACAGAGCTTCAATTTTTGGCATTCAGGTATTGTTCGTTTTACAATGAATTTATCATGAATATTAGTATAGTTTTTCCATTTCGTTTAAAGTTTAGTTGATTAAGTCGTCTTCCTATTATTTTTCCATTTCGGTGATGAAATTAAGTTGCTGTTGGACTGTTTCTAATGGTCTTATTGGTTTATTGTTTTGTTGTGCCTTTTGGTTCTATAAGACATAGACCCTGACGCTGGTAAACCCCAGTTGCTGTAATTCTGTAGTGGATGAAATCATTGATACCATGCCGGATTAGAATGGCATTCATCCTTCGATTGGTATGGTGTATTCCGTGCAATAATGACTTAATGCTTGATAAGATTCTTCACTGAGCGCGAGCTTTAGACTTTGACCTTCTGGGTAGCATAGATTTTTCATCAAAGAGGCTTGAAACTCAAGTTTTTCATATCATCCGTATTGGCTTAAAAAATGACTTTGTCAGATTGCTGATGGCAATATCCAATGCCTCTGGCAATGAGAAGACGGCGGGTGTTAAAAATGCACTGCCCCACCAATAAATATTAGAGAACCATTCTTTTCGGCCTTCCAGGCAGGTGTATCGGCAAAACTAAAGAGGCGGATACTGCTCATAAAAAGGCTGAACATTTAGAGTCTTTCGAGGCGCATCAGATTTTTTTGACAAACATAGATTTCAATTTCATTGCACCAACACCTTCTATCTTGCAGTCGATATTATGATCGCCATCGACGAGGCGAATGTTCTTTACCTTAGTGCCTACTTTAACGACTACAGATGAACCCTTTACTTTTAAATCTTTAATCACACTGACGGTATCGCCGTCGGTTAGTAAATTGCCATTCGAGTCTTTGATGACTGGCTGAGTGTCAGCGCCATTGACGACATCTTGTGACCATTCATGGGCGCATTCAGGGCAAACCAACTGGTTCCTGTCCTGGTAAGTGTATGGTGAGTCGCAGGCTGGGCAGTTGGGTAAGTCACTCATGGTGTGTCCTGATGATGATTTTATCGTGTGTGTTTGAAGCATGGCATAATGTTAGAAAGTTTTTGTTCCGTCTAACTAGACTGCGGTTGTAGCTGCGCTTCAGGAATAGGGTTAGCGTTTCGTCGATGCAGTAAATCTAAGCGTTAAGGTTTTAGCTCAGCATAAAGACTGAAATGTGTCGCTTCTCTATACAACCCCTCACAATGCTAACTCATATAATTTACTATGTACGAGTGTAATCCGCATAATTAAAAAAGTGAACGCTGTTTTTCGCGACGGTAGGTTTATAAAATTGTAGACTGGTTACCTATTTTGGATGTCTCTAATTAATCGAGTGGCCAAAGTGCTATACCGACACCCCAAAGCAACTGACTGAAGAGATTAATATGGTAGACGCAAGTTTTTATTGGCACGATTATGAAACTTGGGGGGTAAACCCACGAGTTGACAGGGTTGCCCAGTTTGCCGGTATTAGAACCGATAAGAATCTAGATGTTATTGGTCAGCCTTTGATGATTTACGCCAAACCCACCAGCGATTTTTTGCCTCATCCCGAGGCTGTATTGGTTACTGGCATTACGCCGCAGTTGGCGAATGCCGAGGGTATTCCCGAATCTGATTTTTTTAGACAGATACATACCGAGTTCAGTCAAGCCAATAGTTGTATCGTTGGCTATAACAATCTCCGGTTCGACGATGAAGTCACGCGGTTTGGTTTCTATCGAAATTTTCGTGATCCATACGCATATAGCTTTCAAAACGGTAATAGCCGGTGGGATGTGCTGGATTTACTCCGAATCACTCGGGCGCTCCGACCTGAAGGGATCAACTGGCCGGTGAATGACAAGGGCCTTGCTAGCTTTAAGTTAACCGATTTGACCCAAGCCAATCATATAGAGCAGGAAGGTGCTCACGATGCCATGGTTGATGTTAAGGCAACTATCGCATTGGCAAAACTAGTTAAGCAAAAGCAGCCTAAATTGTTCGATTTCTATTTTAATCTACGAAACAAACATCAAGCCGCTGGACTGCTTAACCTCACCAAACCTGACATTCTGCTGCATGTGAGTGGTATGTTTCCTGCTGATGAAGGTTGTTTAGCACCGATATTTCCATTGCTGGCAAACCCAACAAATGCGAATGAAATCATTTGTTATAACCTGCGTTTCAATCCTCAAGCTTTATTACAGTTAAGCGAAGATGATATCCGTAAAAAGCTCTATACCCGAACAGTCGACCTAGCTGAAGATGAACAACGCTTGCCGCTGAAAGGTATACATATCAACAAGTCACCCGCACTGGCACCGCTGTCGACATTAAATGAGGTGCAGGCAGCGAAGTGGCAAATTGACTGGGACGAAATCTGTGCTCATCGAGACTTATTGCTGTCTGATCCTGATCTGATAAAGCGCTTAGCCAAGGTTTATAGTGAGACAAGAGACTACCAGTCAGGTGATGCCGACAGCGCTCTATACGAAGGTTTTATCAATCAGCAGGATCGGTTAGTTTGTAATCAATTGTTAGCTGCAAAGCCCAGTGAACTGTCTAGCTGGTCAGAGGATAGCTTTCAGGATAGGCGATTAAAAACGTTATTATTTCGCTATAGGGCCCGCAACTTCCCACAGTCTTTATCGGCAGATGAGTCATTACGCTGGCAACGTTTTTGTCAAAGCCGACTCCTAGATGGAGACGATGTTGGCGGGTTAACGGTTGAGCAATTCCAGCGCCAACTATTGACGCTAGCACAGCGCGAGCAGGGTGACCGCGAACAGGCGTTGCTGAATAAACTTTCGTTGTGGGCGCAGCAATTGTTTAGTTAAGGGGGTGATTTACTGTGTGCTAAATTAACCTAGTTGAAATAAATGTCAGCTTGATGATTTTGGTCGTTCCCTTTCATACCGGTCGAACTTGATCTAAGAGTTCTCGATTTTTTGTTTGATGAAGCGTTTGTAAATCTAGCAATTTCCCGAGTCAACTACTCTTACTTGCAATAGCAGTGGTGACTTGTGATGAGTGAAATACGTTTTAAAAAAGAAGCTAGTAAACTTCAACCGTATCACTCAAGTAATAACTTTTTATTGCAAACGCTAGCCTAGGTAAAATGACTCTATTGTCAATCGGGTTATACAGTAGATCGATGAGATGGTTGTCGATGTTTAGTTTATGTCGCCAACCATTTCAGCGTGGTGATGATAAAGCAGTTAAAAAACCAAGCGGCTAAAAGTGAAGAGAAGACGATGACTAGGTTTTCAACCATTGATTTTTTGTCAAAATAAATCGTTTTTCACGGCGTAAATTACCTAAGGTAGCGCAGTAAACACACTGAATCAACTTCAGTGTGTTGAATGACTAACACTCAATAATATTAACCGCTAACCCACCACGAGACGTTTCCTTATATTTCGTCTTCATATCCGCCCCGGTTTCACGCATGGTTTTAATGACTTTATCGAGCGATACAAAATGTTGGCCGTCGCCGCGCATTGAAATACGCGCTGCGTTAATGGCTTTTACCGATCCCATAGCGTTGCGTTCGATACAAGGCACTTGTACCAGGCCGCCAATGGGGTCACACGTTAATCCCAGATTGTGTTCCATGCCAATTTCTGCAGCGTTTTCGGCTTGTTCAGGGGTACCACCGAGAACTTCGGTTAGCGCACCGGCGGCCATCGAGCAGGCACTGCCGACCTCACCCTGACAGCCAACTTCGGCACCAGAGATCGATGCGTTTTCCTTGTATAAAATACCGATAGCACCGGCAGTTAGCAAAAAGCGAACGATGCCATCGTCACTGGCATGTGGGAAAAAATTGTAATAATAGTGCATGACGGCAGGGATGATGCCGGCGGCTCCGTTAGTGGGCGCGGTGACTACTCGACCACCAGCAGCATTTTCTTCATTCACAGCCAGGGCATATAAGTTGACCCAGTCGAGTGACGTGAGCGAGTCTTTTTCAGTTATTTCGGGCTGAGTGGTTAGTTTTCGATAAAGATCAGCCGCTCGACGTTTGACGTTGAGACCGCCCGGCAGTATGCCTTCGTTTAAACAGCCGTTGGTGACGCAGGTCTGCATGGCCTGCCAGATGTTAAGTAATCCACTGCGTATCTCTTCTTCACTGCGCCAAGCTTTCTCGTTTTCCATCATCACGTCGCTAATACGCATATTGTTATTCGCACAGTGAATCAGCAGGCTGACGGCGGACAGGAAAGGAAAGGGCTGTTTGGTGTCATCTTCTTTAATTCTGTCGCTGCCAGCGGCTGTCTCGTCGACTATAAAGCCGCCGCCAACCGAATAAAAGGTGGCATTGCGCAGTTCGTCACCAGCCTGATTGAACGCGATGAATGTCATGCCGTTGGGATGAAAGGGCAGGGCCTTACGGCGATGCATGATGACATCTGTTTTTTCGCAGAATTTAATGGGGTGTTCACCCATTAAATGGATTCGGTTTGCAGCCCGAATGCTGCTGAGACGGGGATCCATGCTGGTGGTGTCAATGGTTTCGGGTAGGTCACCTTCGAGACCAAACATAATGGCCTTGTCACTACCATGACCTTTACCTGTGGCGCCCAGTGATCCGAATAGATCGGTTTTTACCCGAGTGACCTGCGATATTAATCCGTCATCCAGTAAGCCTTGCATGAACTGATTTGCAGCCCGCATAGGTCCAACGGTATGAGAGCTGGACGGGCCAATGCCGATTGAAAATAAATCAAAAACACTAATTGCCATGACGGGTTTGAACCTTTGAATCTATAGTTAGAATTTTTTATAATAGCGCAATACACTACTTAATGAGGTCTGTTTGCGCCTTGCAACTATCAAAAAACGCGATTTCTGAATATTGTCGTTGGGCTGTTGACCGTTGCCTTTTAGTTTAACGCGGTGAAGGCTTTAGGTTGTGTTCGTTGTTACGATCAATTTTATTATTAGCGATGTCAAATTTACCGATTATTTAAAAACAAAACATTAAGACCCGCTTTGACGGTAAAAAATTTTTCAGGCCAATTCAACAAATGATGTTATCTACCCTTATCGCACGAGTTTAAAAAACTTTTGTGCCGGATATTATAAAGTCGCTAGAGTTTGCCAATGATATGCCAAGCTTCCCTCAACTATTGAGGGAAGCTTGGCAGTGGGATGATATAACTAACGTACTAATCCATATAATCGGATAGTGGTGGACAAGAACAAATTAAGTTTGTATCTCCATGCACGTTATTGACTCGTGATACAGAGGCCCAATACTTATTAGCTCGAAGTGACGCCACTGGATAAGCTGCTTGATCGCGACCATAAGGATGGTTCCACGTATCGGAGCAGACCATATCGACGGTATGTGGTGCATTCTTGAGTGGATTGTCTTCTCTATCCATTTCACCGTCTTCGATGGCTTGAATTTCTTGGCGAATGGCAATCATCGCCTCACAAAAACGATCAATTTCTTCTTTTGATTCACTTTCTGTTGGTTCGATCATTAATGTTCCAGCTACGGGGAATGACATGGTAGGCGCGTGAAACCCATAGTCGATCAGGCGCTTGGCAATGTCGTCAACTGTAATGCCACTCGCTTGCTTGATGACGCGCGTATCGATAATACATTCATGGGCGACCATGCCATTGGTACCGGTATACAACACAGGGAAGTGGTCGTTCAACCGGTGGGCAATGTAATTGGCGTTAAGTATGGCTATCGAGGTTGCCTTAGGTAAACCTTGGCGTCCAAGTAGAGCAACATAGGCCCAACTGATCGGTAATACACCCGCACTGCCATAAGGTGCTGCCGAAACAGGTTCGGTATGACCGTGATGATTGGCGAGTGTCGTTGATGGCAAGAAAGGCTTGAGATGCGCACGAACACCAATTGGGCCCACACCCGGGCCACCGCCGCCGTGCGGAATGCTAAAGGTTTTGTGTAGATTCAAATGTGAGACATCGCCGCCAAATTTACCTGGCGCACAGACGCCAACCATTGCATTCATGTTGGCACCGTCGATATAAACCTGACCGCCATGATCGTGGATGAGCGCGCAAACCTCGGTGACATCGTCTTCAAATACACCATGGGTTGATGGATAAGTAATCATAATGGCCGCAAGGTTATCGCTATGCTTATCAGCTTTTGCCTTTAGATCTTCCATGTCGATATTGCCTGATTTGGCAATGTTGACAACGACCACTTTCATGCCTGCCATTTGAGCCGAAGCAGGGTTGGTGCCATGAGCTGATGCTGGAATTAAGCAAACCTTTCGATGACCTTGCCCTTGACTTTGATGATAAGCCTTGATCGTTAACAGGCCGGCATATTCACCTTGTGCGCCAGAGTTGGGTTGCAAGGAAACAGCATCGTAACCGGTACAAGCACATAACATTTGCTCTAGTTCGATAAATAACTGACGATATCCCTGAGCCTGATCGAGCGGTACAAAGGGGTGGATGCGACTAAAGCCTGGCCAAGTAACTGGAATTAACTGAGCAGCTGCATTGAGTTTCATGGTGCATGAACCGAGTGGGATCATGCTGCGGTCTAAGGCCAAGTCTTTATCTGCTAGCTTACGCATGTAGCGCATTAGATCAGTCTCTGAGTGGTACTTATTAAACACAGGGTGATCTAGAACTTTACTGCTACGAATCAAATCAGGATGTAGTGCAGAGGCTGCATTGGCATCCAGCTGGTCTATTTGTGCTAAGCCGCCATGATCATGGGTAAAAATATTGAAGAGTGTTTCAACATCGGCCCTGGTTGCGACTTCATCGAGTGCAATGCCGACGGTACTGTCATCGACTTGTCGTAGGTTTATTTTTTCTGCACGGGCGGCTGCTAAAATGAATT
>CAWVZP010000151.1:0-7723 GCA_963934675.1 uncultured Gammaproteobacteria bacterium | reverse complement strand
CGGCTTACATGAGGTATTACAACCTTGAAAGGCTGCATACTAAGAACGGTGATCAATCACCTATTAACTATGAACGTTCTCTGATGAAAGTGTCCGGTTAGAGTTGACCAGAATAGCTGATTTCTGGTAGAGCCTGAGGTTTATAAGATACTCGATTGGGTCAACGAAGTAGCCCGGAAGCATGGCGCAGAATGTTTGCCAGAGGTACACGATCATACTAGTTATCAGCATGCGATCAGTCGTCGTAATATGCACAACTATGGGTTTGCCTTACCACCACTGCTGCTCTATACGCTATTAGATGCCAATAGTGTTTATCTTAAAAACTGGTTACAAATGTGTCCATATAATATGGTCACGGTGTTAGACACGCATGATGGCATTTGTATTCCTGACGTTGAAGGCGTGTTGCCAGATGAAAAAATTAAAATCCTGATCGATAACATTGGTGCTCGAAGCGCCGACCCTATTATGCACAGATCAGCAGCTAACATTCACAGTGTTGGAGCAATCTATCAGCTAACCTGTACTTATTATGATGCACTCATGCAAAATGATGACGCCTATATTGCTGCCAGGGCTATTCAATTTTTCACTCCTGGCATTCCACAGGTTTATTATGTTGGATTATTTGCCGAAAGTAATGACCATGAACTGATGGCGCAAAGTGGTGAGCTTCGAGATATTAATCGTCACTACTACAGTATGGACGAAGTGGAACAGGAAATTCAAAAGCCCGTCGTGGTACGCCTACTGAGCCTAATGAAATTTCGTAGTAATTACGCCGCCTTCGATGGCCATTTTGAGCTCAACAACTCTAATGATTCCAGTGTTGCTATGGCATGGCGTCATGGTGATTATTACTGCCACTTGTTTGTCGATCTAAACTTCAATACGGTCAAGATAGATTATTATGATTCAGACACTCACCAGACTGAAGCTCTGGAGTGTTAAGTCGGCTGGCTATTACTGCTCAACTATAATTTGAATCGTGCTTCTTCAGCGCAGTGAATACTAGACACAGAACAAATACTTTAAATGACAATACAAAAAATACCATAGTTTACTGTTTGCCCACAAAGACAGTATTTATGGCAATAGGGTCGGCATGAGTAAGTTTGAGCTTTACCTACATTCAGAACATGAGGCCTAATTTCTTAATTTAATGAAGCCTTAAGAGTCTAAGTATATTTGTCATTCACTAACTCAATCGATGAATCAATATACCTGAATAATAGCCCGTACATGTTCACTGCAAGTTTACAGTATTGTCATGTTAACTTTGCTCAAACTCCGTGTTTTGTGTTCCTGCTTTCACTTCATTCTTATGTAGTCACACTCACACAATGAAAGTATCCAAATGACAAAAAACTTCAGGTCACAATAGCATTTGACGGTCTGCTGTCACCACCAATACAAAGCTCTCAGGCATAAAAAAGCCCTAAATATGAGGTGCTTAGTTAGGGCTTCTTTTGGCGAAAAGCGAGGAATTAAATTAACCAATTAAGGTTTACCAGCAATCCACAACTTAGTTTTCTTGGTAGTAATAATCGTATTTTGCAAGCAAATTGCGCATAAATTCCCAAGCTTCGTTGTAGGTTAATCCGCTATCGGTTGGAATTATTATTTTGACGTACAGGTCGTTGCCTTTTTCCCGCTTTAGTTTTGTTAAGCGCTTTTCAACTTGAGCCAGAGACAGGTCAATAAAATCGGCATTGCCTGGTTGTTTGTAGCGAATAACTTCGCCACCAGCACCTCTGATGTAATAAACTTCTACGATATATTTGCCTTTGGCTGAGCGCGCCGGTTTGATCAGGTCTTCATACTTTGTTTTAACGGTTTCATAGTCACCTTTCAATGCGAGCAACTGTTGGTTATAAGCCTCAACTTCTTGTGAGAGTAATTGTTTTTGTCGCATGAGGTCAGCAATGTTTTTTTGCTGGGATTGCTTTGATGCGACGAGATCAGATTGAGCTTTAGTGAGCTGTGTTGTTAGTTTTTTCTGTTCAAACTCAGCTGATTGTAACTGTTGCTTTAGTGTTAAAACCTGAATATCGAGAGTTTGTTGTAAAGTTTTGACAGAACCAATTTCGGTATTTGCCAGTGCGAGCGCCGTTAGTGATGCACCTAGAGACGCCTTTAGTCTTTCGTTGTCTGCCTCTATCGCTTCGATGTAGAATTTTTGTTGACGCAAAGAATTGGTGCTGACTTGTAATGCTTCATCCTTCTTGAGTAACCTAAGTCTTAGGATTGAATTGCTTTGTTCTGCATTAACGAGGCGTTCTTCCAGTGTCGAATTTTCCAGAGAAGTCGACACAATTCGCTGTGATGCAACTTGTTCAGCCTCGACGCTTTCACGTAATTCGGCAACTAGCTGCCAGTTTCGAACCACTAACAGGCTAGTGGCCATTAGAAAGATCATCGTGATTACCATCATAATATCGGTAAATGATGGCCAGAAACTGCCTTCGCCGGCGTGACTGGTTTGATTTTGTCCTATGGGTGCAAAACTTGAGTTCACAGTTATTTATATGCCTATTCGTAGTCTTTGCTAGGCAGTGATGGCAGGCGAAAGCCCTCGCGAAGGACCGATTTGATATCGTTTAGATCGCTCGAAAGGGTTTCTATTTGTTCTCGATTGATATTAATCGTTTCTTGCAATGACATCGCAGAGGTGTGGTAGATTTCCTGTGTTTGTTTTAAGTTTTGGGTCGCGAGTACGACTGATTTAATGAGGTCACCCATTTTATGCACAATGTCATCATTGGCAGGAATGAACTGAGGCAACAAATAAATAGAGGTGAGCTGCTCGATACCACTCAGAAAGTGGGTTTGAACATCATTCAGGCGGGTATAAAAGTAGCCAAATAAAACATAACTGACGATAGCGGTAATGGTGGTAGACAAGGCTGTCGACATACCGTGAATGACAAGTCCCATGCCACCAAGACTGCCGGCTGCAGAATCTATTAAGTCTGATGCGCCGAGTAGTGCGATTGACAACGATACGATGGTACCAAAAACGCCGGTCAAAATTAGAATATTATTGATGTACCGTATCAACCCGAATTTTGTTCCTTCGTCGGCGGTTAACATAGCCGATAGCGCGCTGTGGTTGATTGCACCATTCGCTTTTCGAATTGATCTTAGTGTCCAATACCGTTTCGCGACAATCGAGTCACCGGCCAAGCCATCTAACAGGTCTGTCTTGAGTGATTCAATGTTATTGGCGAGCCCTGCAATTGCCTTTTCTTCCAGTTTGTAACGAATCAGGTGATAGACAATATTAATCATACCAAAAAAGAATAGTGAGACGATTGAACTATTGATGATTACGCCCGTTTGAGTCTGCTGGTTCTCAAAATAAAACGAGTAGATAAAGTCGAAATTCCAACTAATACCAATGACGATTAGACTCGCAGCAATTGCGAGTTGGATGAGTATTTGTGTGCTAAGACTGGTGAGCAAACGGTTTAAATCCATGAACAGACTCTTGATTGTTATCGCGTTATTCGAGTTTATAGTAGTCGAGACTTAAAATCGATACTTAGCCTTGTCCAATATAGAAGTGAGTCTGGATTGGAGGGGCTATTTCAACATAAAAAGAGTGATCCGTACTTCTATCCGAAATGTTTCTGCACTCATCCTATTTATCTTACTTACTTACTTACTTACTTACTTACTGTCTGTAAGCATAAGATCTGGCAAATAACGACTCAGAGTGTTGCCTGACATAAAGCCATAAATGAGGCGCCGTGTTCGATACCAGAAAGTGCCAAAAAAGATGATAAACATGCCCAGACCCATTAATATATAAATGATCAGGTTTTGACTATTGCTAAATTGCCCCTGAACAAGTTGGGTGAGCGCGTAAATCATATACATTTGGGTTGAAATTAGCATGGCGCGACGATCCAGCAGCAATGCCAGTAATAAAAAAACAATAAAAAAGATGACAATTACAATCTCTTTATCGATGGCTTGGAGCCAATCATGGTCTCCTAACAGCATCGACAGCATAATGCCGTGTACAATTAATGGTGATGCGAGTAAATGAAGCCAGAACGCACTATCACTGAGGTGGGTTTCACGTTTGGTATCTTGGCTATCGAAAAGCATTGCTACTGAAAATATAATTAATCCTAAGGCTGAAAAAATAATGGGGTTGGATAACACTCGTTCACCTATGGTGAGAATGGCTATCGAAATTATTGCTCCAGCCAGCGGCAATAGACTAAACGGCATTTTGTAGCGAACGTAGAATGCTAGGCTTGTGGCTGCGATTAGGGCAAAAGTCCAAACAGCTGATTGTTCACTATCAAAGTCCATTGCTCGATGAACAAAAAATAGAATCCCGATTAAAATTGCCATGCCAGGCAAGGCTAGCTTACGGACTCCGACCAGCCATTCGGCTATGAGGATGAAGCCAATGATAGGGGCGAGATATTCGTACTGAGACAGCCCAAGCATATTGATTGCAAATGCTAGTATGACTATACCAAATGCGATAAAAACATCTCCAAAGCTTCGGATGAACCTTAAAGGCTCCTCCTGATTGGCTGTCGTTCCGCCGTTTTTATCCTGAAGAAAATCGAACAGCGGCTCGATTTGATCATTTTTGATAATACCCTTGTCTGCAGCCTGTTGTAATATTTGTTTTGGGATCATGGGAAAAATAGGCTTTGAAAAAATATTATTATAAAGGCCGTTTCACAAATAGAAAGGGTATAGAGTAAGAAATGGCATTGATTAAAATTGGGTTGCAGTATCAATCATTAAAATACACCTACTTTTTAAGGATATGAGTATTATCCAATCAGGATGAAGGGACCGAGCGTCTAAATCGTTTTTCTCGTTCTAGTCGAATCTAAGGGTAGGTTGCTCGATCAGTTAATGCATAATTACGAATGGTGGTAAACGGACTTTAAATACACGTTGTACCGCCATTCGCTTGATTCAAATTTTTTACTCTGTGCCATAAGTTTACGATCATCAACTTTCATGTGCTGTCACATATTGATCGATTCCTAACTGGAATTACACCTTACGATTTATTAGTCATTTTTTTGTCATCTTACATATAGGGCTTAAAGTTTAATTGTTGTCGATAATAGTTTAAATCAAAGGTCGAAATCGAATGGAAACCGAATCCCAATAGTGCGCTTTTAGGATTCGACAAAAGCACGCTCGGTCAAGAATTGGCCTAAAACACCTTGTCGTGTTTCGATAAATCCATGGCTTTTAAGCATACCGCTTAAATCCTTCAACATAGCTGGACTTCCACAAATCATAAATCGGTCATCTTCGATATTAGGCTTAGGCAAGCCCAAGTCTAGAAATAGCTTGCCGGACTTCATGAGTTCGGTTAAACGGCCATTATTACGAAAGGGCTCGCGTGTAACCGTTGGATAGTAGAGTAATTTCTCGCGAACACTGTCGCCAAAATAGGGGTTGTTTGGCAATTGGTTTTCGATTAAGTCCTGATAGGCCAGCTCTGACTTCCAGCGCACACTGTGGGTTAAAATCACACGGTCAAAATTTTCATAAACTTCCGGATCTTTAATAATACTCATGAACGGCGCTAGCCCTGTACCGGTGCTAAGTAGATAAAGGTTTTTGCCCGGCAGTAGATCCTCGGAAATGAGTGTTCCAGTTGGTTTTTGACTCATCAGAATTTCATCTCCAACGACCAAATTTTGCAGTTTTGATGTGAGTGGTCCATCCGCTACTTTAATGCTGAAGAATTCCATTTCATCTTCATAGTTTGCGCTTGCAATACTATAGGCACGCATCAGAGGACCCGTTTCCTGTTGTAAGCCAATCATAATGAAATGGCCATTCTTGAATCGAAATCCAGGATCACGAGTACTGGTAAAACTAAACAAAGTTTCATTCCAATGGTGAACACCGGTAATTGTTTCGGTGTTGTATGTTTTCATTGATGCGACCTTATATGATTTAAATATTTTATATTATTCTACATTTACTATATCTGTAAAACAGGTTAAATTGATATCAGTAATATGTTTTATAAATATATGAGAAGATTTTGAAATACACATTACGTCAGCTTGAAGTTTTTTTGGCTACAGCTAGTCATAGCAATATTAGTCGGGCTGCCGGTCAGTTATTCATGACTCAATCGGCCGCCAGCAACGCTTTAAAGGGGCTCGAACAACATTACGATGTGAAGTTGTTTGACCGTATCGGTAAAAGATTACAGTTGAACGACCAGGGCAAGTTGATACGACCTCAGGCAGAAGCCTTACTGGCGCAGGCCAGGGAGTTAGAATTACTGCTCCAGCAACAAGCTGAAAATGGCCTGCTGCAAGTGGGTGCTTCATTGACGATTGGAAATTATCTGGCTGTCGGCCTAGTGGCTGAATACACGCGTTTACACCCTCATTCTCAAATAAAGTTACAAGTTGAAAACACGGAGAGTATTGCCGCAAAAGTGATTAACTTTGAAATTGATATTGGGCTTATAGAAGGTGAAATTAATTTCCCTGAGCTAGACGTTACTTCTTGGCAAGATGATGAGTTAATTGTTTTTTGTGCTCCCGATCATCCCTTGGCAGCCATTCAAAGGATAAATGATGAACATCTGCTAGGGGCTCAATGGGTTCTGCGTGAAAAAGGATCTGGCACGCGTCAAACGTTCGATCGAGCCATGCATGGTTTGTTGCCTCAACTTGACATAAGCCTCGAACTGCAACACACGGAAGCGATAAAACGAGCGGTCGAATCTAAGCTAGGTATCGGTTGTCTATCAAAAGTGGCTTTGCACGACGCCTTTGAAAAAGGTCGTTTGTTACCCCTGAAAACACCAACTCGCAATTTTAAACGGCAATTTTATTTTATCATCCACCGACAAAAATATCGTAGCGTGATTTTGAAACGTTGGTTAGAGTTGTGTGTTAATTCGTTAGCCTAGTGTAGTGTAGTTGGCCTAATGGGCATGGTTTGGTAACACTATATTGCAACTGAATTTTGCGACATACTCTTGTCACCGTGTTTACTTAAAAAATAGAAGGTTAAAAGTCGATGATTTCATTAAATCTTTCTGCAGATGAAGTTCGAATTATTGGTTGTTTGATGGAAAAGTCAGTCACAACACCTGACCAGTATCCACTGACATTGAATGCATTAACTAATGCCTGTAATCAAAAGTCGGCGCGTAACCCGATAATGACGCTAACGCAAGGCTCGGCTCAGCACACTGTTCGTGGGTTATCGGATAAACATTTGGTTCGAATCGAAGAAAACTTTAGTCGAGGCATTGAAAAATACAGCCATCGGTTTTGTAATACCTCTTATAGCGAGCTGCAATTTGATGAAGCGCAGTACGCTATAGTTTGCCTGCTTTTATTGCGAGGACCACAAACGCCAGGCGAGCTTCGTGCCCACAGTGGACGGTTACATGAGTTTGCTGATAACGCAGCCGTAGTCGAAGCACTATCCGGATTGATAGTTCGTGATGATTATCCGCTGGTGGTTCAGTTACCCCGAACGCCAGGACGTAAAGATGCGGAATATATGCATCTATTTTCTGGCGCTATCGATGTCGAGGCTTATGTTGAAACAGTTCAGATCCATAAAAGCAGTGAGCTTTCATCACGCTCGAGTATGGCTGATCTGGCACAAAGATTAAGTGACCTGGAAGCTCAAGTCGCCGATTTAAAACAGCAGCTTGGCGTATCCTAGTGGCTATTGGCAGTATTAG
>CAWVZP010000150.1:0-7723 GCA_963934675.1 uncultured Gammaproteobacteria bacterium | reverse complement strand
CGCCCAACCGTTTATTGATCAGGCTAACCACTCGATTCATTTTTTTTCGTGAAAAAAACTCACCTTCGCGAAAAGCTATCAACGCCAGTAGTTCTGCTTCTTCAACAACGGACTCGCCACTGATACCAATACTGTTGATGGTATGCTGTTCGCCTTCGGTGATATTGACGGTTATATTGATGTCTTTACGATCAGGGCTAATCGAGACTTGCTTCGAATCTATTGCAAAACGCACATACCCTCTGTCAAGATAAAACGATCTAAGATTTTCTAGGTCACCCGTTAATTTTGTACTGGCATATTCGTCAGAAACAAACCAGCCTGAATCTGTTGTTTCTAATTCGAAGTTATCGAGTAAGTCTTCTTCGCTAAATTTTTGATTCCCAGTAATATTAATCGAATGTATAAGGGCGGCTTCACCCTCAGAAATGTCAATGTTAACTTCGACTCGATCATCATCAACATAGCGCCAATCGGTCGTTAATTTAACGGCGTATTTACCGAGTGAAAAGTAAAGTTTTTGCAACTCAAGTTCTAACTTAGACAACTTTAACTCATTGAATATTTTACCACGAGTCATGCCAATCTGATCAAGCGCCAGTTCTAGGTTTTCATCTGTGAGTTTATCGTTACCCTCTACATTAACAGCAGAAATTGAAGGCCTTTCATTCACTTTAACAACCAGAACATCCTCATCACGTAACAACTCAATCCCGTCAAAAAATCCAGTTGAATACAGCTCTCTGATGAAATAAGGCGCACGCTCAGCGTTGAATACTTCGCCAACGTTGATTGGCAGATAATTCAATACGGTACCAACTGAGATTTTCTTGGCACCTACAATTTCAATCTGCTCAACAGCAAAACTATCGGCGCGAACAGTAAACACAAAAAACAACAGTGGCAAAACACTGAGCCAAACCAATACCTTCAAAATTATCCCACCAAGCGAATTAAGTCGTTAAAGATAGCAATAGACATGAGGCCAAATAAAAGCACCACACCAATTTTCTGACCGATCACTTCAGTCGTTTCTGACACCGGACTTCCTTTCAGCATTTCGATCAAATAATAAAATAAATGTCCACCATCTAAAATAGGAATGGGCAGTAGGTTTAATACCCCTAAACTAATGCTAATAATAGCGAGAAAGGTGATGAATTGCTCGATACCTACACGTGCTGAAATTCCAGCATAACGAGCGATGGTAATCGGGCCACTTAGATTTTTGACACTAGCCTCACCAACCACTAATTTCCCCAACACTTTTAAAGTCAACCACGACATACGCCATGTTTTTTCTATCGACTCACCCAAAGCTTCGATTGGCCCATAACGTTCGATAACCGCCATTTTTTGACGAACATCATCGGGGATTTCTATCCGATTCATCACCCCAATAAAACCATAACTTTCATCTTTTACAGTTCGAATTTTGGGCGTAATTTTGAGCGACACTTGTCGAGCATCTCTTAGCACTACTAGATCAAGAGATTGCTCTGGATTAGCTCGAATTAATTCAACCCAACGGTGCACATTGGTTATCATTTCGCCAGCTAGCAAGACTATTTTATCATTTGCCATCAGGCCCGCTGCCTCTGCTGCGCCTCCTGCAACCACTTCATCAATAACAGGAGAAATATTGGGACGCCAGGCTGAGAAACCCAACTCACCAATTAGATCTATCTGTTCTTTCTTCAATAGTTGCAGTTGGCTAATATCGACTATTGTTTTTTCGATTTGAAAGTCAGCGCGTTCAACTTCAATCACAATTGATTCAGCACCAACAGACTCTTCAAGCAATGTAAAACGTGCCTTTTGCCAACTAGGTGTTTTAATGCCATTCACAGATAAAATCGTGTCCTGAGCTCTTATACCGGCACTATAAGCTGGGCTTGGACTGCTAACGTCACCAATGACAGGCTTCACACCGACAATTCCCATCATATAAATAAGGGAATAAGCTGCAATAGCGAAGAGGAAGTTAAACATCGGCCCAGCTGCAACGATGGCAAAACGTCGCCAGACACTCTTACGATTAAATGTTCTGTCTAGTTCGTTTTCAGCAACGTTGCCTTCACGCTCATCAAGCATTTTCACGTAACCGCCCAGCGGAATACAAGCTAAAACATATTCGGTCTGATCAGGACCCGCTGTTTTTTTCCAGAGTGGTTTTCCAAAACCGACTGAGAACCTGAGCACCTTGACGCCCATTTTACGAGCCACCCAGAAATGTCCAAATTCATGAATTGTCACTAGAATACCGATAGCTGCAACAAA
The DNA here is from genome assembly GCA_963934675.1 of uncultured Gammaproteobacteria bacterium. Classification (GTDB taxonomy): domain Bacteria; phylum Pseudomonadota; class Gammaproteobacteria. Next base: position 5,443 of record CAWVZP010000150.1, on the reverse strand, counting down.
TGCGGCGACGCTGTAAAGAATCGAAACAAGGTTTTCCATTAGTAACTCATTTTCTGGTTATGAACGTCAGACTGCCTATCGGCGAATTCACGTGCTCGGCGGTCATCCTCAAGAATAACGTCCAGATGATGTGCTGCGTTCGATGAAATTTTTTGTAGCGTTTTGTCAATCAATTTTGGGATATCAGTAAATTTTATTTGTTTGTTGAGGAAGCTTGCAACAGCCACTTCATTAGCAGCGTTTAAGATAGTCATACTAGTACCACCTTCTTTAAAGGCATCACGCGCCAATTTAAGACAGGGAAACCGTTTTTCGTCAGCTGTTTCGAAATCCAACTGGCTGACCTGAATCAGGTCTAATGGCTTAACACCAGAGGTAATTCTTTCGGGCCACGCTAACGCATTTGCAATCGGTGTGCGCATGTCTGGATTACCCATTTGAGCCAGTACTGAACCATCATTATAAGCCACCATTGAGTGAATAATACTCTGTTTATGCAGTACAATATCCACATTTTTCTCGTCTATGTTGAATAACCAACAGGCCTCTATTAATTCCAGCCCTTTATTCATCATAGTAGCGGAATCGACCGATATTTTAGGACCCATGCTCCAGTTAGGGTGGCTAATGGCACGTTGCGGTGTGACTGCATCAAATTCGTTCAGTGGTAATTCACGAAATGGCCCACCTGAGCCGGTAAGTAGTATTTTGTTAATGCCTTTTTTGGTTTGGTTTGCGGCATAATCCACAGGCAGACATTGAAATATAGCATTATGTTCACTGTCCACTGGAATCAACAGTGCTTTGTGCTGAGCCACTTCTTTCATAAATAAGCCGCCCATCATCACTAGCGACTCTTTGTTCGCTAACAATACGCGCTTAGCGCTGCGGACAGCGGCCAACGTTGGCATCAATCCGACCGAACCGACAATTGCCGCTATTACAGTATCGACCTCCTCATCACTAGCCACTTCCAGCAGGGCTTGTTTCCCACCAATGACTCGAGTAGAAGTAGAGCTGGGCGAGCCATTCAGTAACAATTTCAACCGCTGGGCACTATCTTTATCACTCATAACTGCATAGCGAGGCTGATACTGCTGGCAGATCGTTAGCATCTTTTCGACATTGGTATTCGCCGTTACAGCATAAACCGAATATTTCGTTGGGTGCTGCGAAATCACATTGAGACTGCTTGTTCCTATCGAACCTGTCGCGCCAAGAATAGTAACCTGTTGCATTTAAATTGCATCTACAATATATAGGCCGAAAATAAAAATTGGGGTCGCTGCAATTACGCCATCAACTCGATCTAAAACCCCACCATGCCCGGGTAATAATGTGCCACTATCCTTAACGCCAGATTCGCGTTTTAGAATACTTTCATACAAATCACCAACAACGGACATAGCCGAAGCAAATAGCCCAATACAGATAAACTGCCAGAAATTCATGCCCAAACCACCACTTATCCAGAATACGATAGACATCCAGACCAAGTTACAAACAATGCCACCAATGACGCCCTCACGTGTTTTTCCTGGGCTAATACCGGGTGCGAGCTTGTTTTGGCCAAAGCGTTTTCCTGCAAAATAAGCACCGATATCTGCAATCCATATCAGTGTCAATGTGTAGAGTAATACCCATCCACCTGCATCAAAGTGACGATGTAAAAATAATAAACCGGTTGCACAAATCCAAAGTAACGCCAGACCCATGAGAAGATGTAACCATTTTATCTGAGTTGTCCATTGACCACTAAATTTATAACGCAACATATAACCCAAAATGCCAACCCAGAGTAATGAACCAACAAAGGAAAAGTAAAAGTTAACTTGGATACCAGACTTTAAACTAAATATCCAAAACAGTGATGCAAATAGAATTGCAATTAGTATGCATAGCGTGTTTTCAGACTTCGTAGTGAGTGCAAATAATTCACGTGCAGCCACGAATAATGCGAGCGCAAACAGTAAGCTGGCCCCAGCATTACCAGTAAAAACAATAGTGGCTACTAACACTAAAGCCATAACAATAGCGGTTAATATGCGTTGCTTCAGCATTATTTAGCTGTCACGATTTGTTCACTAGTTTTGCCATAACGCCTTTGTCGTTTTGCATAATCATCCAGCGCTTTTTGCATTTCCTTTTGAGAAAAGTCAGGCCATAAAACATCGGTAAAATAAAATTCGGTATAGGCCAATTGCCAAAGTAAGAAATTGCTCATGCGATGCTCTCCCCCCGTCCGAATAAAAAGGTCTGGATCAGGCGTATCGCCTAACGACAATTCACGTTCAAGCATAGTTTGATCAATAAGGTCTGCCGCTAATTCGCGACGCTCAACTCTTGCAGCCACTTTCTTTACCGCATTCAATACATCCCACTGCCCGCCATAATTAGCCGCAATATTAAGTGTCATAGCGTTATTTTTAAGCGTAAGCGTTTCTGTTTCGGCAATTTGATTTTGCAAGGTTTGAGAGAAAGTCTCACGTTCACCGATAAATCTAATGCGAATATTATTTGAGTTTAGCTCAGCGCCATGATCTTTTAATGATCGAAAAAATAATTCCATGAGCGTGCTGACTTCTTCTTCAGGACGATCCCAGTTTTCGCTGCTAAACGCAAATAGGGTTAGATGACGCACCCCTGCTCGAGCAAAAAATTCAATCGAGTTTCGAGTAATCATTACCCCTTTACGATGCCCAAAAGTTCTCGGCATGAGGCGTTTTTTAGCCCAACGACCGTTCCCATCCATGATGATACAAACATGCTCTGGAACCGCTTGGTTTTCTGCTGATAACGAATGCACAGGGATCGACAGGCCTTAAATTTCCATCAATTCTTTTTCTTTAATCTGTAATAACAATTCGATTTCATCAGTAGATTGCTTAGTAGCTTGCTGAATTAAGTCTTGCCCTTTGCGCTCATCATCTTCAGAAATATCTTTATCTTTTTCAAGTGACTTTAGATCACTATTCGCATCACGTCGAATATTGCGGATTGCAACTCGAGTATTCTCAGCTAGCTCTTTAACGACTTTGACGAGCTCTTTACGTCTCTCCTCGGTCAATGGCGGCATTGGCACACGAATAACAGCACCCGACGTCGATGGATTTAATCCCAGATCTGACTTCATAATTGCTTTTTCGATTACGGCTACCATGCTTTTATCCCAAGGCGTTACTGCTAGAGTTCGTGCGTCCTCAACAGTCAGATTTGCGGCTTGCCCAATGGGAACTTCACTGCCATAGAAATCTACCGAGATATGGTTCAACAGACTAACATGCGCGCGGCCTGTGCGAATTTTCAAAAGCTCAACCTTAAAAGCGTCGATACTTTTGTTCATTCGGCTCAACGCGTCTTTTTGTACATCATAAATCATTTTTATGTCTCTTTACGGGTCACTAACGTGCCTATAGATTTACCTTTTGCCAGTTCGAGCAAGACACCCGACTGACTCATATCACAAACCACCATATCGAGCGCATTATCATTGCATAAAATCATCGCTGCAACATCCATGACGGCTAAACGCTGATCAATTGCCTGATCATAGTCGAGATGATCGTATTTAACTGCATCTTCAAATTTAACTGGGTCTTTATTATAAATCCCATCAACTTTGGTCGCTTTAACCATCAGGTCGGCCTGAATTTCGACTGCCCTTAAACTAGCGCCTGTATCAGTAGTGAAATAGGGACAACCGGTGCCTGCAGCAAAAATAACAATGCCACCATCCGCTATTCTTTGTCGAGCATCACGTTGGGTATAACGATCACAGACCTGAGGCATATCCAGGCCTGACATAACGGTTGCCTGTACTCCGCGCTGTTGCAAGCTATCTTTCAAAGCAAGTGCATTCATTACAGTCGCGAGCATACCCATGTGATCTCCAGTGACACGATCAACTCCGGCCTCAGCCAGCTGAGCGCCTCTGAACAAGTTACCACCTCCAACGACAACACCCAATTCGATACCCGCTTGTTGCAAGCCGTCTAATTCACCAGATAGTTTTGATATAACTACTGGGTCTATACCAAAATCGTGTTGCCCCATTAAGGCTTCACCACTGAGCTTTACCAATAATCGCTTGTATTTAAAGTCAGTCATTTCCCACTCTTTTATTTAAAGATTGCCTCGGAGCACCTTATATTATTAAGTTATGCCTTCATTTATGATGGTTTTTTGGTGGAGCTTTTCGCATCATTCTATTGAACTCGTTCTTAAGAATAACAGTGTACATCAACTACCTACAAATTAGCGTACAGGTCTAGAAAAATTAAACCACCACAGCCATCATAAAAAATATAGTTTTGAGATGTTGATAAAATAAAGGCCGCGAGAGCGGCCTTTAAGTTAACTTTTAAGCTTTTAGCTGAGAGGCTACTTCGGCAGCAAAGTCTTCAACTTTCTTTTCGATGCCTTCTCCCACTTCATATCGAACAAAGCGAGTAATTGAGCTGCCAGCATTTGATAATAACTGACCAACCGTCTGATCTTGATCTTTAACGAAAGGCTGACCCAATAGAGTAACCTCTGCTAGAAATTTATTCAGACGTCCCTGTATCATTTTTTCGATAATTTCAGCAGGCTTGCCACTATCTTGAGCTTGAGCAATCAAAATGCCTTTTTCTTTTTCGACAAATTCAGCAGGTACTGCAGATTCATCAACGTATTGAGGATTAACAGCAGCAATATGCATTGCAATATCACGTGCCATTTCAGCCTCTGCATCCGACTCAACTAATACGCCAATGCGTGATCCATGAGAATATGACGCGACACCTTGTGCAGACTCGATAATTTCGAAGCGACGAATTTGAATATTTTCGCCAACTTTTGATATTAATACCTGACGTGCTTCTTCGACTGTTTGAGAGTCTTTAATCGACAGCCCGCCAATGGCTTCGACTGATTCTGGCTTATTGTTCAAAATTACTTTTACAACGCCGTCAGCAAATGCCTGAAAATTATTATCTTTGGCAACAAAGTCGGTTTCTGAGTTAATTTCAAGGATAACCGCAGTGTTACCTTCGACGCAGACCATAACGGCTCCATCAGCAGCCACTCTGCCTGCTTTTTTATCTGCCTTAGCCGCACCTGACTTACGCATTAACTCTACTGCAGCTTCGATATCACCGTCGCACTCTACTAGTGCTCTTTTACATTCCATCATTCCCGAGCCAGTTCGCTCGCGTAGTTCTTTTACTAAAGATGCTGTTACAGCCACTTCAATGCCTCACTAGTTTTAGCTTAACTCGCCTCAGTATAAAAACTTTAAGAGCAAGAGAAGCAATCAATTCGTTTTTAATAAGCCTCTTAAACATCCGAGCTAAATGAGCCACAAATGTTAAAGAGGATAATTCCTCATGACCAGACCCACTTTTCAGTGAGTCTGGTCATGAGGTTGGTATTACTCTTCGCCTTCAGCTTTCTCTGCTGCAGG
>CAWVZP010000149.1:0-7782 GCA_963934675.1 uncultured Gammaproteobacteria bacterium | reverse complement strand
ATAAGGCAATTGTTAGTTACGCCTGTCCATTATAAAAATGTGGCGGTGGCAATTACAATAACAAAGCAAAATAGCATGAGGCAAAGCGAGTCATTGACTGGTTTCAAACCAAGATCAATGCAAAGTTTTAACGGCTTAAATTATTGATGGTGCAGATTTGTCTGTTATTGCCCTTAATTTGTTAAAGAATTCGATGATCGCAATCAATCGAGCATCAATCAACCATAAGTCCGCTCTGCTAGTGAAAAATTACCGATTGTTTTGATCAACTGTTTGATCAGCTCTGATTCAGCACGGGAAAGGTGTGCACGTGGATTGGTAATAAGATTGACATCGATAGCAAGCCTGGTGTCATAGGGCGGTAAACGCCACAACAATCCGTCGCGGATATCTCTGCTCACGACAGGTACTGGCAGTGGTCCGATTCCGAGTCCGTTTATAATCATGCGTTTCACTTCCTCCAGATGCGAGGACGTTCCGACCACCGGGCCACGCATGCCTTCCGTAACGCGCAGCAGCGCTACTGGGCGCAATGCGTCAGACAGTTGGTCAGACTGGAATGAAACGACAGATTCGTCAAGTAATTGCGCCATTTCAACGCCCTCGACGCCGAACAAGTGATGTCCCGGCCCGCAGAAAAAGCCAAAACATTCCCGATAAAAATGCGTGTATTGCAAGCGTGAATTGGGTTCCATGGCAAGTGATAGACCAAAGCTGGCGTCTTTTTGCAATACTGATCGTTCGACGTTACGGCTTTTAAGCACCTGCATGTTAAAAGTCACCTTGGGATGAGTGGCGTGAAAGTCAGCGAGCGTGTTGTCTACGATTGGGCAGGTAATGTGGCTTGCCATACTGATGCGGACATGGCCCGTCAGTTCTTCCTGCACGTCACGCATTAATATCGTGAGTCGAGATACGCTACCGAAAATTTCCTCACATTCGTCGAACAATAAACGACCGGGTTTTGTCAGATCGAAACGGCCAGGACCGCGGTGTATGAGTTTTTTCCCCAGCCGTTCCTCAAGACGCTTGAGGGCATTAGACACACTCGGTTGTGCGAGTGACAACCGGTTGGCAGCGCCGGTAATGCTACCTTCCTGCACGATGACCATATAAGTACGCAGTAGGTTCCAGTCGAGTTTCCAAGCGAGTTGTTGCATAGTTTAAAGCTATAATGAGTATGTTTAATAGTAATTTGTAAAATACCAATCAATAACCGAAAATTCAACCACTGTCTTAGCATTAGAATCCAATCATGATCTCGCCCAACCCCTCAGATATCTTATCGGAAAGCGGCAAACTCGAAAGCCATCTGTTTTATCAATCACGTCAGCGTAGACCCGTGCTGGATAGAGGGTGTGGTGTTTACCTGTGGGATACCAATGGCAAGCGTTACCTCGATGGATCATCCGGCGCGATGGTGTCTAATATTGGGCACTCCAATAGCTATGTTCTTGCAGCCATGAAAGCGCAAATGGATAAAGCAACCTTCGGTTACCGATTGCACTTCGAGACTGACGTCTCAGAACAGTTAGCTAAGAAAACGGCCGCTTTAATGCCAGAAGGTCTCGATAGCGTGTTTTTTGTTTCGGGTGGTTCCGAGGCAGTGGAAAGCTGCCTTAAATTCGCGCGCCAATGGGCGATGGTTACCAACCGGGCCGACAAGTGGAAAATTATTTCAAGGTTTCCGTCTTACCACGGGTCGACGCTTGGCGCTCTGGCGATCACCGGTATGACGCCAATGACACAGCCTTTCGCACCGATGATGCGCGAAATGCCAAAAGTGCCAGCACCGACCTGTTACTTAGATCATGATGATCTCGATCATGAGCAGCGTGGTTTACGCTACGCGGAGCTACTCAAGGACGAGATACTGCAACAAGGTGCCGACACGGTACTCGCATTTATTATGGAGCCAATCGGCGGTGCATCGACTGGCGCATTGGTAGCACCCGACAGCTACTACCGACGGGTGCAGGCAATATGTAAAGAATTTGATGTGCTTCTAATCACCGATGAAGTGATGACGGGTGGCGGGCGGACAGGCAAATTCCTTAGCGGCGATCATTGGAACCTGAAACCGGATTTGATCGCCATGTCGAAGGGTTTTGCCGCGGGCTATGCACCGCTTGGTGCAATGATCGCGAGAAGTGATATGGTCGAAAAGGTGCTCGATGCTGGCGGATTCAATCATGGATTTACCTATGCCGGAAACCCGCTGGCCTGTGCTGCTGGACTTGCCGTACTGGAAGAAATAGAAAACAAGCAACTGATTGAACGAGTCCAAATACAGGGAGGCAAGCTCAAGCAAATGCTGACTGACTTGATGGACAAGTACCAGTTTATTGGCGATGTGCGTGGCAAAGGACTATTGCTAGCATTTGAGCTGATGGCCGATCGTACTAGCAAAGCGCCATTGCCAAGCTCGTTGAACGTCTATGTGCGGTTGGTGGAAATTGCCTACAAAAATGGGCTCATTATTTATTCTCGGCGTACGCGCGGTGGCTTGGAGGGCGATCACTTTATGGTTTGTCCGCCGTTCATAATCAGTGATGATGAAATGCGCCACCTGCTGGAGCTGCTCGATAAAAGCCTGTTTGAGCTTGCGACAGAGATAGGCTTGTCACTCGGCGCCAAAAAATGACAGAGCCCGTTATTATAACCTGTGCTGTCACTGGCTCTATTCATACGCCGACTATGAGCCCGCACTTGCCGATCACACCGGATCAAATCGCGACCGCTGCTATTGACGCCGCGGCCGCTGGAGCCGCAGTTTTACATTTGCATGCGAGAGATCCAAATGACGGTCGACCGACCGCTGATCCGGCTGTGTTTATGCAGTTCCTGCCAAAGATTAGGCAGGGTACGGATGCGATCGTTAATATTTCTACCGGCGGATCGTCGTTGATGACGGTCGAGGATCGGATTCGCGCAGCTGTGCAAGCTGCGCCCGAAATGTGCTCTCTGAACATGGGTTCAATGAATTTTGGAATCTTCCCACTCGCCGAACGTTATAACGGTTGGCAGCACGATTGGGAGCCGCAGTTGTTGAATGCAACGCGCGATATCGTCTTTCGCAATACCTTTTCCGACATTGATACGCTGCTTGAGGAGGTGGGAAAGAATCTCGGCACAAAATTCGAGTTCGAGTGCTATGACGTCGGACAAATTCATACTTTGGCCTGGTACCTGCGCAACAAAAAAATTGAAGCACCGGTTTTTCTGCAATTCGTCATGGGTGTACTCGGTGGTATCGATGCCGCGCCAGAGCAATTGATGCACATGAAGGCAACCGCTGACCGTTTGATTGGTGTCGAAAATTATCATTTTTCAGTCCTTGCAGCGGCTCATCAGCAAATGAGGCTGGCAACTATGGGCGCCATTTTAGGCGGCAACGTGCGGGTTGGACTAGAGGACAGCTTGTTTATTGGCAAGCGCGAACTAGCCACATCCAATGCGCAACAAGTCAAACTGATTCGTACGATTCTCGAAAATCTTGGTATGGAGATCGCGACGCCAGCCCAGGCAAGAGAGCGGCTGAATTTGAAGGGTGCGAACCAAGTTAATTTTTGAAAACAAATGTGGATCGAATAAAAAGAATGTTGGATTTGAAATCAGGTAACAGTTTATGAAGGCAATTTATAGCGCTTCACAGGCCAAGCACCATCCGCTATATTTTACCTCTAGCGGTGCGCAGGCTAATAACCCAGAGGTGCCACAACGCGCAGACGCGCTGTTAGCTGCGGCGATGTCGGCCGGATGCGAGCATGTCGAACCGACAGAGTCGGGACTAGCATTAATATCGGCCGTTCATACTCCGGAGTACCTTCGGTTTTTGAAAAATATTCACCAGCGTTGGCAACGGATAGAGAATGCTTCAAAGGAAGTTGTACCGAACATACATCCGAATCGGCGCGACGGTAGTTACCCCGCCTCAGCCGTGGGCCAAGCGGGTTACCATATGGCTGACACTGCTTGCCCAATATCAAACGAGACCTATAAAGCGGTAGTCAGTAGCGCGCACTGTGCTGGCACCGCTGCAGAGCTAGTGCTGGATGGCGAACCCGCCGCCTACGCACTTTGCCGTCCGCCAGGGCATCACGCATTCAAAGATATTGCAGGCGGATTTTGCTATCTGAATAATTCAGCCATTGCAGCACAACAGTTACGCAGTCGTTACAACCGGGTTGCCATCATTGATGTCGATTTACATCATGGTAATGGCACGCAGGATATTTTTTACGCGCGTGACGATGTGTTTACCGCCTCAATTCATGCAGACCCAGTCCGGTTTTATCCATTTTTTTGGGGTCATGCAGACGAGCGTGGAGAAGATGCAGGCTATGCTTACAATCTTAATGTGCCGCTGCCAAGGCAAGCGAATGATGATGCATTTATGGCGGGTCTTGATCATCTGCTTGAAACGGTAGAGATGTTCTCGCCCGAGGCCATTGTAGTGGCCCTCGGCCTGGATGCATCAATAGATGACCCTTTTGGTGGCCTAAACGTAACGACGAATGGGTTTAAACGAATTGCCGAGCGCCTAGCGCAACTTGGCAAGCCCACTGTATTGGTGCAGGAAGGGGGTTATCTCAGTGATAGTCTCGGTAAAAATCTCGACTCTTTTTTGCAGGGGTTCGAAAAAAATCATCGATTGGCAACCTGAATACTATTTAGATCAATGCTATTTAGGTCAATGCTATTGTGGTGTAAGTTAATCATCAGTTTGTGGAATTGGCGTCAATAAGTAGTCAGTATCAACGTGATTTCATGGATGATAAGTTAAATGATGATGGGAAGTTAAATGCGTATTTATTCGCAATAAAACATAAAAAAATCTTTTTCTTAGGAGTAATTAATATGAAATTATTAACCAGAACAGGGGTTGCAGTAACGGCTGCGGCACTCATTATGATGCTGCCGTTTTCGGTTAGCCAAGCTCGTGACTATGGTGAGATTAAAGAAAGCGGCGTGTTAAAAGTATCTAACTCGGGTGCCTATCCGCCCTTTAGCTTTGTTGATTTGTCAGGCAATGTGAAAGGTTTTGATGTAGATGTTGCCAACGCTATTGCCGAAAAAATGGGTCTGAAAGCGGAGATTAAGACTACGCCCTGGAATGGCATTATCGCTGCTTTGGTGGCGGGTAAATATGATGCCTGTATCTGCTCAATGAGTGATACTGAAGAGCGTAGAAAAGCGGTTGATTTTACCACTGACTACTATTGGGCTGGATCCGCTTTGTACACCAAAGCGGATTCTGGCATTAATTCAGCATCGGATATGAATGATAAAGTGATGGGTTCAACGCTGGGTGAGACTTCAAATACCTGGGCTGTCAACCGAGTAAAGGACGGTAAGAACTCTTGGTCTAACCAGACTTTCCAGGGCTTGCCTGATCTACTATTAGCTTTGGATACGGGTCGTGTGGCCGCTATTGCGGTTGATGACGTACCCGTGGCTGTTGCGATGAAGGAAAAAGGCTACAAATTTCGTCGGATTGCGACAGAAGGTCTCGACCGGTATCCAGCAGCCATTACGGTTCAGCGCAACCAGTTGGAACTGAAAGCTGCTATTCAAAAAGGTCTTGATGAAATTAAAGCCGATGGTACCTACGCAAAGCTTATGGACAAGTGGATTGGTTTCGACATTTCGAAGTAGACTTTAGACACTATAACCAGCAGATGACCAACGGTTGGGATGATCCTGACCGTTGGTTTTTTTTGCCAGATTTTGATGCTTTATAAAAAGCAATCTAAATGTCGATTTTTTAGGGTTTTGTATCTATTCAGTACGAGCCACCTTAACCAAGTAGTGTGATAATTTTTATATTATAAAAAAGTTGTTATCGAACAGTCACAGTTGTTATTAACACACAGTTCTTAAAAATTAGAACGCGAGGAAGGAGATATGGACTTTGCTTTAATGTGGCAGATTACGCCGCTACTGCTTGAAGCGGCTTGGGTTACGATCACCATCTCGGTGCTGGCATTCATTCTGGGCTTGGTCGTAGCGACAATACTGGTCATCATGCGTTCGTCTGCTTTTCGCCTCATAAGATGGCCAGCGCGGATTTATATCAGTGTGATCCGAGGCACGCCATTTTTCGTGCAGCTACTGATTTTCTATTACGGTGGGTCTGCCTTTGGTATTAACCTAGAAGCCTACACGGCTGGCCTGTTGGCTATTGGCCTTAATGGCGGTGCATATATGTCCGAGGCTATTCGCGGATCTATCATTGCCGTAGACAAAGGGCAAAATGAAGCTTCACGTTCGCTCGGCTTTTCGCGCACGCAAACTATGATTTCGGTTATTTTACCGCAAGCTGCAGGGCTTATGATTCGTTCTTTGGGCGTACTCAGTGTGATTATTATAAAAGGGTCGTCGCTGGTGTCGATCATCTCAGTGGTAGAGCTTACTTACCAATCTCAGCGTATCATCAGTTCAACCTACAAACCGTTTGAAGTATTTGCGGTCTCGGCAGTCTTCTACCTCATATTGATTTACGGCGTTATCAGTTTTGTGGACTGGCTTTACAACCGTTACACCCGTTACCTTTCGCACTAATCGGAGGAAACCATTATGAATTTCGATTTCACTCCAGTTTGGGACAACATACCGACCTTGCTTACGGGCACTGGGTATACTTTATTAATCGCTTTATTCGCCGCTATTATCTCTCTGGTGGGTGGATTGGCCGTGTCGCTCACCACACTTTACGGCAAGAAAGTATTCAGCTACCCGCTGCGTTGCTTTATTTGGTTATTTATGGGTACGCCGTTATTGCTGCAATTGTATTTACTCTACTTTGGTTTGGGTCAGGTGGGCATTTTGATTCCAGCATTGCTGACGGGGATCTTGGGTTTGGGCATTCATTACATGGCCTACAACGCCGATATTTTCCGCGCCACCATCCTATCGATTGAGAAAGGTCAAACCGAAGCCGCGAGGTCATTAGGCTTTGGCCGTATGCAAACCTTATGGTTCTTTATCGTGCCGCAAGCGATCTTTCGAGCGTTGCCACAACTGGGCAATAATATGATCATCATGTTGAAAGATACATCGGTACTCTCGGTGATTGGCGTAACCGAACTGGTGCTAAACGCCCAGTTCGAAATTGCCAATACCTTTCGACCTTTTGAATTCTATATTTCAGTGGCGGTGATCTACTACTTTCTCAATCTGATCTTGGAGACCAGCCTGAACCGATTTGAGAAAAAACTTGAGGACAGACGATAATGGTAGTTCCGCCAGAAGTAAGTAAAAATAAAAGCGCAGATTTAATGTTAGACATTATCAACGTGAAAAAGGCCTTTGACGACCTTGAAGTGCTTAAAGGTATTGATTTGCAGGTAACGCGCGGTCAAATCGTATCAATTATTGGCTCATCAGGTTCGGGAAAAAGCACCTTGTTACGTTCGATTAATCACCTCGAAACCATCGATGCTGGTGAGATCTGGCTTGATGGTGTGCGCGTCAATCAACCTGGCCTGAAGGGAATGGAATTTGAACGACACATTAACTCGGTCAGGCAAAATATGGGCATGGTGTTCCAGCAGTTTAATTTGTTTCCGCATTTATCAACCTTAGATAATGTACGTTTGGCTCCAATCAAACTCAAGGGCATGGATAAGCGTGTGGCTACCGACTATTGTATGGAGTTACTGGCAAAAGTTGGCTTGGAAGACAAAGCAGAGACCTTTCCTTCAAATCTGTCGGGTGGGCAAAAACAACGTGCTGCAATAGCCCGCGCGCTAGCCATGCAACCTAAGGTAATGCTTTTTG
>CAWVZP010000148.1:0-7803 GCA_963934675.1 uncultured Gammaproteobacteria bacterium | reverse complement strand
ACGACGCGTATCGTGCCTGGCCATTTTATCCAGCTATGGCGTGGCCAGTATTCTCCCGCATTGTGAGCAACCGGTAACACTGCGTACCCAGTGCGTTGGGATATGATTGCACCACCCATTTTGAATGGCTTTTGCTGCTTAGGCATGACTCGAGTGCCTTCAGGAAACAGCATTAAAATGCGCCCTTCGTCCATACGTTTTTTGCTTTTCTCGATGAGCTGATTAATCGCCTTGCGCCCTGTCCCTCGGTCGAGTGCTATGGCATTCACTGCGATCAAACCCCAGCCGAATATTGGAATCCAAGTTAATTCTCGCTTCACCACCCAGATCATCGGGTCAAAGAACTTCTGCAACGCAATCGCTTCCCAGGTCGAGCTATGTTTGCTCATGACGATAAAGCCATTGTCAGGAATATTCTCAGTGCCTTCGACGACATATTTCAAACCACAGATAACGTGCAACAATCCAAGACTTAAATTAATCCATAGCCTGACAACAGCGATGCGAACACTAAACGGGAAAATTATTAACAGACATAAGAAAAGCCCAGACGTTAGTGTGATCAACAAAAAAGGTGGCCAGAATAAGGTTGATCGAATCACTAACCACAATTTATACATTGGACTGGGCATTAATTTGGCCTATTGTTAAGTGTGTCAAGTACAAAATGTGCGCGGTCATCATCTACCGGTACATTGGCTGCTTCGTGGCTGTTTTGTATGACTCGCTCGCTAAAAAAGCCTCGTGCAATACCCGATTGGTGGGTCGCGATGGTCAAACAATAACCCGCTATTTTAAGTTGACTAATGGCTTCCTGGGTTCCAGCTATAGGCATCCACTCGTCTAGATACTTAATAGGGTCATCCGATTTCGGATTGGTGACCTCATTCCAGGCGAAGCTTATCATTTTTGCCATAGTGAAACCTTCGCCAAGAGAGTTGATCGGTTTTTTTCAACTGCTTTCACACCAGCAAGTTACGATTGAATCCTGGAAAAATCAGCGACTTGTCTGAAGCAATTCAATAACCGGCCTAATAATGCGAGTCGGTTTGCCTTAATCGCTGGATCGTCAACCATTACCATAACATCGTCAAAAAATTGATCAACCACTGGTCTAAGCGACGCCAGTTCATTCAGCCCCTGCAGATACTCACCTTCAGCGAACAAGGTATCGACCTTATGCTGTAAGCCAACTAATTGTTGAAACAATTGCTTCTCCACAGCTGCTTCAAACAAGGTTTCATCAATTGCTATACTGTCATTTGAGTCGTCGTTTTCAATGCCCTGCTTTTTTAGAATATTCGCAATTCGTTTGTTTGCCGCAGCTAATGCAATCGCAGCCGTATTGCTCTGGAAGTGATTAACCGCCTGTACCCGTCGATCACAGTCACTCAGTAGCGTTGGTTTTGTAACGATAACAGCATCAACAATATCAAAACTAATGTCCTGCTCCTGATAATAGGCACGAAGTCGATCAAAGATGTAGTCGCTCACATCATCGGCTACAGAACCCGCTTCAAATTTGTCTGCCAGAGCGTCGCAAGCTTTGTTGATTAGCTGCAACAAGTTTAGCGGCAAATCTTTTTCGATCAGAATTCGGACCACACTTAACGCGGCTCGGCGCAGCGCAAAAGGGTCTTTGACGCCGCTGGGCTTTTGTCCAATGCCAAAAATACCGACCAAGCTATCGAGCCTGTCGGCCAATGCAACACATTGTGCCACATCGTTACTGGGTAGTTGATCGCCCGAGAATTTAGGCCAGTAATGCTGTTCAACTGCGTCACTGACAGCCTTTGGCTCGTGATCAAACTCGGCATAGTAACGACCCATTAAACCCTGCAATTTGGGAAACTCTCCCACCATTTCGGTCATTAAGTCACACTTACACAACTGAGCCGCCCTTTCTACCTGAACTTCATCGGCTCCAATTTGCTTTGCAATCGATACTGCCAGCTTGGCGATTCGACGGCTTTTGTCACCAACACTGCCGAGTTTGTTCTGAAACACGACTTTATCGAGCAACTCACTACGCTGCAATAGGGGCTGTTTTTGATCCTGCTCAAAAAAGAATCGGGCATCAGCAAAACGCGGTCGGATGACTCGCTCATTACCTTTGGCGACCATCTCTGGTTGCTTGCTATCAATGTTTGAAATAGTAATAAAGCTGGGCAATAACGCGCCTTGCTGATCAAACAACGCAAAGTATTTTTGATTGTCCTGCATCGTCATCACTAACGCTTCGACCGGAATCGACAGAAATTCAGCGTCAAATGTGCCACACACGGCAACAGGAAACTCAACCAACCCGGTCACTTCGTTTAACAACGCTTCTTCTATGTGTGCGACGCCACCTAAGTTAGCGGCGCTTTGCTCGATCTGTTCTCGGATGATTCTTTTACGCTCATCGAAACTGGCAACAACTTTGCCTTCATTCGCCAGGCAAGCAACATAATCGCTGGCATTCGAGAAAGTAATCGGGCCTGGCGCATGAAACCGATGCCCCTGACTTTGATTGCCCGAGCGCACGCCCAATACTTCTCCTTCGACCACGCTTGAACCAATCATCATTACCAGCCACTTCACTGGACGAACGAACTCAAAGGCTTGATCACCCCAGCGCATTTTCTTTGCTATCGGTAGTTTATTGATGGCGGTTGCGACCACTTCTGGCAGTATTTGCGCCAAACTCGATCCGATTTCAGTCTTTTCAAAATACAACCAGGCGCCTTTGTCGGTCTCACGTTGTTGTAAATCAGTCACTTCGACACCACAGCCACGGGCAAAGCCCTGTGCCGCTTTCGACGGATTACCTTCTTTATCGAAGGCGGCCTGTAACGCTGGGCCACGCTTTTCGACCACTTGATCAGCCTGCTGGGTCTGCATGTTGCGCATTAATATGCCAAGACGTCTGGGAGTCGCGTAAACTTCTATTGAAGCCGCTGGCAATCCAGCGTCATTGAGCGCCTGGCTCACCAGTTTGGCAAAATCTTCAGACAATGACTTAAGGTTTATAGGGGGTAACTCTTCCGTGCCTAATTCGATCAGGCAATCGTTGGTTATAGCGCTGTTATTAGTCGGTGCATTATTCACTGTCAACCTCCATTGCCGTTGCATCTGAAGTTGCTTTGGGCAACAACGAATTCTTCATTAGAGGAAAGGACAGTGCCTCGCGCGACTCGTAATAACATTGCGCAACACCTCTTGATAACGTTCGCACCCGCAAGATAAAACGTTGGCGTTCGGTCACCGAAATAGCGTGACGCGCATCGAGCAAATTGAAGGCATGGGATGCTTTCATGACCTGTTCGTAACCCGGTAGGGCTAACTTCTTTTCGATCAGTTTTTGACATTCAGTTTCACAGACGTCGAACCAATGGAATAACGCGTCTGTATCGGCGAGTTCAAAGTTGTAGGTTGATTGCTCTACTTCGTTTTGATGATAAATATCACCATAGGTAATTTCACCCTGCTCACTGCGTGACCAAACAAGATCATAAATGCTGTCAACACCTTGCATGTACATCGCAAGCCGTTCAATACCGTAGGTAATTTCGCCTGAAACAGGCCGACATTCAAGACCACCCACTTGTTGGAAATAAGTAAACTGCGAGACTTCCATGCCATTCAGCCAAATTTCCCAACCCAGACCCCAGGCACCTAGGGTTGGTGACTCCCAGTTATCTTCAACAAAACGGACATCGTGAACCAGCGTATCAAAACCGAGTCGCTCCAAAGAGCCTAGATACAGCTCTTGAAAATTATCAGGTGACGGTTTTAGCAATACTTGGAACTGAAAGTAATGCTGAAGTCGGTTGGGGTTTTCGCCATAACGTCCGTCAGTGGGTCGGCGACTGGGCTGAACATAGGCGGCTCGCCATGGCTCGGGCCCGATGGCACGCAGAAATGTTGCCGGATGAAAAGTACCCGCACCGACTTCCATATCCAGTGGCTGCATGACAACACAACCCTGCTCAGCCCAATAGGTTTGTAGGGTTTGAATTAACCCCTGAAACGTATCTAGGTTGTTTACTGCGCTGTTGTTTACTGCAATGTCGGTTATTGCAATATCGGGAGTTGAAGCATCATTCATAGACTAGATTACTCATAGGCTGGATATCAATAGACTGAGGAGTCATTAAAAATTATTCATGATTATAACCAACTGCAAGCGAATCCTCAGGTATTTTCGTTGCAATCAGACTAAACGGGGTAACCCATTTAGTCTTTGGAGATAGACAGACTCATTTCAGCGCCTTAACGTTTATTGTCGTAACGCGGTTCTATCTATCCTAGAGCATTAAACCTGAACTGAACATCTTTGCAGTACTTAATGAATACAGTCAGCCAAAACCAGTCAGTTGAATAAAGCTCGTAGGTGTTGTTTTCAATACGCAACTAAGTAATCATTCGGTTATTCTTTAACCTGTGCCAAATTTATGAATTACCACTTGAAGCAATGGATGCAGTGCCTAAAACAATGCGCGAAGATGACTCTGTTGGCATCTAGCCCGGAACGTCTGCCCAACAGTTTACACTGCATTGTATTCAGCTTTATGAGCTATCTGTTAGTCGGATTAATGTTGGTTAACGTGCAACGTAGCTACTCGACTATCATTGGGCATATCGCACTTGAATTAATTCTGCTTACCCTTATTACTTATATCGCTTTACGGTTCAAAAAGACATTGTCAAGAATGGTTCAAACATTGTCAGCACTGATCGGAACCAACTTGATATTGACTTCGATCAGTCTTCCCATATATTTATTGGTCGTCGGCAATAATGGTGCAAACGAATCGCTCACTCAGTTTGAAATCTACCTATCTATTGCGCTCATTTTCTGGAACCTTGCCGTATTATCATTAATTTTTAAGCGCGCCTTTGGCATAGGCACCTTAGCTTCAGCTATGATTAGCTTTAACTATTTTTTGTTGTATCAACTTATTATTGTTTAGATTTATTAAACTGCCTTATAGCGTTAAGTTAAGTGATAAGAGCGGTTAAAACTTGGGCCAACTAGTTTTTTAAAACGGCTGTTGGGTATATGTGTAGGTTAACTGATGAACCATAGGCAATAACGTCGCTAAACCCAGCCTAGGGTATTGAGGTTGTTTTATCGAGATCTGACTTCTTCGAAGAGAATTTATAATTTGAAAATTTACATATTGGGTATTTGCGGCACATTCATGGCGGGCGTTGCTCTTTTGGCTCGCGAAAAGGGGTTCGAAGTCGAGGGTTCTGATGCTGCGGTCTATCCACCGATGAGCACTCAGCTTAACGATGCGGGCATTACGCTTCACGATGGCTATGATGCCGACCGTTTGCCTGACGACGGTACTGTCTTTATTATCGGCAATGCTATTTCTCGCGGTAACCCCCAGCTTGAAACCATCCTAGAACATAATCTGCCCTACACTTCTGGCCCACAATGGCTTTACGAGCAAGTATTGCGTGATCGATGGGTTTTAGCGGTTGCCGGAACGCACGGTAAGACGACAACTAGTAGTATGCTCGCATGGATTCTTCAATTTAGCGGACTCAATCCTGGGTATTTAATTGGTGGTGTGAGTCAGAATTTTTCTCAGTCAGCCAGCCTGGGGCAGATGGATGATGAGAGTGAGAGTCCCTTCTTCGTCATTGAAGCAGACGAATACGACACGGCACTATTCGATAAGCGCTCAAAGTTTGTTCACTACCACCCAAGAACCCTCATTCTCAATAACCTTGAATTTGATCATGCGGATATTTTTGATGACTTGCCTGCCATTCAACGTCAATTTCATCATTTAATCCGAACTCTGCCAAAAACTGGCCTTATTATCCACAATCGAGATATTGAGGCACTAGATGAAGTCTTGGCAATGGGTTGCTGGAGCGACTGCCTTAGCTTTGGTTCAGACCGTCTTATTTCGGACCGTGAGCGCTCGATCAAAAAGGTGACAGACTTCACCCTCGATGATCAATCCTTTATGTGTAATCAAAAAACAGGGCAAAGTTACACTATCAAATTAGCTCAAACCGGTCAGTTCAATGCATTAAACGCCTGTGCTGCCGCACTCGCCGCTCGCCATGCAGGTGTCCCGCTGCAAACATCAGTAGAGGCGCTAAGCCAGTTTGGCGGTGTAAAGCGCCGACAAGAAGTGATCGCGGAGATCAATGGTATTCGAATTGTTGATGATTTTGCTCATCACCCGACCGCTATTGCGTTAACCCTGGAGGCATTAAAAGCCCAAACCAAAGGCCGCCTGTTTGCGGTTATCGAAATGCGCTCTAACACGATGAAGATGGGATCACTCCGAGACAAAATTAGGCACTCATTAAGCTCAGCTGACGTAGTGTTGATGGTCGACAACCCCTCTTTGGAATGGGATATCCATACCATGGCGCAATTAGTCAACAACACGGCTGATACGCGGTTACTGGTTAAAAACAACTCGGGTCAAATCATCGATCAACTGGTGAAAGACTGTCAACCAACGGATCAAATCGTTATTATGAGCAATGGTGGTTTTGATAATATCCACCAACGCTTAATTCTGGCCCTGCAGTCCAACATCTGATCTATGAGCCCTAATTCTAAAAACCACTGGAAATATACGCAGGCGATATAAAGTCCGTATTGACAGTCAATTAACGAGTGTTTTTTTATGAAAATTATAACGCTTGTGTGCAACGAACAATGAGCATTAAAGTCTCACCTTCTCAGGAAGGTGGCGTTAAAGCACCGGTGTTTCGATTTTCGACTTCTGCAAACCTTACAAAGCGCGGGGGAAAGGTTTCGAAAGAGCCTATAGCAACATCCTCGGGCGCTAGTAAAACACGTCATTCACAATGGCAGTACTATCGAGTATTCATTAAAAATTTAATTTATTACTTGTCTCAGGTCAGCCCTAAGATGTCGACCCCTGATAAAGTAAATCCAACACCCTGATCCACCTGAGTGATCAAAAAACATTCGATGAAAAGAGACGAATAGAATGAGACAGATTAATGATTAAAAAGCTGACCTTAGCAATGACCGGCGCGTCTGGCACACCTTACATGCTGCGACTCATGAAGTGTTGCCTCGAAGCAGAAATTCACGTTCAGTTTTTGTGCTCGCAGGCGGGACAAATTGTGCTGGGTCTAGAGTCAGATTTAAAGCTCACCGGCTCACCCCAAAAAATGCAGCGCCAATTATGTGATTATTTTAAAGCCGACTCGTCTCTTATTAGTGCCTATGGTAAAGATCAGTGGACCGGCCCACCCGCTAGTGGATCATCAGTTGCTGACGCTATGGTCGTTTGCCCTTGCACCATGGCCACACTGGCATCAATTGCCTGTGGAACAAGCGAAAACTTAATCAATCGTGCCGCTGATGTCATTATTAAAGAGCGCAAGAAATTAGTGCTTGTTCCAAGAGAGACGCCTTTCTCTAGCATTCACCTTGGCAACATGTTGAAGCTGTCAGACCTTGGCGTTGTCATTTTACCACCCAATCCTGGATTTTATCAGGGCGTTAATACGGTCAGTGATCTAGTCGATTTTGTGGTTGCTCGAATTCTTGATCAGCTTGATATTCCAAATGAAATTTCACCTCGCTGGGCGGCCAAAGACTAATGTCCTCCCAACAACGGTAATCAGCCCATCAACCAGTCATATCGATAACTGCTCCTATGATCGAATTACCCCTATTCCCGTTAAAAACTGTCTTGCTACCGGGCAATGCTTTATCTCTCAAAATTTTTGAGAGCCGCTATACCGACATGATCGCAAACTGTATGCGCGACGAGTCTAATTTTGGCATTATCCTTATCCATAAAG
>CAWVZP010000147.1:0-7841 GCA_963934675.1 uncultured Gammaproteobacteria bacterium | reverse complement strand
TGCCAAAAGCCCTTATTGCAAGGACAGATATTAATGACTGCTATCTGGAAGCTGCTATTAGAATCTGAATCTCGAACGCGTACTAAGTGCCGAAACGAGCCGTTTAGAAATAATAATTGAACGTCCGCTGCTGATTGCAGGTTTTTGATTTTGCAGTTCAAAGCTCTTTTTCAGCCCCTATCTGAGAATTTATTGAGGCTTCAATAACTTGAAGATATACCGTAAGTCATTGATTTAAAAAGTGGACCTGGAGTGACTCGAACACTCGAACAATAAATTATGAGGAATAGGGTAGATGCTTAGAATTAATCCAGCTCCGACCCATAGCCGACCCAGAGGAAAAACTTCATTGGATTAAATCCCAATGGTCTTTCTAAGTCATTGGAATTTATAAAGAATATGGTGGCTATATCGGGATTCAAACCTGAGGCCCCATCATTATGAGTTTCGATACCCTTCATAATGATGATTACGCACAGAGTGAATTACCGGAGGTAATTGCGATGATTGGTGCTGTTGCTATTCCAGCGCTCGTTTAGTATTGGCAGCCGCTTGAAAAAACCAATTCAATTATTGTCTGGCGTTAGATTCGCTGTGTGAAATGGCTAAATTTCATCCGGAGCATCGGATACAGGTGATCGATATTTACTGCAACCATATGACAGAGTCCATACATACTAGAGTGAACTTTGAATGGTTTTTTAATTGCAAAATTAATAGATTTAAAAGCAGTTCAAGCATTTGATGGGGTTCGTCATATGTTCGCTTCAGATTGTGTCGAGTTAAGCTGTGCGGTTGATCTAGAGGAGGCGGAAATAAATCTCAGATTGCGTACTCAACGTTCAACACCCAAACGGACCTTCGTTGAAATGCAGGGTTATGAAAATCCACCTGAGCCTTTCAATGTTGAACTTAATGACGAAGAAGGTTTTTTTAAAGTAATAGAAAATTGTCTAATGCTTTATGACGGTGATGATTTTATTTTAGACATTTCAGAACCAGACGGTTTTTTTGCCGCGCTTGTCTGTGCAACGATTACTATCATGCCATCCGTTTGGGTGTCCGCCATATGGGGTGGTGAGCATCTCGTTCCGCAGTGGGAGTCAGAACAGGAAATAACCGAATTTAATCAATCAATTATTAAACCATTACATATGCTGCACTACAGCGGTGTGATGTCTGATTTTAACGGGCAGGAGTATGAGCCATTATTTCTGGATGGCATCCACCCATCTTCCAAATTACTCAACGTGGATGAATGGAGTGAAGGTTTTGTTAAGGGCTTAAAGTTGTGGGGAGAGATAAAACCAGAGGCTATGAAGCAACTAGAAACCTGTTTATATCTGATTCGTCATTTTTGTACTGATAATGGTTTCGAGGCGTTGGCGTCGATGCCAGTCAACGTAATCTATCAATTACAACCGAGTATTAACCTAAAGTTAATGCGCTCCACAAGTACTTTTACAAACCCATTGAAAGGGCTGATATCACGATTATACGTGCCGCTTCGAAGATGGGGCGCAATGATTCCTGTACCTGTGGGAGTGACAAAAAATATAAAAAATGCTGCGGTTTAAATTAAGAAAAATCTGTTCGTCTTTTCAGGTTGCCTGTCCGTTTGCGCTCTACTTTTAGTTGAAATCAGATATACCTTCAATAATAGCCGCCAGTTGACGTGAGGCATGAATTAAATCTGGGATTAAAATAACGTCATTATTATTTAGGTAAATACACTGGAGCAAGCAGTAACCTAAGTCGGAAAGGCAAATCCGTCACCCGACATTTGTTACCTTAAATTAAAGTTCCTTTGGTGCAAGGCGCTTTACTGTTCCATCCTAACTATCTTTTAGAATGCGCAGATAGGGCAATCCATAAAGCGATTGCCAGTAACCCCTGTAACATTACCTACTGGCGCAGTGATTGAATAACGCCAGCCGTTTCAGGGAGCACACCACGCCAAGCATAGAAAGACTCGGCAGCTTGTTCGACTAGCATGCCTAATCCATCGATAGCCCGTGAGGCACGGTGACTTCTCGCCCATTCCATAAACGCAGTGGGGGCCGATGTGTTGTACATCATGTCATAACAGACCGAATTGATGCCGAGCACTTCAGGCGAAATGGGAGGGACTTCTTGATTGAGACCTGCTGATGTGCCATTAATGATCAAGTCATACTTTTCATTATTGAGTTCATCGTAGCCACAGGCTCTGACGTCTCCAATCGTACGAAAAGCATTGGCTAGACCCTGCGCTTTATTGACAGTGCGGTTGACGATGGTGAGGCTGAGCGGGTTCAGCGCCAGTAAAGGAGCGAGCACACCCCGAACGGCACCACCAGCACCCAGGATTAAAATTTTCTGGCGCTTGATGAGTATGCTATGATTTTTTACCAAATCTCTCGCTAGTCCAGCACCATCGGTATTATCGCCTGAAATTTTGCCGTCATCGCCAAATATAAGCGTATTAACCGCACCTGCATCCTCAGCACGAGGGCTTCTTTGGTCACATACTTTCCAGGCTTGTTGTTTGAAAGGCACGGTAACGTTTACACCTTTGTAGCCTCTCTTTTGTATTTCGCGAAGTTCCAATTCAAAGTTGTCTACAGGTAGTTCGATGGCGGTATAGTCAAGGGCTTCATCCGTTTGCTTGGCAAAAGCATGGTGAATAAGGGGTGACTTACTATGCCCAATAGGGTTTCC
The DNA here is from genome assembly GCA_963934675.1 of uncultured Gammaproteobacteria bacterium. Classification (GTDB taxonomy): domain Bacteria; phylum Pseudomonadota; class Gammaproteobacteria. The sequence goes on along the minus strand of CAWVZP010000147.1, from coordinate 5,141 downwards.
AACCACGGCATACTGGTCGCGCTGCCTAGGTTGAGTAGTGGCATTTGGTTGAGCAGTATAGTCTAGAGAAGGCACTATTTTTCCTGTAGCCATTGGGCCGCGGCTTTGGCGTAATAAGTCAATATGCCATTCGCACCTGCCCGTTTCATTGACAGTAAGGCTTCGAGTACACAAGCTTTTTCGTCGATCCAGCCCTTTTCGCCGGCTGCTTTAAACATGGCGTACTCACCACTTACCTGGTAAACAAAGGTCGGAAATTTTAATTCCTGACTGATTCGTTGCACGATATCAAGATAGGGCATGCCAGGTTTGATCATCACCATATCGGCGCCTTCATCAATGTCCATGCTGACTTCGTGTAGTGCCTCGTTGCTATTGGCAGGATCCATCTGAAAGGAGTGCTTGTTGCTGCCACCCAAATTACTCGATGAGCCGACGGCATCACGGAAAGGCCCATAAAAACTAGACGCGTACTTTGCTGCATAAGCCAAGATACGGGTATTAACGAAGCCAGATGATTCGAGTGCTTCGCGTATTACGGCGATCCGACCATCCATCATGTCTGATGGTGCAACAATGTCGGCGCCTGCACGAGCATGTGACAGCGCTTGCTTGACGAGCACCTCGATTGTTGCATCATTCATGACGTAGCCTTGCTCATCGAGCAATCCATCCAAACCATGACTGGTATAGGGGTCGAGAGCAACATCGGTAATAACACCCAAATTAGGCGCTGCCTGTTTTATTGCTTTAACCGCTCTTTGAACTAAACCGTCTGGATTCCAAGCTTCTGCTGCATCATCACTTTTAACATCTGCACTTACGACTGGGAATATAGCTATCGCCGGGATACCCAGTTGTTGTACTTCCAAAGCGTCTTCGATGAGTAGGTCGATGCTTAACCGATTGACGCCGGGCATCGATTCGATGGCTTCGCACTGTTGTTCACCCTCAAGAACGAAAACTGGATAAATAAAATCGTCAGCCGACAGGCTATTTTCACGCATTAAACGACGCGAGAAATCATCTTTACGCATACGGCGTTTTCGAGTGTAGGGATAACTGGACAAGGTTCTTTACTCAGGTTAAAGACGCATAAGTTGCGCTTAGATTAATAAAAATAGTAATGTTGATGTTTGACGGCAATCTATATTTTGAGAAAAAGTCCACAATATCAGGATGCTTTCAAATACCGTGACAGCCAGCGCACTATGCCAATCCACATTTGCGTGATCTGGTTATAGGTCGGCATAATACCGGCATGTGGAAGTTCCAGCGTAATCACCGGTATTTCGAGGTGAATGCCGGCAAAGTTTCCGAGTGATCCAGGGTAGGTGCCCATTAAGTTCTTATGTAAATAGCCAATTCGATGAGGAGCATTGGTGCGATTTGGTGCATCATAATCAACCAGTGAAAAAGGCGCATGAACAGAGATGATGACATCGGGTTTAAAAGTCGCTATTTCATTAAATAACCACTGTGTTTCTGGTTCGCTTAAAGGTGATGGTCCAGGATATCGGCGCTTATTACTGTTAGTTTTCGTTTTCCAATGCTCGAGTGCCACCTGTGTGGCGGCCCCAGGCGTATCGAAATTACGATTAAGATCAACGCCGTTTGCATTTTGCCGCGTATGTTTTCGAAGCAATGCGCCATCGGGGTTAAGCAGTGGCATGACTCGCCAATGAAATTTACCTGAATGATATTTTTCCAGTTTATTCATCCATTTGAATACGACACTAATTGAGCTTAATTCATCGCCATGAGTACCGCCGATTAACAAGATCCGGCCTAAAGGTTTCTTGTCTCCCAATGGTGGATATTCTTTTACTAATATCGGGAATTGGTTGACTGACAATGCGCCCGTTAAAGATAGGCCGATAGCGTTACATTCTTTTCTTCCAACACTAGACAGTTTATTCGAGATTTTCTGACAGGCCTGCTCTGCGGTCATTGGAGATGAATTCCCAGCAAGAATGGGGGAGGTGAAAACAGCGATCAAAAAAAACGAGATAAGTTTAGTGTTCAAGGATAATTTCAATTGGTTGGTGATGGGAAATGTGGTCAGTTAAAAAAGAACGGATGAACAATATAAATACTTTCCTCGGCATCCTTTCATATCGGACTATTTTTTGCAGGAATGAAAAGTTTCCTGACTATTTCATGGCAGCCACAGTCGATATAAGGCGGTAACTGAATTACCGAGGAGCCTGTAGGACTTAGGATAAATCTACTGCGTAAAAACTATTTCGGCTAAATTTCTCGATTCAATTCGTTGAATAGAACCACTATTCGCCTCATTCGATCAAAAAAATTAACTCAAAATGACTTTCCCTCGCTACGATTACCTAAGTCCGACAGACTCCTAGGAGTATAAGCGTTTGATGAGTGAAAGCTTCGTGACGTTATTGTAGCCAGATTTAGCGAGTTGGACAGTATTTTTAGCGGGTATTTAATCTTATTCTATTAAAGGCTCCCAGAGAAATCTGGCAGACAAAAAAAAGGGTGCACAAGTGCACCCTTTTAGAAATTGTTGGCGATTTTTATTTTCCGTAACGCTGACGGAATTTGTCGACCTGCTTCGCTGTTTGCATGATGTGTTGCTTGCCAGTATAAAAAGGGTGAGACTGGCTTGAAATCTCAAGTTTTAGTAATGGGTATTCGTTGCCGTCTTCCCACTGAATAGTTTCACGAGTAGGCACGGTAGAACGAGTCAAAATTGCGAAGTCAGACGAAATATCCTGAAATACAACAGGACGATAGTCTGGGTGAATACCTTCTTTCATGGTTAGTCCTAATCTGAAAATCATTTTAAACGGTCGCGAATATTGACTGTTTAAGATTCAAAGTGCAAGTGTTTTTTAAATAGCGGCTGGATACCTTAGATAATCACTTCACGGGTCTGTTTGGAACAGCAAATTGTCCGATTGGGTCAAGTCAAAGTCATAGTCCAGTTAGGACGCTTTATTAAAGTGATTTGTGACTAGTGTCGGGTAAGTCACTGTCAAAATAGTGGCTTTTTGGTTATCCACAAAATCTGTGGATAAATTTGTGCATAACCTTGGGTAAACTGTCTACAGGCCTTATAAACATTGGGTTTTTGTTAGATAAGTCACTTTTTGATCAATTAAAATAATTTTATATAAATCAGAGGCTTATGAAATAATTAAAATATATTTTGTTTTTTGATCAAACTCTATTGACAAAAACCAGCTGCTTATTTTGGGTTGTGTATAATTTCCAATCTCGCATCAGAAAGTAATTGATTTATATTTATTTTAAGAAATAGACATAGCGCTTGTAGGGCGTTTGAGTATTGAAGACTCTTTACATGAATTAAATCTGATTGGTGTTATTTCTCAAAACATCCCGTTCTTTGGCCTTATTCGATACGATGAGAATCGAAAATAGGGGGAATTGAACTTATGTTAGGCGCCCAATTGAATCAAACTAGAGTCATCGGCCAGTTAGGACGCTTTATTAAAGTGATTTGTGACTAGTGTCGGGTAAGTCACTGTCAAAATAGTGGCTTTATGGTTATCCACAAAATCTGTGGGTAACTTTGTGTATAACCATGGGTAAACTGTCTACGAGCCTGATAAACATTGGCTTTTTGTTAGATTAGTCACTTTTTGATCAGTTAGTTTAATCCTATATAAATCAATGGCTTATAAAATAAATAAATAAATTTTGTTTTTTTAGTAAACCTTATTGACAAAAAACAGAGTCTTATTTTGGTCTGTGTATAATTTCAATGTTCGAGTCAAAAAGTAGTTGATTTTTATTAATTTTAGGGTCTAAGAATAGCGATTGAAGGTTGTTCAAGTATTGAAGTCCCTTTTTTGTGGGATAAATACGTTTACTGTTATATCCCAAAAGGCCTAGTTCTTTCGCTTTATTCATTATAGGCAGAATAAAGTTGAGTGAGAGGCCTGTATTATCAGCAAATAGCTTCGACTCGAAGCCATCGGTCAGGCGTAACGTGTTAAGCATAAATTCGAATATCAAATCTGCCTCGCTTAAATTGGCTTCACTTAAAATTGCCTGGTTGCCCTGAGTTTTAAGGTAAGCTTTTGGTTGACGTTGCTTGATGCGTCTAATTACGCGGTCTTCTCCAGCTAGGGTGATCTTACCGTGTGCGCCCGCGCCAATGCCGAGATAATCTCCAAATTGCCAATAATTCAGGTTGTGCTGACAGGCTTTGTTATCACGACTATAAGCTGATATTTCGTACTGAACGTAACCGTGTTCGGCCAGTAAAGTCTGGCAGCTGTCTTGCTGGTCCCAAGCGAGATCATCATCGGGCATCTGCTTAGGTGGTTTGTGCTGAAATAATGTGTTGGGCTCGATGGTGAGCTGGTAATGGGATATATGTTCGACTTTAAGTGAGATGGCGGTTCGTAAGTCGGCCTGTGCCTGTTCTAACGTTTGACTCGGTAAGCCATACATTAAATCTAGATTAATGTTGTTAAAGCCTGCATTGCGAGCTGCTTCGAACGCTTGGTGTGCCAGGTCAGAGTCATGAACTCGACCGAGTAATTTCAAATGGTGATCATTGAAACTTTGCACACCGATAGATAATCGATTAACCCCGGACTCTCTGTAGGCGCGAAAGTTTTCCTGATCCGCACTGCCAGGATTCGATTCCATCGTGATCTCTATATTTGGCCCAAAATTGAGCAATGCTCGAAGTCCCGAAAATAACCGTTCGATAGCATCACCTGAAAAGAGTGAGGGTGTGCCTCCGCCAATGAAGATGGTTTCAACCGTTCTACCCCAGATTAAAGGCAAATCCTGGGCTAAATCATTCAGTAGTGCATCGACATATTCATTTTCCGGAATTACATCTGTTTCATGAGAATTGAAATCGCAATAGGGACATTTTTTCTCACACCAGGGCAGGTGAATATATAAGCCCAGTGGTGGGTTGCTAGTAAATACCATAATAATTTATTGCCCTCGAAGCCGATCAACGAGTTGGCGCAATGCCTGGCCTCGGTGGCTTAGTTGGTTCTTTTCGGTAGCGCTTAACTCAGCACTGGTGCAGCCTTTTTGTGGTAGGAAGAAATAGGGATCGTACCCAAAGCCACCATTGCCTTTGGGTTCGAGTTGAATCAAGCCTTCCCAGCTACCTTCACAAATAA
>CAWVZP010000146.1:0-7863 GCA_963934675.1 uncultured Gammaproteobacteria bacterium | reverse complement strand
AAGAACTTTAGTGACATGCCCCCCCCACTTGGCACAACGGCGGCACTGGTAGAAGCGGACCGCTGTTACTTTTGCTATGACGCACCTTGCACTACAAGCTGCCCAACTGGAATCGATGTTGCTGGCTTTATTCGGATGATAAGTACCGAGAACAATATCGGTGCCGCCCGTTTGATCTTAGAAGAAAACATCCTTGGCGGTAGTTGCGCGCGAGTTTGCCCGACAGAAACATTGTGTGAGCAGGCTTGCGTGCGCAATGATCAGGATCATCGCCCTGTCAGCATTGGTTTACTCCAACGCCATGCGGTCGATGCTGCGATGGCTGACGACAAACAATTCTTTGAGCGTGCGCCTGATACTGGCAAGCGAGTCGCCATTGTTGGTGCAGGACCGGCCAGTTTGTCATGCGCCCATGGTCTGGCTCGTAATGGTCACTCGGTTACTATCTTAGAGGCACGCGATAAAAGCGGCGGACTGAATGAATACGGTCTCGCGGCGTATAAGATGCTCGATGACTTTGCGAGTCGAGAAATCAAATATATTTTGGCGATTGGAAATATCGATATTCAATACGGGCAAAGACTGGGCGCTGATTTTGATCTAGCTAGTCTGCAAAGTAACTACGATGCAGTATTTCTTGGCATTGGACTCAGTGCAGTCAACAACCTGGGGCTAGAGAATGAAGACGCAACAGGCGTTATCAATGCAGTCGACTACATATCACAATTACGCCAGAGCAACAGTTTGGCTGATTTACCTGTTGGCAAACGCGTTGTCGTCATCGGTGGTGGCATGACTGCAATAGACATGGCGACCCAAATCCGATTGCTGGGCGCTGATGAAGTGACACTGGTTTATCGTCGTGGCAAAGAAGCCATGAATGCCAGCAAAGATGAACAGGAATTTACTCAAGTTAAAGGCGTCACTATTCGCTACAACGCTAAACCACGTCGAATACAAACAAACGAGGGTCAGCTTTTTGGAATTGAATTTGAATCTACCAGAAATGATACCAGCGGCCGTTTGGAAGGCACTGGTGAAACCTTTAGCTTGCCTGCTGACATGATATTCAAGGCAATTGGACAAGTATTTGAAACACCATCCAATTGTAAGTTTGAACTAGATAAGGGCCGTATTCAGGTAGACGAGCACAGAAAAACCTCTGTCGCTGGCGTTTGGGCCGGTGGTGATGCGGTGTGTGATGGTGAGGACCTGACAGTAGCAGCCGTGCAAGATGGCAAGTTAGCAGCCAAGTCAATTAACCAATACTTGTTTAACTAAAACGAGAGGATAAAAGCATGGCAGATTTAACTTCAAACTTTATTGGCATTCAATCGCCCAATCCTTTTTGGCTCGCTTCAGCACCCCCCACCGATAAAGCTTACAACGTCGTTCGTGCATTCGAAGCAGGCTGGGGTGGGGTTGTATGGAAAACACTGGGTGAAGATGGTCCACCTTTGGTTAATGTAAACGGCCCACGCTACGGTGCCTGGCATTCTGGCGACAGGCGAGTCATGGGTTTTAATAACATTGAATTGATTACCGACCGCCCACTGGAACTTAATCTTCGTGAGATAACTCAGGTCAAAAAGGACTGGCCAGACCGAGCAATGATAGTGTCTCTGATGGTGCCCTGTGAGGAAAATGCCTGGAAGGAAATTCTACATCGCGTTGAAGATACTGGTGCAGATGGCATAGAACTAAACTTTGGCTGCCCGCATGGCATGTCAGAGCGCGGCATGGGTGCTGCGGTTGGCCAGGTACCCGAATATGTGGAAATGGTTACCCGCTGGTGTAAACAATATTCTGAAATGCCAGTCATCGTCAAACTAACCCCAAATATAACAGACATTCGTCTGTCAGCTCGGGCTGCTCATAACGGCGGTGCGGATGCCGTATCGATGATCAACACGATTAACTCAATTATATCGGTTGATCTGGATACATTTTCAATCAACCCTTCTACCGGAGGCAAAGGCACCCACGGTGGGTATTGTGGACCCGCAGTAAAACCCATTGCATTAAATATGGTTGCCGAAGTAGCACGTGACGAACAAACACAGGGCTTACCCATTTCAGGCATTGGTGGCATTACGACCTGGCGCGATGCGGTTGACTTTATTGCTCTAGGGGCGGGCAATGTTCAGGTTTGTACGGCTGCGATGACTTATGGATTCAAGGTTGTGGATGATATGATCTCTGGATTGAGCGATTTTATGGATAGTAAAGGTATCGAGTCTATCGATGAAATTATCGGTAAAGCAGTCAGCAAAGTAACCGATTGGCAAAAACTAGATCTTAACACCATTGTTAAGGCGCAGATCGATCAGGATAAATGTATACAATGTGGCCGTTGCCATATTGTGTGTGAAGATACTTCACATCAGGCGATTACTCAGGTAAAAGAGGGGGTACGCCATTTTGAAGTCATGGATGAAGAGTGTGTGGGCTGTAATCTTTGTGTAACTGTCTGTCCAGTTGAGGACTGTATTACGCTGCGTGAACTAGCTAAGGGAGAAATTGATGCTCGAACGAGCCGGCCAGTTTCAGAACAATATGCAAATTGGACAACTCATGAAAATAATCCTATGCGCATAGAGTGATTTAAGTAGATATATAATACTCAGTAACTGATAACTGATAATAATAAATAAGAGGGAAACAGCATGACGACTAAAAGTAGTACGCTAGCAGTTGGGGAGTTTGTGGAGCTAGATGCAGGGGAAGACGTTACTTCCAGCCTGAGATACAACAAAGATATAGCGCCGACGAGTGTCAGTCAGCGCACCTGGAAAACGGGGCACGTAGCGGCGCTCTGGGTAGGGATGGCAATTTGTGTACCGACCTATACCTTAGGTGGTGTACTCACTGCTTATTTTGGACTATCGGTCAGTGAAGCATTATGGGCCATCTTTTTAGCCAATGTTATCGTACTCATTCCACTGGTATTAAATGCCCACCCAGGCACTAAATACGGCATCCCTTTCCCGGTCGTGTTGCGCTCCTCATTTGGCATTATCGGATCCAACGTACCCTGCCTTATCCGCGCACTGATTGCCTGTGGCTGGTTTGGCATCCAGACCATGTTTGGTGGTCTGGCGATTCACCTACTCTTTTCAGCCATGTCTGAAAGCTGGGCCAGCCTAGCTGGTACCGGAGAAGTATTAGGATTTTTCATCTTCTGGGTGATGAATTTATGGGTGGTTATCAAAGGCTCTGAATCGATTAAATTGCTAGAGACAGTTGCCGCACCGCTGCTTTTAATCGTCGGTGTTGGGCTAATCGTCTGGGCTTACCCGCAGGCGTCAATTACCGAACTGTTGGCACAGGCGCCAAACCGTCCTGAAGGCGCCTCTGTCTGGGGTTACTTCTTTGGTGGCTTAACCGCTATGGTTGGTTTTTGGGCAACATTGTCGCTCAACATTCCTGACTTTAGTCGCTTCGCAAGCTCACAGAAAAGTCAAATCAAAGGCCAGATTATTGGCTTACCAGTCACCATGTTTCTGTTCGCGGCACTAGGTGTGATCTTAACCGCAGCATCTCCTCAGCTAGTGGGTGAAACGGTATCAGATCCTATTTCTCTAATCGGTAAAATCGATAGTCCATTCTGGGTGGCGATTTCAATGGTGATGATTATTATCGCAACGCTATCGACCAATACAGCGGCCAACATCGTTTCGCCCACCAATGACTTCCAGAACATTGCGCCTAAATCAATCAGTCATGCTCGTGGTGTTATTATCACCGGTTTATTTGGTGTGGTACTAATGAGCTGGGAGTTACTCAAAAAACTCGGGGTGATCGTTTCAGACGTCAGTGTCGAAAGCCTGTATTCAAACTGGTTATTGGGTTATTCGAGTTTACTGGGCCCCATCGCTGGAATTATGATTGTTGATTACTTTTTAATTCGACGTCAAACACTTGACCTGCCCGCGCTATATAAGGATAACAGTACCTACCCGGCGTGGAATATGAGTGGCTTTGTTGCGTTTCTGGTGCCAGTTGCGCTGACGTTCGTCGCCGTTAGCACGGGTGCGCTGAGCTGGTTTTATAGCTATGGCTGGTTTACCGGATCGATACTGGGTGGTTTGATTTATTACGTGATGAATATGAATGCAAAAAATCAACTCATAGAATAACGACGCCTAAGTATTGGAATTAAATAAAGTCACTTATTGCCATTATATCCATAGCTTTATGGACTCTTGTTAGCAACATGTTGCCAGTCCAAAATGGGTAGATAGCCAGCTTGTAAAAAGTAATTATAATGGTGTGCTGGCTACACTGTACCGCTTATTGTAGATACATTAACGTTGCAGGCTGTATTTTATCCTAACAGCGGGTCAGTAGGCACTCTTCGCGCTTGCCTGACTTGAGGAATGTGCCATCTAGGTTGCACCAAGGTGGCACATTAGTTGGGATTTACGTTACTGCAATGGCTACGCTTATTAAAAATTTAGTGTTGCTCACATAATGGTAGCGATAACTGTAAGGGCGTTTTCATTGCATTTGACGCTTGATCATTACGACATCTTAGACGTACAGGTTCGCGAGACTGGTTGGCTAAGAACTAAGATTCCAGTTTAGTCTTATTAGGTTTTGTTTTTGTAGTAAAATAAAAAAGTGCTTCGCACGATATTTGTACGAGCGATGGTTTAACTCATTTAATGTAAATCAAAACAAAAAAAGAGGATTAAAGAATGTCATCAAAAATTTCACGTCGATCTTTTACTAAATTATCCGCCGCCTGTTTAGGCGCACTCGGGTTTGGCATATTTCCAGCATTTGCTGGCACTATTAAAGTAGCCGGTATTTACACTCAACCTATTCAACAAAAATGGGATGCTCGACTACATCTGGCACTTCTAGCCTCTGAATCCAACGGTGGCATTGAGTATGTATTTTCCGAAAAGGTAGCCAACACTGACTATATCCGTGTACTGCGAGAATATTGTGAAAGTGGCGTCAAACTAATCGTCGGCGAAGCATTTGGTATCTCAAAAGAAGCCCGTAAAGTAGCGGACGAATACCCAGAGGTTTCCTTTTTAATGGGTGACCCGTTTGAAGCGCATGGCTCTAACTTTTCGGTGTTTGATAATTACATTCATGAGCCCTGCTATTTAATGGGCATCATTGCTGGATCAATGACCAAAACCAATAAACTCGGTATGGTTGGTGGTTATCCGATCGGCGAAGTGAATAGATTGTTCCACGCTTTCATCAATGGTGCTAAATCGGTTAATCCAAAAATCGAAGTCAAAGTGACGTTCATTGGCTCTTGGTATGATCCACCAAAGGCAAAAGAAGCGGCGTTTGCTCAAATAGAATCCGGAGTTGATATTCTTTATGCCGAACGAGCCGGTGTTGTCGATGCTGCAAGAGACAAAGGTATTCTTGCTTTTGGTAATGTGAACGATATGAACAAGGAAGAAAATGGTAAAGACGTCGTTGTCACCTCAGCTTTATGGCATATGGAATCAGCTGTTGCTCACGCTATTTCACGCGTTAAGGCAGGTACATTTTCGGCTGAGGACTATCGTGACTGGACTATGATGCCAAAAGGTGGTGCAAGCCTTGCGCCCTACTATGAATTCGAAAACCAAATTCCAGACAAAGCTAAGGCAACAGTCGAAAAGCTAACAGCTCAAATCCTCACTGGTTCATTTACAGTCGATATTATCGATACAGAGCCGAAATCAACCTTTTAGAGTTAGCCACTTCTAAAAATTACTATTTTTGAAAATACCCCAATGGAAATAGTGTAAGAAAATCATGTCGACATTATCTTTCAAACAGATAACCAAACGTTTCGGCTCGCTTACCGCTAATGACAGCATTACGCTGTCATTAGGGGACAGTGAGATCATGGCTTTGCTGGGTGAAAATGGCGCAGGCAAAACCACCTTGATGAACATCTTGTTTGGCCATTATGTGGCCGATGAAGGATCGATCGAAATCGATGGTAAAACGTTACCTTCTGGCTCCACCGAAGCCGCTATCGAAGCGGGTGTCGGCATGGTTCATCAGCATTTCACACTGGCTGATAACTTAACGGTGATCGAGAACATTGTATTGGGTACTGAATGTTTATGGAGCTGGCGACACGATATGACGGCGGCACGGCGCAAACTGATCGGCATGTCAGAAGCTTACTCACTCGCGATTGAACCAGATGCATTAGTCGCTGACCTGTCAGTGGGTGAACGCCAACGGGTCGAAATCATGAAGGCTCTCTATCGCGATGCCCGCATCCTGATACTCGATGAGCCCACGGCAGTTCTAACACCGCAGGAAACAGAAAACCTTTTTATTACACTGAGGTCGCTGACTGACAAAGGGCTATCGGTAATTTTCATTTCTCACAAACTACACGAAATTCTTGCTATCAGCGACCACGTTGCTGTTTTACGTCGAGGCAAAATTGTGGGCACCATTAAAACGGTTGATGCTGATCGTAACGGCTTAGCCGAAATGATGGTTGGCAAAGCAGTGACAAGACCGCGACTTGAAAGCATGGAACCCGGTGCTCCAATACTAACAATCAGCGGACTTAGCGCCGCTAGCTCCGATAAGCTGCCACTGCTAAAGGGTATTGACTTAACGATCCATGCGCATGAAATTATTGGCATTGCTGGTGTTGCTGGCAACGGCCAGACGGCTCTGGCAGACGTACTGTCTGGATTGAACCGGCAATATTCAGGCATACTCGAACTACAGGGCAAAACTCTCACCGATGCTGGCCCTTCTGAATTTGTAGCACGAGGCATTGGTCGTATCCCAGAAGATCGCCACGCGCGTGGCATGATCGGAGACATGGCTATTTGGGAGAATTTAATCAGTGAAGATTTGCGCTCAGAACAAGTATCAAAATGGAAAACAATCATCCGTAAAAAAGCAGCCATCGAACGAGCTGAACATTTAATAGACAGTTATGACGTGCGTTGTAAAGGGCCACTAGCACAGACCAAATTATTATCTGGCGGCAATATTCAAAAACTCATTTTAGCCAGGGCACTATCACCTAACCCAGATTTCATATTGGCCAACCAGCCAGTCAGAGGTCTTGACGAGGGTGCCATCGCTTATGTGCATGAGCAGCTATTTGCTGCGCGCAAAAGAGGCGCGGCTATTTTGTTAATCTCCGAAGACCTGGATGAACTCTTATCTTTATGTGATCGCATTGCAGTTATCTATCAGGGAAAACTAAGCTCAGCTCTCCCTACCTCGGCGCGAACCGTGACTGAATTAGGTTTAATGATGGCAGGACAAACCATACAAGCGACGTCCGAAAGTGAGGGGCAAACGAATTCGGTAACAAGGTCCAAGGGAGAAATTCATGCAAATTGAACTCCGCGACCATACATCGTTACTACGCGCAGGCATGGCACCAATAACCGCGGTTTTTGCCACACTGGTTATTTGTTCTGCGCTAATACTTTGGGCTGGTGTTCCCGTTCTTGAAGCCTATGCTCTACTGTTTAAAGGCGCCTTTGGCTCTGCCTTTGCACTCAAAGAAACGTTCACTCGTTCAATACCACTGATGTTGACTGGGCTAGCGGTTGCCGTTGCCTTTCGGTCCAAATTTTACAACATTGGTGCCGAAGGCCAACTCTATGCTGGTGCCCTGGCTTCGGTTTATTTCGGTACGGGGTTGATTGATCTTCCAGCATTTATAATGGTGCCTTTCCTGTTGCTAGTCGGAGCACTGGCTGGCGGCGCGTTGTTGCTGGTGCCGGTATTACTTAAAACAAAATTGAAGGTGGACGAAGTAGTCACCACGCTACTGCTCAATTTCGTTATGTTGTTAATGGTGAGCTATCTAATAGAAGGCCCCTGGCGCGACCCTATGGCAATGGGCTGGCC
>CAWVZP010000145.1:0-7899 GCA_963934675.1 uncultured Gammaproteobacteria bacterium | reverse complement strand
TTTTAAGCCTTCGATATTTATTCATGAGCTTTAGTTTTCATCCGTATGACAGTGACCTCAGTCCTCAAGTACCCCCGCATTACCCTAATAACTAAAAATGTAATAATACATTAATAATGAGCATAGCTAACAATGTCCACAGTTTTGAATTTAATGATGAGTAATGACTAAGTAATACGGTAGGGGCTCAAAGCCATATTAAGTAATATTTGTCTATGTTAGTGCCGTGGCTGTATATCTAATCACAATTAGGATAAAACCCCCATCCACTGATTTCAATTTTCAGAATTATCTCCAATATTCAATAAGCCCTCGTCTTATGAGCCGGACTCCCAGGACCATTTTTAAGAAAAACCTCCTAATCGTATATATGAACGCTCCCCAATAATCAAGCAAATAAATCCTGTTCCTCAATATTTATTAAGAAATTTTATTGGCAATCAGTGACACCAGCCTTTTTGATAAATCAACATCTAATAAAAATAACGATAACAAAGAAAACTATCCAGCGTCTGTTGACAGTGATTATTGTCTGGTTCACTGTCGCGCCCTAATGAGATCCGCACCTGACCGCCTTAAACACCCACTCAGTCTGTATTTAAACTGCGTCTAAACTAGGCTCTAGTCAGGTGGGACATAACCTCTTTTATTCATTATTGTGTCAGTTACCAAGGGTTAGAGTGATTAAAACCTAGGTTGATACATTGTATTTTTCTGCCTCAATGTCCAAGCTAAACGGACCAGCCATGCTGTTGGTGCTACGATTGCCTTAGGTATGCCTCGTCGCTTTGCTACGCTATGAGCTCAGCGATTTAACGGGCCCTTTTTACCTTTGCTACGAAATAAGACAGCTCGTGCGCCATGGACCAATTGTTTGCGAAAATAGCGGTTGCCTCGTTTGGTAATGCCGCCACTATTTAACTTATCAACACAAACCCCTTTAAAAGACACCCATCAAAATAAATTGACATAAAATCTTCGTCTGCGGGGTTATTTTTCTGAACTTTCACAAAAAGATGTTGTAATGCCAAGATCAAGAAAGTGTAATGGTTCTATTCATCGATTGATTGATGGACAGACACTCTTCGATTGTTCCATAAGCTATAAAGTGGCTTAAATATTATGATAAAAGATTGAACGTTGGAGCTGTGATATCAGAAAATGGGAATATATAAAAGCGATGCATCTAGACCCAGCAAAGCAAAAAACAGAATCAGACTGTGATAAGGCAGCATAACTTTTTAATTTAAGGCGAAAGTTCTCTTGAAATTTACCGTTGTTAACTACCAATACTCTCAAAGAAGGTGTATAAACTTTGTCCTTAGCCAACACATGTTCTGGTTGAGGGATATTCTCTTGGGCATCTCTTAATAACTTCTGATTACCTTCAGCTTTGCGGACGTCTTTTTCGCACTCGTTATCCGCTTCGTCTATTACCCCTGCTTTTATCATTATTTAAATAAGGTGCAGTAGCCGTTTGTCTACGATTCGATGGTAGCGGTTGCAGTGCTAATTAGGGCATCAATTTCTTGACTGATTACGTTATAGCTTAGAAGTTGATCAAACCAGTGGGTAACCACAATGTCGCTTTGAAGCCCTAATAAAACGCCCAACACATTACCCCGATGAACATTGTCTCCCCCTAGACTGGTATTCACTTTAAGCGCTTGCCAAGGGTCATTTAAGTATTTGTAGGCTAAATACAAGACAATAGGCCAGGAATCTGAGATGTAACAGGCGGGTGAAAATAACTGTCCTACTACTTGATGATCGGGCAAGTTGCGTTTAACTAAACCTGCTACATCCAAACCTGATGGACCATTACCAGCGTCTATTAAAAGCGCTTTAACGCCCTCCTCGTTGGGACCCTCCATAAGACCACAAAGCAGTTTTACATAGCGATCACAAACAAGCATCAAAGAGTCATCAGGATGCGTTAGCGCTAAATGTTCGCGACAGGTAATTTGTATTGCAGACTCGCTGACACCTTTAAGACGTTCAGAAAAAACTAATGGGGCTATTGTGACTAAACCACCAATTGAAGCAGTGTCGTGAGTTTTCATGGCACACTTTTCTGCTTTTCGGCCTTGTGCAAAATGCGCGAAAAATCCTCGATGATATGACTCTGCATAGGTGTCTGGATGAGCAGGGGGCTGTGCTGTCATAAAATCAATGTAGGCCTGTACAAATGTTTGTCTGTTGTAGCTTTCAACTGTATCGGCAAGGACCCGCATTAAAACCCGAGCGCAGTGGGCGTTTAAAGTATTTTCGCCTGCGGGCATACCCTGATGATAGTGCACATTAGGTGTATCCCAAAACTGAGCCTTGTCTTTTAAAATAATATCACCTACAACCTCGGTGGCACTACTGCTAGATGTATCGCTAGACTGACGGCCTCCTTTGCGTTTGGAATGCAGTGACATTATAGAGGAAGGGTGAAATTTAGGAGCTGCCTCAAACTGCTGAATACCTCCAGGAAAAGCCAACTCGATGTCTAATGGGTCATAGAACCAGTGCACTGGCATCGCCAGTGCATCTGCAATAAATTGTGTTTTAAGTGCGTTGACAACGCGAAGTGCCTGAGATGAATAATGACTCACTAAAAATGCCTTTATAGGGTTAACAAGGCAGCATTTACCACCTCAGATACACTAATGACCAACAATAAACTATTAAGTTTCTCAGGTGTAAAAGGTGTTTTAACAGATCAAGAGAAGAAGCAAACCATTTGAGCTACTCATACAAAACGGTGTCTTGTGGAATTGTTTGCCAGAAGGTTGCAGTAACATTATAACGCTTGGATTCAACTCTCAAGTGCATAACTTGAATCGGTAGAATAAGCGGATAGCTGGCTGTAAGCTCGTCCTGTTTTCTCCAGCAAGAGATGACAAGATGAAAACCTACAACCAACTAACTTGTAGCGAGCGATGCCAGATTTATATGTTAAATAAAACCGGCAATACACAAACAGCAATAGCCAACACGATCGGTGTTAGCCAGTCGACTATCAGCAGAGAACTTAAGCGTAATGCTGGCCTACGTGGTTATCGACACCAACAGGCCAATAATATGAGCTCAAACAGACGCTTATCAGCCGTCAGGCCGATTAAAGTGACACCTGATATGATTCGATCAATCGACTCCAAACTCAGTAAGGAATGGAGCCCAGAACAAATTTCAGGCTGGTTACGGCAAGAAAAAAACACGGTCATCAGTTATGAAACTATTTACCAAACTATTTGGCGTGACAAGCGACTAGGTGGCACACTATTCCGATACTTACGACGCCAGGGAAAGCGTTATCAGTCACGTCGCAAGACCTATGCTGGTCGAGGTCATATCAAGAATCGAGTCAGCATTATTAGCTTAATTGGTTATGCACTTCGAGATTGAATCTGCCGCTTCATTATTCGGTGTTATTTATTATTATAGTTTTTAACCCTATAGTTCAAAAAATTTACCTCTGTTAAAAAGCAAAAAAAATTTAACATCAAATTATGATGGATATTTGCTGGATTATTACTTTTTGTCTTATTTGCTTTTGGTAGCAAACGCTTATTGATAATTTTTGGGGAACGCCTACTGACGAATTATCCGATCTGCAATACCTTGAACATCCTACCTTAAACATCCTATAGTGACTGCGGTGCACATGCTAAGCAGCCTTATTTATATATTGCTTGAAACACTGCAATTTTCCAAAAAGATTCGTTATTAAAATATTGGTTTATATAGAAAACTAGGTCGGCGTTTGGTGATATGCGCATTGATCTCAGGCATTTATGGAATCGTTACCACCATTGTATTGCTCGTTTTTGGTGGACTGGCACGTGAAACTGCAGCTTGGTTTTTTGGCATGTTATTTATAATATCACTAGCCCGAGGTTACTGGTGTGTAAGAAATAAAAACATTGCAGAGCATAGGGAATAGATAATCAGACCTTTTGCTATTGGTTTAGCATTAGGTACGCAGCACCTATTGCTGGTGTTTTTTATAGCCAGCACAGACTATAGTTTTGCGAAAAGTTTCGGGCCAACTCTTTGGCTGGGATTTAGTATCAATTGATTGATTGCTGAAACATGGGTTAATCGGACCAAACCAAAAAAATATCGTGATGAGGACTATTTTATTCTAAAATTTTGTCACTACTTATTGCTTATAAATCTTTCTCGAGCATTGGCAAATAAATTAAGCATGTTTGTGAAGCAAATAAAGTTGGAACATGATCACGGTACAAAGAAAATATTATTCTATAAGGTTTTAATTAGCTTAGAGAAAGTGAGCGGTAAAAGCTATTCAGTAAAAATCGTCTAACTGAATTAGTGATAAATATTTAAGACAAATTGAAACACAATAAAGGTAGGTTTTATGTGGGCTTTAAGAAGTATTGGAATATTATATTTACTATCGGGTCTGTGGTGTGCGTTAAATCCGCAAGTCGCGTCAGATTTTTTAGGTTATATGCTAACCAATGTAGGTTTATCAGAATTTTTCGCTGTGTATGGTGGCTTACAAGTGGGATTGGGTGTGGCCATGTTGATTGCAAGCATAAAAACTGAATACATTGAAGCATCACTTCTTTTTGCATCAATAACATCGTTAGGTTTGCTGGTATTTAGACTAATCGCGCTGGTCAGATTTGATGCCAGTGAAGGGATAGTTGCTATGGTCACTCTAGAGGCTGTAATTGTTATAGTGTTAGGCCTTCAATATAGAAAGTCTATCCAGTACAGGGTCTAGTAAAAAATGGACCTTTAAAGTTGGAAAGTTACCTAAATCTATTCTGTTTTAAAATTTACGCCGCTTCTAGCAACGATTCTATAACAAAATAAGTTTGGTCAGAGGTTTTCTTTAAAGCCTAATGTTGTTGTTCCGCATTATAAAAATCAATATGTCTGCAAGTGTTAACACAAGTTTCGTTTCCTGAAATATAGGCGTTCAAATCAACATTTTCATGTTTCAGGTTACGCCAAAATGGCTCAATCATGACGTTATCAACCTAGTATCCTTTAGCGTTCATACTAAATTTGACGTTAGCCAATTTCACAAGCTGAACCAACGTTTAGACAAAAAAATTAATATTAAAATAAGACAAACTCTGAGAAAGAAGGTCTGACTCGCAATAACCACCCATAATGACAGAGATTCGAATGTTCGCGGGCAGTCCGCTATACCTTAAAAAACAGATTTTAGGGTTAAATTCTATTTTTAATCAAAAGTTATTATTTATTTTCTAAACCAATGGTTGTCTCAGTTATAGACAAAGTGATTTTAATGAGAGCCTGTCCTTTATTGTTTACTTCCACAGAAACCACCATCACTGGCAACGCCTGAACCTAGTGCGAATAGGGCCGGCTGTTGATATGGATTAGGGCTAAAGATGGAAAAGTCGGCGACAATTAACAGCAGAAGCATCATAAGCCCAAAGGCTGCAGAACTAAACCGAGTCACGGCCGCGCCTCCAGACCCAAATATGGACGTATTCGCACTCCCTGAATCGAGCCTGCAAAGGCGGCAATGAACCACACCCAACCATGAAGACTACCGGTCGAAATTCCAGAGAAAAAGGCACCTACGTTGCAACCAAACGCGAGCCTCGACGAGTATCCTAAAAGTAACCCTGCCACAATGGTTGCCAACCAGGCACGTATTGGTAGCGAAGGAAGTCTATTCGACAAACCACCCGAGCGCCAACATGCAACGACAAAAGCACCCAACATGATGCCAATGTTGGTCAGCGAAGTGTAATCAGTCAGGACACTGGCATCGATTCGATTCACTGTGGCAGGGGCCAACCAAAAAGGTGAACCATTCAGGTCGGCACCCGCCACAGTTCCAACCTTGGCAACCCAAAGTCCAAGACCATAAACGACTCCCCATGGTTGGCCAGCAACAACCAGATTCAAAAGAGCCAAGGCTGCAATAATGCTGGCAACGACTATATATCGAAATGGAATTGTCCTGTGCTCAGGAGCAGCCTGACGTAGAAAGCACCACGCTACGCCTGCCAATGCAGTGAGGGTGATTGCAACACCACTCCAGCCTGTAAAACGCACTATGGGCAGGGATCCAAGTTCGGTCCACGCAGTTAGGTGGTAGGCACCGGCAAAACTACCAATAGCGAAAAAGGGTAAAGCGAGCAACGCAACCGGGTTGCCTGAACCTGCGTTGACCAGCGTACCGGATCCGCAACCGAGCACAACTTGCATGGCCATACCGAATACGAATGCGCCACCAATCATAGCCCAGCCCACGGGTGCTTGGGCACCCAAAAGTTCGCCGCCACGAGCCTCAATAAGAGGAAGCGCCACCACTGCCACCAGACCAATGGCCAACAGTTGTGCCAAAATCCCTGATGGATCTCGTCGCAAAATCATGGCTCGCCACGGCCCTGCAAATCCGAAGCGCAAACCTTCGAGTGCTAGCCCAAAGCCCAAACCGATCATCAGCATCAAGCCGTAACGAACACCCACTAAAATGGATACTGCAAGCACCAGAAAAAGCGCCGCAGAAATCAGACTGCCGCGCCGCCAGATTGATGACTCAACTAGCGTACCTTCCACCTGTTAAGCCCCGACTATCAATTGCCGCTGATCTTGTTAAGGAAGTTTGAAAAAACGCCAGGTGTATTTTCCATAGCGTAGTCAGTGTTGGAATACTCCACCATTGAACCAGGATACAGCTTAACATTACCAAGCCCAGCAACTTCTGATAAGGCAAACCAGCTAGTCGCTGCCCAATGTCCCGTGTTGCAGAAGGAGACGATTTCCGCACCCTCTTCTACACCCAGTTTCTGAAGTAAGCTAGCTGAATCCGTGGACTGCGACATGGCTGGAGAACCCTGATCAAAGAATGCGGTGTACTCAAGATTCGCAGCACCCGGCAGTGTGCCCGAACGCGCAGCAGCGCCGTGACCCTTTCGCCCCTGATAAAAATCTTCAGGCCGGGCATCCAGCAGCAAAGCATCCACTTCTCCTCTGCTGGCAGCCTCAACTTGCTCCGTGTTAGCGGTCCAATTATCCAAAAAAACAATGTCCAGTTCCGTGGGTTTTGGTGTAACCATCTCAGCATTTATCGGCATACCAGCTTTCTGCCAGGCCAATATGCCACCATTCAAAATGGATAGATTGGTAAATCCGGATGACTTTAGCGTCCAGTAAACACGCGCAGCGGCTCCAAAGTCAGAATCATTTTCGCCTTCTGGCACGATCACAACCGTTCGCCCTGTTTCCAGCCCAAGGGCTTCATAAGCTTGCTCTAGAGCCGCCGTAGCGGGTACCTGGCCCGGGTTATTTTTAGGACCTCGGAAAAGCCCATAAGGTGCGGAAACAGCCCCCGGAATATGACCCTTTGCATAATCATTGCCACGAATATCCAATACAATAGGTTGGACCTCTTTGAACTGCTCTGATAACTGCGTCGGGCTCACTAATGGACCAAATGAAGTAGCTGCTGATACGGCAGAAGAAAGCCCTGCGATTACCAGTATCAGCGTGTTTCGAATTTTCATGTTTTTTTCCTAAATCTGTTTAGTTTGATGAAACTGCAGGCAGATCTTGTTGTGAAAAGCTGCTGCCATGAATTCACCGTTTATTAAATACGTGTACCGAAATACATACTTCAGCTCCCAACTCAACAATGCGGAAGTTTGGTAGGGCTAAAAGCGACTGGATGATAAGAGCCCTTCCCAGATATGTCAATTTTCAAAATCATCTCCAAACAGTCTGAGTTTTGTTGCTAATTTATTTCGACAGATTATAACATCGTCGGTCAGTGAGACCGGCGGCATTACTGGCCAAGCGGTTAGAGCGGCACAGACCGTTCACAGTTAACTTAAGGTCAGCATCCACCAGAAATTAACATAATTTAATATCGATTGATTCAGCCAAAAATATTTC
>CAWVZP010000144.1:0-7967 GCA_963934675.1 uncultured Gammaproteobacteria bacterium | reverse complement strand
TGCGCCCAACTTTTAGGGTCAATGTATACATTATGGTGTTCGGGAAAGGCTGCCTTGCCGTTGTTGAGTTCGTTTGGCGTTACCGGCGTGCCGACATAAATCCATTCACGGAAACCCGTGGGGCGTTCAAGTTCACCGTTCTTGATATTAAAGTACTCCTCGGCATAAACTCCGTTGCTGATTAAAGCTGCGATTAGCCCAACCAACAGGGCGTAACAAACAGACAACTTGCTAAAGGTTTTGATCATGATTACTCTCCATTAATGAGGCACACGGCGGCGAGACCGTACCCCTATGCTTAAAAGCTTTATTATGAGGGTGCGGATCATCAATCAACGTGCCCCGGAGAATCAAAAAAGTGCCTGATCGACTCAATGATGCAATAAGTTTCGACGTCATTGGTGACGTACTGGAAACGTTTCGTTTTCGGGGGTCCATATTTTTTCACTCCGACCTGGCTGCGCCCTGGGGCATGTTGCTTGAGCTAACCGGCATTCCTCGATTTCATATCGCGTTGTCGGGCAATTGCTTTGTCGGTGACGATGACCATGCAGCTGTCAGGGTCGAAGAGATGGACATTGTTATGCTGCCAACCGGTAATTCACATTGGATAGCTGATCAACCCGGTAGAAAGCTGATTGCTAGCCAGCTGGCGGGGGAAGCCTGCGAACTCGGTAACCCGTTATTTCAGCACGGTGAAATAACTAATCGGCTGATGTGCGGGATTGTTCATTATGATCAGGAATCCCGGCATCCTTTGCTGGACTCGTTACCCGGCATACTGCACTTTCCGAAGCTCAACTCAAGTCACCCAATTTGGTCGACCGTCGCCTTGATCGATGTCGAGATGCAACGCGCGGGTGGCAGCGGTGGAACCATCGTCGACCGACTCACCGAAGTACTGTTTCTTCAACTCTTGAATAATTACGCGGAAAAAAATGATAACGCATCTGGTTTCATCCTCGCATTACGCGACCGTCGTTTGCAGCGGGTATTGACTCTAATTCATAAAAAACCAGCATTTAACTGGTCTCTAGCGATACTCGGCGATCAAGTCGGCATGTCAAAAGCGACACTGGTTCGGCATTTCAAGGATGCGATTGGGGTAGCACCGATGAGCTACATTGCGAACTGGCGAATTATTAAAGCCTACAACCTGATTAAATATAGCTCGACGCCACTCGAGCAAATCGCTGGGTCAATCGGGTTTGGTTCAGCCAGAACTTTGAACAAATCATTTCAACGGCATTACGGTTATACGCCAAATGAAATGAGACGCGGATTACAGGCAACCGATCCTCACGAGTAAATAAATAAGAGCCTAGGAATAAATCTCTATGGATCAAGCCACGGATGCAGTTTAAAAGGGGCCGATTTTCAAATGTCAGTCGGTTCTATAATGAGCTTTTCAGCACATGATCGCTGGAACTAGAAGTGACCCAACCCTTCGGCTAGAACAATGTGCTTACACATCGGTGAGTTTAGGGTTTACGATTCCGTTGGGCAGCAAAAACATCTAACATGTTATATTTGATGGTGGCTCTGGGTATTTCTGATACCTTAGTAGATGAAATTTTAATGGCTACTACCAGATAGCAGTCGTTAGTATCTGCCATTGCAATACGTGCTTTCGGCACTAACCGGACATTCTAAAAATTAACTTCGCATTCAACAAAACCTATCCTAGTCATCCATCTCAGAAAGAAGCATGGTCTACCATCACCTTCTCATGTTCTACCTGAAACCAGGGCGCCGCTTCAAACCAGCTTGTTTAGCTGACATCGGGATAGTTTGATGGCTCTACTAGCGGATACCAATAGGCGGCAGGCAGGGACAATTTGTTCTGCCGGTTCAGGATGTAAGTTAATTGGGTTTGTCCCGCAATCTAGATAGAACGTAGATATTTTTCGAATGAAAATTAAAATCATCAAAATCAATGATTTAAAATTTCAACAAAATTAAAATAGTCGAAAATGCTCAGAAAAATAGATTATTTGCGCTTAGAACAAATTGCCCCTGAGGCGGCAGGGTATAGCCAATGACTAATGATAACTCCTGCTAGAAAATGACGAGAAAGTTATTCAGAAATGGTTTAGGTTGCTGGGAATCAGGCGAATAAGACGAGGATTTATTGAATATTGGAGATGATTTTGCACGTTGACAACCAGTGGGCTGGGCTTTTAGCCTTCCTATACTTAAGGGACGAAAAACTAAGTTATCAAGTCAGTCTCGATGCCTTGGCTGGACATTAGGCGCAGAACCTCGTTATTGAGACCCGAGTCAAACGCCTGCCTTCTCATACTTTGGATTGCTATAGCCCGGAGATTATTGACAATCTCGGCTAATTCCATATCTCTGACTATGCCCTCAAAGTCGATATGGTACTGAATAAAGCTACCTACTTGGGTTTGGTTCGGAATGTCTAAAATTATTTTGGGATACGATACGGTAAAGAGTCATGAGTAATAGTTGTTTGAACTATAATAATATCGCATAGATATGAATCAAAACTTCGACTAATAAGACTGAGAAACATAATGAAAGACGTATTTCAAATTAATACTGAATCTGAAATTGAAGATTTATTAGATTTCATAGGAAATGCTTCTGAAAGTATTCATCTGGTTGATGGGGACGGTGTGATCCTTTGGGCAAATAAAACGGAATTAGACAATCTTGGTTATACATCCGACGAATATATAGGGCAATCAATCTCTGATTTTCATACGGAACCGACAACGATAGCTAAGATTCTCCAAAAACTTGGTGATTTTGAAACTTTAAAAAACTACCCTGCGGAACTACGAGCGAAAGATGGCTCCGTGCGGCATGTCTTAATTAACTCAAATACTTACCAAAAGAATGATAGGTTTATTCATACACGGTGTTTTTCGCGCGATATTACGGAGAAGGTTCAGATCGAAAAGGAAAAGGAAGAATATGTGAAACTGCTTCAACACAAGAATTGGGAGCTGGAGGATTCTAGAAAGGCTATAGTTCAGAGCGAAGAAAAATTTAATCTATTAGTTGATGCAATTGATGAAGTTTTTTGGATGAGCAACCTTGATTTAACTGAATTAATTTATGTTAGCCCAGGATGCGAAAAAATTTGGGGCCTAAAGGCTGAATGTCTCTATCAATCCCCCAGGATTTTTATTGATGCTATTCACCCTGAAGATAGAAATAATTATCTCTCCATAGTTGATACTTACCATTTAAAAGGTCAACCTTATGAGTGTGAATATCGTGTTTTTGCCAGTGATGGAACCTTGCGTTGGATTAATGAGCGCGGGTATCGTGTAAAGAATAAGGAAACTAAACCTACCTACATGGCCAGGGTTTGCAGCGATATTACCGAAGGCAAGAAAGCGAATGAGAAGCTCAACTATCAGGCCAGTCATGATGAATTAACAGGGTTGATCAATCGCCGTGAGTTTGAACGTCGAGCCAAGCACATGCTTTCTACTATTCAGCAAGACAGGTCCGAACATGCACTCTGTTACCTGGATCTCGACCAGTTCAAGGTCATCAATGATACCTGTGGTCACTTAGCAGGCGACGAATTGTTGCGCCAGCTTGGCCAGTCCTTGCAGACTGTGGTACGACACAGAGACACCCTCGCACGCCTCGGTGGTGATGAGTTCGGGGTGCTTGTCGAACACTGCTCCCTGGAGCAGGCCGAACGGGTTGCCACTTCGTTACTGCAGGGCATACAGAATTTCCGATTCTCCTGGGAGGGAAAATCGTTCAGGGTTAGTGCTAGCATTGGCTTGGTCGCTATTAAAGACACCATGAGCGATTTAACTGAGTTACTGCAGCAGGCCGATGGGGCCTGTTACATGGCAAAGGATTCGGGCCGTAACCGGATTCACACTTATCATCCCGAAGATGCCGACCTGACCCAACGTCATGGTGAGATGCTGTGGGTTAGCCGCATTACCCAGGCTCTGGAAGACAACCGTTTCTGCCTCTATGCCCAAGCAATCGTGTCACTGCATGATAGTACCGAACAACATTATGAGCTTTTGCTGAGGATGCTGAATGAGCAAGGCGACATAGTAGTGCCAGGCACTTTTTTACCAGCGGCAGAACGTTATAATTTAATAAAAAAAGTCGATGCATGGGTCATTCAACATGCCTTCGATTTATTGGCTGCACATCCGGCCTTTGTCGAACAGGTAAACTTTATCAGCATTAATCTCTCTGGCCAGTCACTGACTAACGGAGGTTTTTTGAACTCTATTATTTCACAAATTAATGCATCTGGGATTGAGCCGAGTAAGATCTGTTTTGAAGTCACTGAGACCGTGGCCATCTCAAATATGAGTACAGCGATAACATTCATTACAATTCTAAAACAAGTCGGCTGTCAATTTGCGCTGGATGATTTTGGCAGTGGATTATCATCGTTTGGTTATTTAAAAAAACTGCCTGTCAACTATCTGAAAATCGATGGCATGTTTGTAAAAAATATGGTCGATGATCCTATAGATCATGCGATGGTAAAATCTATTAATGATATTGGTCATGTCATGGGTATGAAGACCATTGCCGAATTTGTAGAGAATGATGACATCAAGAATAAGTTGATAGAGATTGGTGTCGACTATGCCCAGGGTTATGGCATTGGGAAGCCTGAACCATTAGAAAAAATACTCCGCGAATATAGTCGCACTTAACTATCGTAATTGTCTCCTTCGGGCACTGAGCCGTCATTAGCACAATAAAAAGGAATGACCGTTTTGCAGAAAATAGGAATTATGTGGGTAAGTAACTATTGCTGGCTTTCTATAGCGTCTATGACTTCTATGCTTGGACAGGATGTTTAAGCTATATCAATTTTCAAGTGGCACTAAAGAGAGGTTTTCGGAAAAAAGGTTTGAAAACCTTTACCGTTAACACGCACTTGCCAGACGCTCCCACGCTTACGAATTGATGCCATTTCCACTCCAATTTGGACAGAAAATGGACAAAATCTATAATTGAAGTGTTTCCGAAGGTTTCGGCTGAAGCTATCCGCTAGGGAAAGTTAGGCCGAAATTTCAGAGAAGTCACTACTAATCAATCCTTTACCCAGTGACCTGACTTACCGCCAGATTTTTCAATGAGCCGAACATTACCAATCATCATGCCGCGATCAACCGCCTTGCACATATCGTAAATAGTCAGCAGCGCTACCTGCGCACCTGTGAGCGCTTCCATCTCGACGCCCGTCTGGCCTTCGGTTTCGGTAGCGACAGTACATTCAATTAGGTTACTGATGTCGTCAATTTTGAAATCGACCGATACGTGGGTGAGTGCTAGCGGGTGACACAATGGAATCAAATCAGCCGTGCGTTTGGTTGCCATGATACCAGCGATACGAGCGATGCCGAGGACATCCCCTTTTTTGTGGTTGCCGCCGGTAATGAGTGCCAGCGTGGCCGGTTCCATGCTGATATTACCACTCACGACAGCCCGACGAGCGGTACTTTTCTTATCGCCGATATTGACCATATGGGCTTCACCCGACTCGTTGAAATGCGTTAGTTTGCTCATGATTTTCCTACTTGATGACGAGATACAGGGCTCTATTGCCACGCCGAATATTAAGGGCCATACCCCCCTGATTATTGCTAATGGTCTTTAGCGCTTGTTCGAATGTTGGTATTAACCGCTGATTGATTGAATACAGAACATCACTTTCTCGTATGCCTGCCCGCCATGCGGGTGAGTTGGGTTCTATTTCTAATACTTGCAGGTAGGTCACCCGACCGTATTTTAGGCTCGATTCACTCATCTGACCAATTTTAGCGCCCGTCAATTTTTGTAATAGGTGCTTGCCCTCGAGCATAGCGATGTCTATTGGCTTAATGACGACCGCTAGCTGTTGTTTTTTACCCTCACGATAGAGTGTGACATCGATTGATTGACCTATGCGCACTAGGCCAACGAGATTAATCATGTCTTGCGCTGAACGAATCGTTTTATTGTTAGCTGACGTAATAACATCGCCTATTGCTAAGCCAGCAGTTTCAGCCGGAGAGCCACTTTCTATCTGAGTGATAATAAACCCATTGGTTAAGGGCACACCGAATGCCTGTGCGAGTTCAAGCGTTAGGTCTTGCCCCTGAGCGCCAAGCCTGCCGCGTTGAACCTGGCCAAATTCAACTAGCTGTAGCATGATGTCATGGGCCATATTGATTGGGATGGCAAAGCCAATACCTATACTACCGGATGATGCGCCACCGCCATTTAAAATGGCAGTATTGATGCCGATTAACTCACCTCTTAAGTTCACCAAGGCACCGCCCGAGTTGCCAACATTGATCGATGCATCGGTTTGAATAAAGTCTTCGAAGGATTCGAGTCCGAGTCCCGACCGGCCCAGTGCGGAGACAATGCCTGAGGTAACCGTTTGGCCTAAGCCAAAGGGGTTACCAATTGCTACGACAAAATCACCGACGCGAAGTTGGCTTGAGTCGGATATGGGTAGTTCGGTCAAATTACTGGCTTGCACTTGAATCACGGCAACATCGGTATCCGGATCGCTGCCAATAATATCAGCCTGCATTTCACGCCCGTCCGTTAGTGTAACGGTTATTTCATAGGCGTCTTTTATAACGTGACTATTGGTTAACACATAGCCGTTCTTAGCATCGATTATGACACCAGATCCGAGGCTTTGAGTCTCGCGTGTTCGTTCAACTTCGGGCAGATTAAAAAACCGTTGGAAAAAAGGGTCATTATAGAGCCGCGATTGCTGCCGTTGTTTGATTATTCCACGAGTTGCTATGTTGACGACTGCTGGCGTCGCTTTATCTAGCATGGGGGCTAGAGTGGGCATTGCCTGTCCACCCACTGCGACAGGCAGGGCTGCCGATGCCACAGTAAGGCAAGCCGACAGTGTTAGCGCGAGTACTGCCAGCATTTTCCTCATGTCTAGACCTCCTTCTTTAAAAGGTGCGTGGATTGAAATCGAACTGTTCTTTCATGTCACTATAAAATTTTTGAGTTTCTTTACTATCGGCTGGTGGCGTTTGAATCATCACCTCGACCATTTGATCGCCACCGGGCATACCCTTGTCTTTCAAGCGAATTCTCTGCCCTGACAGCATGCCGGGTTTAATTTTAAGTCCGACCTCGCCATCTAGTGTGGGTACTTTTATAGTTGTGCCCAACGCCGCTTCCCAGGGAGTCAGCGGTAGTCTTAGGTTAATATTTTTGCCTTCTAATTTATATATTCGATGAGGCACAATACTCATTTCTAAATAAAGGTCTCCTGCTTCTCCTCCGCGTGGGCTCTCGTAGCCCTGTTTACCCAAACGTATTTTCTGCCCTGGTGAGACTCCTTTAGGAATATTGATTTTAAGTTTTTTCAATTCAGGGCTTGATGCCTTACCCGTATTCGGTTCTTGCCGACTAAACTGAATAGTCTTTGCGCCACCAAGGTAAGCCTCCTCAAGAGAAATGTCGAGTTTCAAGTGTTGGTCTTCTCCTTTGGGCGGTGCCTGTCTTTGCCTGCCTGCGCCACCTTGCTGGCCATCACTACCAAACATAGATTCAAAGAAGTCGCTGAAATCTCCACCACTGAAGCCGCCGCCCGCACTGGGTTGACCGCCTCCGCCATTAAATTCATGCCCATGCTTCCAATCGCTGCCATATCGATCGTAGGCCTGACGTTTTTCGGTATCTTTTAATACTTCATAGGCTTCATTGATCTCTTTGAACTTCTCTTCGGCACTGGCTTCGCTATTCACATCAGGGTGGTACCGTCTGGCCTGTTTGCGATAGGCTTTTTTGATGTCTGGGGTAGCAGCGTCGCGTTCAACGCCCAAAATTTGATAATAATCCTGATACTTCATATTTTCTGACGGTCTCAAATATCGCACAATAATGCGGGGTAATGTTACTGATAAGTAGGGCTAACGGCTCAATTTTCAATCGACGCCATTTTATAAAAAATGATAGAAAATTTTTTAGTTGTT
>CAWVZP010000143.1:0-8071 GCA_963934675.1 uncultured Gammaproteobacteria bacterium | reverse complement strand
ACTCCAAAATTCATAATCCAATGTACCGATGAGCAATGCATTTGAAAAAACAAAGAAATCATATATGAAAACCGCGCCTGCGCTCAGGCATAAGAAGCTAACCAGCCAACGTGACGAGGGTGTCGTATTTCTAAACAGCTGCTCAACTAAAATTAGACCGATAATTGAAAACAGCATTAACCAGAAAAATTGAATAAAAACAGCGTTAGCTAAATCAAACCATTCGACCAGAAAATCATTTAGAGCAAGTGTTGCCAGACACACCAAAAAAATTAATACGATGTTTAGTGGTGAAAAGGCCTGAGTTATCTTAAACCTAAATGGATTTTCCTGATAAAGACCAGCAGCACTTTGCAAAACATAAAACCAGGTGAAATATCGGATCAATTCAGACACGATTACCAATTCAAATGCACTGGATGCGTCTATCTGGCTTAGCGTTAACAGGCTACTCCAGATTAAAGTGGCCGCGATCAAAAGTAAAAAAGGCCTTCCCTTTCTGCCTTGCTGAAACCCTACAAAATAAATGACTAAAACGAAAAAAAATAATATTGCGCTTGTCAGGTAACTAATAAAACCAAGAGATAAATTAATTTCCAATTGAATCACCTAGCGAGTTTAGTCGCCAAAAATTCCTATATATATTACCCAGCTTGTTTTATCAAATACTACTACTAAAAGTTGCCATGCAATCTAGCACCATTTAAATCAAAACGCAGATTACACTTCGAACTTCAGTTTTATTAATAATGTCACATTCAAATATTGAACCGTCTTAAAAGATAAGGCTCTTCAGGAAAATTAGTGGATAAAAATAGTCCCAATTTGTATCAATAAAGAACGTAGATTAGTGCAAGGATATAGAACATCCTGCTCCAACTCTGAAAAAATGGAAGCAATGAGCTTTCATTAATCAGGACAAAAAGAACAGGATTCAGATCGAGACTATCCTCAATCACCTATAAAGGTTCAAATCAGTTTTTTATAAATCGGTCTGTTGGGCTGCAAACGCCAGTGACTCAACCATCGAAGTTGATATTCAGCCACACTCGAACGCCATCCACTTTATAGTATTTGTGGATATCAAAGACTTGGGTATGATCGATTACCTGAGTATCGCTTTGAATTTATTCCGATGTGGGGCATCAAAGTATTTTTTTGTTTATACACCCAGGCGCGTGACTTGGGACCGTGAGCATCAGGATTTATCCGGGATTAAGTCCATTGGCGTCAACGAGATAGCCTGGCAACGCGGTCATGTCTACTTGACACTGGCGTATCAAATTGATGGGCACTACAAACGATTACTCTGGATTGGAGAAAAGCGAACGACCAAAACGCGGTTATGATTCTTCCGCTGGTTCGGGCCAGAACGCAGTCAAACGCTCCAATTTGTCTGTAGTGACATGTAGAAGGCTTAGTTAGAAGCGATTGCCAAAAAAGTAGTTGGCGTACTGAATATTATAGATCGATTTCACATCGTCGCTCATATTGGTAAGAGATAGATAAGGTGCGAACCCAAGAGGCAAGAAAGTTAAAGGAGAGCGGTTAAGAGCCGATACTCACTGAAACCCGTTGGCAGTTGCTAAAGTGGTCAAAGGATTTCACAGAAAAGCAGGAAATAAAGTTAGCCTATCTTTTACAGTACGACTTAAAATCGATCAGAAGCTACCTTTTAATAGAAAAGTTTCAATTATTCCGGGCCTACAGTTCGGCTTACTGGGGAGTGAATTTTTAGACCAATGATGCACTAAACCCGTGCGTTCAAAAATTGAACCAATGAAGAAAATCGCCAAGATGTTACGGCCACATCTTTCCTTATTACTTAACTGGTTCAAAGCCAACAAGCAGTTTTCGAGCGGCATTGTGGCGGGCTTTAATAACAAATCAAAACTGACTACAAGAAAATCAGATCGTTTTCGAACCTTCAAAGCGGCTGAAATCGCTCAATATTAAGCGATTTGGGCATTACTTGTTCCCATTAACCGCCCACAAATTTTTCTGAGGAAACAAAAATATAAACCGAACATAAGAAGTGACCCTGTCGGAGGTAGGGGAATTGTGGCAATAGAGCTTGAAGCGCTACTCGAATAACCTGGCGTCCCGATATCACCAGATCCATAGATAAATGCTGGGGAAGAGAGCTGATAACTACCATCTGTCATCAGCTCTCTTGTCCTACCATCGCTATCAAAATTTGAATTGTAATCGAGCCGCAATAACTCATCATTTCCATTGGCGTCATTGCTAAATACTATTTCGTCACCGCTGTTACTCAGGTCAAAGTTGCTATAAACGTAATCAGCCGTGAAACCACCATTAATAGTAATATTTTCGTTTCGTCCCAGTACGAAGTATTGATTCGGTAATATCAATAACGGGCCGTCATGATCGATTTGATGGATGTCACTCCCATCGTCCTTGATGTAAATCTGGTTCAAGTCAACCGATTCTGTCGTCGGGTTAAATAGCTCAAACCACTCTCCTTTTGAATCCAATACCACGCTCGGATTAGCCATAACCTCGGTAATAAGCAAGTCACTGATCAAAACCGCTTGGGCAACTGGTGTAGAGACAAATAATATAAACAGAATGCCCGAACGGGCAACAATAATCTTATATGAAAGTTCCATTGAGTTTTTCTCCTGAATGTAGTGAGTGCTCTTCTTCCTATCCTTGTGCACATGTTAAAGCCTACGCTCATAAACTCGACCATGCAAATCCTCTCATAAAATTGGTTATCGGCTGTCGACGAGTCCAATGTTGAACTGCCCGTGATTTCAAAAACTTTACTGCTTTATTGTCTGACCACATCGCGATCAAACAGTTTACTCTCTACCTACCTCTATCAGATTTCCTAAGTATGATTGATTCAAAAAACGGTATCATCATTAAGACAACGGCTGAATTTTTATCAACTCGTCTTTCTTCATCTAATGCATTTTAAGTATTTGTTTTTCTGACGATTAGTCGTCAGCTACATCAATAGCTCGCAAAAAATGTTCATGGTTTTGAAGCTGCCATGTTGACAATCATTTGTTTATTTTTTTGCGCTAACTATAAAATCAAAGCATCAATTAACTAGGCTTTTACACTATAAAACCAATCCCGTTGGGGACAGTAGTTACAAAGTCGATAATCAACTCATTTGCAATATAATCATACCCGAGTTGGGCGTTCTCTGATTTTCAAGCACAAAGTTATCGTTAACAGTCAGCCAAATAAACTTTTCACGTAACAAAAAATCATAGATACCGCTAAAAAACACTCTCAATTTCAAACCAAAATGAAGAGGAATAGTCGATCTAACTCAATGGCCCAATTAGCAATCGATGAGATCGGCTAATAGCAGAATTTACCGTCGAGTGTTGTCTCACCAAACTGTACTGAGAAGGTATTGCTGCACTATGGAATAGTAAAAATTTATAATATTGTCGAAGTAGCAGTTACGTTCATCATACGTCATTTATTTATTAGGCAATGTCAGTACCTATACTCAACCACAGTGAAAATTTAAAATTCATCTGTACTAACGACAGAGTCCATATCAGCACCGAAATAATGGCCACGGCATTCCATAATTGGAGCAGGTCCTTGTATTTGAGCGCTTCTACCTGATTGAAAATCACGATACACCAGACTCCAAAATGGGTTTATCTAACGTCAAACAAGCCGCTGAATTGCACAAAGCAGCGTTAAGCATGAGCACTCAAGATTCAGGCAATGAATTAAAAATAACTATTTGCCTGTTGATGTCATTTAATTAAGGTCAATATTCTCTAAAACACCATTCTCTAGCTGCAATTTTTTCACAGAGGAATAGTATACTCCGTCGAGTTTCAGCCTGAAACTTTAGATTTTTCATCGTAGCCGGAGGCTATAGTGGCCAACACACAAACCACAGCACGTAAACCAAGATTATTTTTCCGCATTTTTATAGTGTTAATTCTTATGGCTGCCATAGCCGCTAGCCTCGGCTATAAAAAATATTTACAGATTGGTGTGCTAACCACGCAGGGTAGTGTTCAACCACCGCCTACTAATGTAACAGTGGCAAGTGCTGAATCGGCTAAATGGAATAAGCGCATCAAGGCTGCCGGTACCTTGGTCGCAAGTCAAGGTGTTGATTTGTCCACCGAAGTGGCCGGCATTATCAAGTCGATTCACTTCGACTCAGGTCAGGAAATCATAAAAGGTGCCCTACTGCTCGAGCTAAACAATCAATCTGAATTAGCCACACTTGGGCAAGCTCAGGCCAAATTTAATTCTGATAATAGCCAGTATCAACGCTTGCTTAAATTGAAGGATCAATCGTTTGTGACCCGCAATGACATCGATACTCAAACCGCTTTGGTCGATATTTCTAATGCACAGATTAGCGTCGCTGAGGTTGCACTTGCGAAAAAAAGCATCAATGCCCCCTTCTCTGGTAAATTAGGTATTCGCCTCATTGATATTGGCGAATATATCACTCCAGGAACGCCGCTAGTGACTTTACAGTCAGTCGATAAATTACTGCTTGACTTCACTCTGCCTGAAAGCAATTTTAATGACCTTAAAGTGGGACAAGACATTCGTTTTAAAGTGAGGTCTTTTGCAGATAAGTCATTCAAGGCAGAAGTCAAAGCCTGGAGCCCTGTACTAGACGAGAGCACTCGAAACATCACGATTCAGGCAGAAGTTGATAATAAAAATAGGCTGCTCGCACCCGGTATGTTTGCTGAGATGGAAGTCAATAGCGCTCAAAAAATTGCCCTCGTCACATTACCCGAAACCGCCATTTTCTATAACATCTACGGTGAAGCTGTCTATATTCTTGAAAAACAACTCCAGAGCGCAAATGGAAGTGTCGCTGTGAACACCAATGACGCACCCGACTACCGACTAGCGGCGCGACAGGTCCGAGTGGCTTATCGAAGCAATGGGGAGGTTGGTATTATTAGTGGCATCGACGCTGGTGATTTAGCGGTAACCTCGGGTCAACTAAAGCTCTACCCAAGCCTACGCGTTGCAATTGTAGATGATGCGCCAGAATTTAAAGCCGCTAATGCACAGGCGGAATAGTTCTTATGTTAACCGATTACTTTATTAAGAGACCGGTATTATCACTGGTCATTAGCACATTCATCGTACTGTTGGGCGTACAGGCATTTTTTGACACTCAGGTTCGTCAGTATCCCGAATTAGAAACATCCGTAATTACTGTAACAACGGCTTATCCCGGTGCTAGCGCTGAATTAATTCAAGGATTTATTAGCACGCCAATCCAACAGGTAGTATCGAGTACCAGTGGCATCGACTTCGTCCGTTCGAGCAGTTCTAATAGTATTTCGACCGTTGAAGTTCACATGAAACTTGGTGTTGATCCTGATGTTGCGCTGACTGAAGTCAGCACCAAAGTATCTTCTATACTCGCCGAGTTACCAGACGAAGCACAGGACCCTGTTGTTGCAAAGAGCGATGCTAATAGCTTTGCCCTCGCTTATTACAGTTTTTATAGCGATACATTATCCGCTGTTGAAGTCACCGATTATCTATTACGTACCATTCAACCTGCATTATCAACCGTTAAGGGCGTTGGCGAAGCGCAAATTCTCGGTGGCAAAACTTATTCGATGCGAATCTGGATGGATCCAATCCGCATGGCAGCAGCCAAGGTGTCGGCTGCCGATATTGTTAACGCGATTGGGTCTGATAACTATCAGTCTGCCGCAGGTCAAACGCGTAGTGAACTTGTTCAAACCAATGTCAACGCGGTCACCGACACTGGAGACCCTGACGTTTTAAAACGTTTTGTGGTGCGAGAGTCCGGTAATAAAACCGTTCGACTTGGCGATGTTGCCGACGTTGAACTCGGTGCCGAAAACTACGATAGCCTCGTCATGTTTGGTGGCGTGCCTTCCATTTACATTGGCATTAACGGTACGACTGACGGCAACCCTCTCACTACAATTGAGCTTGTCACTGCTGAACTTGAAAACATGAAAACCTCTTTTCCGCCTGGTCTTAAGGTTGCAATAGCCTATGACTCGACTGAGTTTATTCAAGCTTCAATCAATGAGGTGATGATGACCTTAATTCAGGCCTCGATCATCGTTGTTGTCATTATTTTTCTATTTTTGGGGTCAGTGCGCTCTACGATGGTGCCGTTAGTTACTATCCCACTGTCTATTATCGGCGTGTTGTTTTATATGCAGATATTAGGCTATTCGATTAATCTGCTAACACTACTGGCGATGGTTATGGCAATTGGCCTTTTGGTTGACGATGCCATCCTTGTGGTAGAAAATATATATCGTCATATTGGTGAAGGATTAAAGCCATTAGAAGCAGCACTTGTCGGTGCCAGAGAAATTGCTAAACCGGTCATCGCAACCACCATTGTGTTAATCGTTGTTTACGCGCCCATTGGCTTGCTAGGTGGGTTAACCGGTGTTTTATTCAAAGAATTTGCCTTTACTTTGGTCGGTACGATTATTATCTCGACCATTATTGCGCTCACTCTATCCCCGATGATGTGTTCAAGGATACTGAAGCCGACCGTAGCTAATAATGCTTATGCGCGGTTCATTACTGTATTATTCAACAGACTTCAGAACCGTTATGAACGATTCCTGGTCGAATCATTACGCACGCGATCTGTCACTGTAATTTTTGTAGTAATGGTCTTAACAATGCTTATCGCTATGTTTCAATTTGTTCAAACAGAGCTGGCACCTGAGGAAGATCAAGGTGTTATTTTTGTTTTCTCCAAGGCGCCCGATCATTCTAGTCTGGATTACTTAAATAAATACACTGCGCCTTATAATGATATTTTTAAGGACTATGAGAGTGAATATCAGTCCTCTTTTATGGCAAACGGCTTTGGTGGACCAACGGTCTCATTCGCAGGCATGTTGCTCAAGCCGTGGGAGCAACGATCGCTGTCGTCGCAAGAGATGATCCCCACCATACAAAGTCAACTCAACCAACAACCCGGCTTGCAAAGCTTTGCCTTCAACCCACCTTCACTGCCAGGTGCGAGTGGCAATACTCCGGTTGAATTTATCCTCAAAACGCAACAGGGTTACGATCAACTCTTCGGCGTCGTGCAGCAGATACTCGCCAAAGCCAGAGAGACAGGTCAGTTTTACTTCATAAAAAGTGACTTCAATTTTAGCAAGCCTGAAATTAAAGTCACAATAGACCGAGAACGTGCCCAATCCATGGGCATATCGATGCGTGAGATTGGGCAGACACTTGGTGTTCTCTTGGCGGAGGGCTATGTTAGCCGCTTCAACCTCGCCGGGCGTAGTTATAAAGTTATCCCACAAGCCCGACAGGCTGACCGAGAAAACGGTGCAATCTTAGGTCACTATTATGTTTACACACCTCAAGGTGAACCAATTAGTCTCGCAGCATTGGTTGATATTGAATACACCTCAGTGCCTGCTGAACTAGTTCAGTTCCAGCAGCAGAATTCAGCCAAGATAGATGCGGTTCCCGGTGTACCTCTAAGCGAGGCATTGCAAACATTGCGCGATATAACTGCCGAAGTGGCGCCTGCTGGATATACTTTTGACTATCAGGGGCAGTCGCGCCAGCTGATCCAAGAAGGCTCTGTATTAGCACTGACTTTCGGTTTTGCCATTATTATTGTTTTTCTGGTGCTCGCAGCTCAATACGAAAGCTTTCGCGATCCCTTCATCATTCTAACTACGGTGCCACTCGCAATGTTCGGTGCTTTGATACCGATGTTCCTATGGGAGGTCTCGATGAATATTTACAGCCAAGTGGGCCTAATAACGCTAATAGGCCTCGTCAGTAAACACGGCATCCTGATAGTCGAATTCGCCAATGAGATACAAATCAACGAAAAGCTACCGCCAGGCCAAGCCGTAATCAAAGCCGCCTCCATGCGCTTACGACCCGTTTTGATGACCTCGTTTTCAACTATCATTGGTATCTTGCCACTGGTAATTGCCAGCGGTGCCGGTGCCGCAAGCCGACAAGCAATTGGTATCACTATCGTATCTGGCTTTGCAATTGGCACATTGTTTACTTTATTTGTACTGCCAGTGATTTATACCTA
>CAWVZP010000142.1:0-8088 GCA_963934675.1 uncultured Gammaproteobacteria bacterium | reverse complement strand
TCTACTTCCTTGCCGGTAACCGAGATTTTTTACTCGGAAACGATGCTGCTAATGCGATTGGCTTAACACGACTTAACGACCCAACCATTATACAGCTCGGTGATCGACGAGTCGCCCTACTACATGGCGACACCTTATGTACCGATGATAGCGACTATCAAGCGTTTAGGCGAATGGTGCGCGATCCTGACTGGCAAACGCTCTTTTTACTCAAGCCACTAAAGGAACGTCAAGCGATTGCGGCTGCGTTGCGCGTTAAGAGTATCGAGGCAATGGCAGAAAAGGCGGTTGAAATTATGGATGTGAATGCTCAAGCAGTATCCAACTGTTTTACTGAACTGGAAGCTGATGTCATTATTCATGGGCACACTCATCGACCCGCAGTCCATTCGCATGCCGACCACCTTAAGCGCTTTGTACTCGGTGACTGGAACCCGCAGCCCAGTTATTTAAGCTGGAATAGCACACAAGGTTTTGAATTAGTTGACTCTAGAGTTACTAAACTTTACTAGTAGCTATCAGCCTCGGTGGCAACTGATCCGTATACACCTGCAGATCACCAATATTGCTAGCCAAACAGCACCCTCGTAATAGGTATCTAGATAACGCTCTCCGCTATCACACATTAAAGTCACAATAGTTCCACTTTGCTGCTTTTCAATCATAGTCCGAACAACTTGAAAGACACCCCATAGATTAGTGCCGGTAGATGCGTCAGGTACTCGAATTATTTGATCAACCACATTAGCCTGAAATGAAGGCTCTACCTGAGGACGTCCGATACCTCAATTCGACTGCTAACATCAGCAAAAAGGTTTTTTGTCACGAGTATAATAATAATCACAAAACACTGAATTTTCTGGGTCTACCACCATCAATTGCGTTGGATAGACTTTATAACGAAAATATCGCCCGAGCGTAGCCGAGGTGCCGCCCGTGACAACGCTCATGACGACGGTGTGCAGGATAAAATGAGGCTCTTGCTCTATTTGCTGGAAATGCTTTCAGCAATATTATTATTGCCGCGCCAGTCGATTACGCGTTCAGCATAGGTAAATTGAACCATAAAATAGCCCCCCACTTTGTCGGCTAATAAGACGGATTCGGATCGTACCTGGGATGCCTTATCGACAAAATGGCATTGGCCACCATAGCATTCAAGCTGAATTATTTTGCTGCGCGCGGTACTTAATGGCAACATGGCAATAAATGGCACGCCAGCCATTTGTGCAAAAAAGACCTCCAATACCGCAGTATTGCCAGAGGGCGCCTCGACAATTGTCGTGTCTTCTCTAATCCAGCCATTACACAGGGCATATAAAAATAATGATCATTCCAACCAATGCTTCAAGCTTCCTGCCGGATGAGTGCTTTCGCCTTTAAGGTAAATATCAATATTTTGAAAAGCCGGAATATTAAGTCTTACCCAATGCATATCAGCCGAACGCTGATAATCCGCCTCTATTTTTCTTACTGCCTGATTGATCCAATCTCGCATGGTATCTTCAACTTATTTTAAGCTCAGCCTGACAAAATGAGCTTTTACGCTTTCGCTGACTCGAGCTCTTTTAGTTCTAGTGCTTTCAACTCAGCTGCGTCAAAACCAGCCTCTAATCTGGCAGGCCAGTTAAAGGGACCTCGCAGCTTTCCTCCCATGTACAAATCCACCAGTTCGCTAAATGTCTGGGCGGGATCGAGTTTGCGTTCATCGCACAAGGTTTGATACCAAAAGTTGCCGATTCGAACATGGCCAATTTCGTCTTTGTAGATAATCTCTAAAATCTCGACAGCACGTAAATCTTTCGCCTCACCAAATCGGGCAATCATCGATGGGGTGACATCTAGGCCCCTGGCTTCCATCACCCGCGGCACGAGTGCCATGCGGTGTAAGACATCGTGACGCGTTTTACACACCATGTCCCATAATCCACGATGAGCATCGTGTTCGCCATAAAAGGACCCTCTCTCGTTGAGACAGTCATCGAGTAACAGGAAGTGCTTAGCCTCTTCACTGGCGACCAGTAACCAGTCACTGACATATTGCATCGGCATTGGTCGAAACCGGTAAACTGCATCCAGCGCTATGTTCATCGCATTGAATTCAATATGAGCAAAAGCCTGTAAAAAACCAATCCGGCCTGCTGCACTTGACATGCTTCTACGCTTTAACTGCCTGGGGTTTACGAGCTTAGGTAAGTCCGGTTGACCGGGTGTATCAAGCGCTAGAATTGTTGATCGGGGATCTGTGGACTCAACGCTCTGAGTCTGATCAATACGTGATAGCTGAGATTGTTGCCATTGTGAGGCCAATGCGAAAGTGAGCTCACATTTACGCCTTGGATTCGGCTCCAATAAGGCCAATTCCGTCAGTTGATATAGATTACGCTCTGTCAATGGACTTAATCCAGCCCCCGGTTCAAATCGACAATAATATCTTCTATCGATTCGAGTCCTACTGCGACGCGAATTAAACCATCGGAGATTCCGGTTAATTGCTTTTGTTCCGGGCTCAGTCGACCATGTGTTGTGGTTGCAGGATGAGTGATGGTTGTTTTGACATCACCCAAATTAGCGGTAATAGATAACATGTTGGTTTGATCGACTACATTCCAGGCTTTTTCGCGCCCCCCTTTAACAATAAAAGAAACAACGCCACCAAAGCCACTTTGCTGTTGTTTGGCTAGTTCGTGCTGAGGATGCGATGGCAAGCCAGTATAGAATACGCGCTCAATATTTGAATGATCGGAGAGATATTGCGCCAACATCATCGCCTGCTCAGAATGCGCCTTCATGCGCAACGACAAGGTCTCTAGTCCTTTTAAGGCGTTCCAGGCGTTAAAAGGGCTCATAGTTGGGCCTGTGGTTCGAACCGCACCAAACAGCTCTTCACCAACTAGCTGCTGATTCCCAACCACCGCTCCGCCAACCGTTCGACCCTGTCCATCAAGATACTTAGTCGCTGAGTGCACAATTAAATCAGCTCCAAAGTTAAGTGGTTTTTGTAATGCTGGCGTACAAAAGCAATTATCGACCACGAGCAAACTATCATTATTGTGCGCAAGGTCAGCCAATAACTGAATATTAGCCACTTCTGTTAATGGATTTGATGGGGTTTCTAAAAAAAACAATCGCGTATTCGATCGAGCCGCTAATTTCCAGTCTTCAATATCAGTTAAATTAACAAAGGTCGTTTCAATGCCAAACTTCGACAGATAACGTTCGAATAAAACCGTTGTTGTGCCAAAAACCGATCTCGATGAAACAATGTGATCACCTGATTTCAGCAGACCAACACAAATCGCCATAAGCGCTGCCATGCCTGAGGCTGTCGCGATACAGCTTTCACCACCTTCCATCGCAGCCAATCGCTCTTCAAAGTTTCGCGTCGTCGGATTAGTGAAGCGAGCATAGATATTGCCAGGCTCATCACCCGAAAATCTAGCGGCTGCCTGAGCGGCACTATCAAATACAAAACTAGACGTGGTAAATATTGGCTCACCGTGCTCACGCTCTTTAGTACGGCGGTGTCCCGTGCGAATTGCACGCGTCTCGAAACCATAGGATTGAGTTTTGTCTGCCAGCTTAGTAAGGTCAGTTGGGTTTGTCACGAGTTAACTCCAAAAATAATAACTCGGA
The DNA here is from genome assembly GCA_963934675.1 of uncultured Gammaproteobacteria bacterium. Lineage (GTDB taxonomy): Bacteria > Pseudomonadota > Gammaproteobacteria. Next base: position 4,452 of record CAWVZP010000142.1, on the reverse strand, counting down.
AGGATACAAGAATGCTATGACTTTCGGCACCTACCTCTTTAGCAAATTTATAATACCGAATCGTTATAAACTTCTGATTCCGCTAGCGCCTGCAAGCCGAGAAACAAATCGGCGCTAAGTTGCACACTACGGTGAAGGTTGAGTCATGTCAAGATTTTAGAATGGGCATATATTTCTGACACACAAATGCAAAAACAAGGGTGTCTCTACCATTTTTTATAGACCGATGTTTTCAAATAACAATCTACTTTATAAAAACCAGATCATTCACCAGAACATCGTCAAACAACTCGATGACCTCCTGATTTTTCATTCGAATACAGCCATGTGAAACAGCCTGCCCGATGCGCTTTTCGTCCGAGGTGCCGTGGATATAAATATAGCGCGAGTCAGTATCGAAGTCGCCACCAAGATTGATCCCTTTTTCCAAGCCCTCTAACCACAGAATTCGCGTTGTGATCTCATCTTCATCTTGATTGTCACTTTGAGTGCTAATTCGGCCGGTCGGTTGGCGGGCTTTAAAAACCATTCCAGTTAGCTCACCGCCACCTACTTTCTGCTTAACTCGGTGAATACCAAATGGCGTTTGATAGCTGTTGGTTCGATTACCAACACCTGCTGCAGCGGTCGATATCGCATAATGCTGAGTTTGTTTCAGGTCGATATGAATATGATGAAGACACTGCCCTGCCGTATCAACATAGATGAATGGTCGCTCACCCACCAACGCTAAATCCGCACCTAATTTCTGGACAAGTTGATACCTAAGTACCTTCCATAGAATAGGGACAGATTCAATCATTCATGGGGCATTATTATGCAGCCCTGCAGCACTCACGTTTTCTTCAACACCATCTTTTGCGGAATCGTTCCTGCTACTTTTAATTTTTTCGAGATAGTCACCATCAATGGTTTTCGTAATGTATTTACCATTGAAACAGGAGCAATCAAATTCTTTGATGTCTCGATTGCCTTTTTGGACTGCGTCAATTAAATCCTCCAGATCCTGGTAGATCAACCAGTCGGCACCGATACGTTCAGCAATTTCTTCATCATTACGATTATGTGCTACGAGCTCTTCCACTGCGGGCATATCAATACCGTATACATTCGGATATCGAACAGCTGGAGCGGCTGATGCGATATATACTTTCTTGGCACCTGCATCGCGAGCCATTTGAATAATTTGACTTGATGTTGTGCCTCGTACAATTGAGTCGTCTACCAGCAAGACTGTTTTGCCTTTGAATTCAATATCGATGGCATTCAATTTACGCCTAACGGATTGTTCTCGCAATTTTTGTCCTGGCATAATAAAAGTTCGACCGATATATCGATTCTTGATGAAGCCTTCTCTATATTTCACGCCCAGATGGTAAGCTAACTCTATCGCAGCAGGTCGGCTTGTATCAGGTATCGGAATGACAACATCAATATCATGATTGGGCATTTCTCTGAGAATCTTTTCAGACAACTTCACACCCATGCGTAAACGCGCTTTATAGACGTAAATGTCGTCGATAATTGAATCGGGTCGAGCAAGGTAAACTAATTCAAAAATACAAGGGTTGAGCGAAGGGTTTTCGCTACATTGTTTTAAGTGCACTTTGTTATCGGCATCGATATAAATTGCTTCACCTGGCTTGAGGTCAGAAATCAATTCGAATCCTGAAGCCTGTAGGGCAACGCTTTCTGATGCGATCATGTATTCAATACCTTCACCGGTGTCCCGTTTACCGTAAACAATGGGGCGAATGCCGTGTGGGTCACGAAAACCAATGATACCTTTGCCAGTCAACATTGCTACCACAGCATAGGCACCTTCGATGCGTTTATGGGTTTCGCTAACCGCAGTGAAAATATCATCGACCGATAACTTCAAAGAACCTGACTTTTGCAATTCGTGAGCCAGAACATTCAACAATACTTCGGAATCTGATTCGGTATTAATATGACGTAAATCCGACTCATAAAGTTCTTGTTTGAGCTTATCTACATTGGTCAAATTGCCGTTATGCGCCAATGTAATGCCGTAAGGTGAGTTAACATAGAAGGGCTGAGCTTCTGCCGATGAAGAACAGCCAGCTGTAGGGTACCGAACATGCCCAATGCCCATATTGCCGACAAGCTGCAACATATGCTTGGTATGAAAAACATCACTAACCTGACCGTTATCCTTGCGTAGACAGAGTTTTTTCCCGTCCGAAACTACGATCCCGGCAGAATCCTGTCCTCGATGTTGAAGCACTAACAAGCCGTCGTAAATAGTCTGTGCCACAGGTTGAAGGCTGACAATTCCAATGAGTCCACACATGGTTTTAAACTCTTAAATATGATTGATTGGTTAACTAACTCAATAATTAACTCGTAATTGAAACAGTGTTTTAGTTAACAATATCACTGCATCACTATATTGATCTTTTCTACAACGAGAATCGACTAGCAATATCTTGCGGTAAAATTTCTTTTATCCAGCCAGACAAGTTGACAAAATATTCAACCATCAATGACTCCTGCCACCAGGGCTCTGTTGGTATAGGCGTTAACCCAGCCAACAATACAACCATAGTAACGATTAACACACCTCGCGCAGCACCAAAAACAACGCCCAGGCTTTTGTCAGTACCACTCAAACCCGTTTTAGATACCATTTGACTAGCCATGTAATTAACAATGGCACCTACAATTAAAGTACAAACAAAAAGAATCGAAAATCCGCTCCCAGTTCGGATCGTAGGGGACGAAATGTACGGTTCCAGTAACTCTGCCATAGGGTCTAAGTAGCGTAACGCAATGAAACCGGCCACCACCCAACTGGTTAAAGAAATGGATTCTTTTACAAAACCACGCACCAAACTGATCATCGCAGATAAAGCGATAATACCAATAATAATAAAATCAAGCCAACTCATGAACATCTCTCTAATATTGAATGATCGATAGGGGGTGCCTTTAAAAATAGTTTTTTCGTGAGTGCAAGGAAACATTGCAGACTGAATGCAGTGTACGCGAAGATTCGAGTACAGTGTGGCAGAAAAAGCCCCCCTGAAGTGACGCGGGCATTGCAGAAAAAGTGCATTTTAGAAAAGTCTTACGTTGGGTTAGCTAGCAACAGTGAATTCATTGCTCATACTTCATTATCAAACCATCAATATTATGTTTTGCCTTGACCTTATTTTGTGCAATTTTTGATAGATTTCTATTCACAAAAGGTCCCAGCCTAACTCGGTAGCTAGGCTTAGAAAAGGCATTGAATTTTTCTACAAATACCGCAGCTATTTTGGATTTTCGAAGTTTATCTCGCTGTAAGAGCGCCTTAGTTTGATCTTCAAAGCTCCCTACTTGCAACACATAGCTTTCTCCACCCGTGTATTGTTTAACTATTTTTATTTCTGATTTAGTAGCGGCGACTGCTTTCGAAACGACGCGTTCAGATTTTTTAGCTTTAGTTTCTGTTCTGTTTTGAGCTTGATCAGATTTGCTTTTGTTTTTATCTGCAAGCGCTTCGACCTCCCCACCAACTCTTTCATCAATAACAACAGATTGTTCGTCAATAAAGCCTGAATGGATGGTAGGCAATCCGTCAACGCTCGCATGCAACTCGACAATTTTCTGCTCAAACTCAGGGTTTTCATCAAGTTCGAATGAAACGGGAATATCGACTGTTAATGCTTCCCTTTGTACGCCCGAACCATCGAGGATCATAGGCAAAAAAATCACCGCTAGCGCAAATATAACAGTAATGCCCACGAGTCTTTGTTTGGTATTTTGATCCATGGTTAGACTTAACTAGTATGAGCTTTCGAGGTGGCTCGAAGAAAGAATTCAACTGTTACAAATGATCCAGTCACAATTATTATATCCTGATTAGTTAAAGAAGACATCGCATGTTCCAAAGAATCCCCAACGTTTTCAAAGTATTTATCCGCTGAAACACAGGAGGCTACTCGCTGTTGAAGTTGATCTGCGCTGAGGCCTCTGTCGCAATCCAGTGTTAATAACCACCAGTCATCGACTACCCTATTCAGTTCATCAACGAATTTCAGGCTCTCTTTATCATTCAGCATACCGAGTAATGCAATAAGTCGCCCTGTTTTTGGTTTAAGCAGGGATAAGTTTTTAGCCAGTGCTTTTGCCGCATCGTGATTGTGCCCAACATCGACATACACATTAGCTGACAATAGTGTGTCAATTTTTTGAAAACGGCCAATCAATTCTGTGCCTTCAAAATATTTATCCGCATTAATGGCGCCAATCTGACTGTTACCCAGTATCAAATGAAGGCCTGCAACAACTCCCGCTAAATTTTGCACTTGGTGTATACCAGACAATACTGGGGTTAAGTTAAATTCAAGATCGAGACCCTTCCAAAGATAACAACCAGGTACATCAGTTGCCAGCATTTCGAAGTCACGCTGGTATTGCAAACTGTTACACTGCAACCGGCTAATT
>CAWVZP010000141.1:0-8167 GCA_963934675.1 uncultured Gammaproteobacteria bacterium | reverse complement strand
AAAGTAATGTTGGCGATTTACTAGCAACTGAATTTAAAAAGTAAGGCCTTCAGTCTTTATTTATAATAATTAAAGTTTGGTTCCTTTTATCAATTTGCTGAGTCAAGTGAATATCGCTTACGTAGAAATTTGGCAATACCTTCCTCGTTGTGGTGTCCTATGACTGCTGTCGCGGCAGATTTGATCACATTATTGGCATTGGCCGGCGCGTAACTCTCGTCGGCTGCTTCGAACATACTGAGATCGTTGTCACTGTCGCCAAAACAGATGACACGCTCGAAGCCTAATAACTGCTTCAATGTTGTAATTGCGACGCCCTTACTGGCAGCACTGTGGTGAATATCGAGCCAGTGCCATTGGGCGCCTTCTATGGCCAAGCCAGAGTAAGCAACAAGGTGTGGTTCATCCTTGACTCTTTGCGTTACTAAATTAATCGCATCGACCGCTCCAATAGAATTAACGTGCGTGACAGCGGCATTTGAAGGGAGTTCGTCAAGTGGTCGCGTTGCGACATTATCGTCAACACAAAAGCCCTGAACGAGCACTTGATCTGCTTCGGTTTGTAATGCTGGGTAATAAACTGTGGTTTGATAGTTTTCATCCAAGGTAAAGACGAAAGGTGTAAGTCCCTGACGGAGACAAGTCTGGACGACACCTTCAAGCTCGGAAGCCTTGAGCGTTGTGTTGTTCGAAAAACGCTGTTGTTCAGGATGCCAGACCATTACACCGTTCTTATAAGCCTGTGGTAGATCGAAGCGATGACCTTCTAGAATAGTGCGCGCTCCGTGAAATGTTCGGCCCGTCGCAACGGTGTAGGCAATCTGGTTTTTAGACAGCAGTTTAAGTGTCTCGCTGGTGTAATTCGATATTGTCGAATTCCGATTGAGAAGAGTACCATCAAGATCGAATACTATGAGTTCCATTGCAAATAGCCTTTGGGAAATGTTAGTGGTTATTTTTCTGCTTAATTGAGTCAATGCAGGCTTCTAAAGAAGTGCCTTATAACTAACAACAGTCTATCAAATTATTACTCCTGCTGGCGGCAACAGATTGATATAAGTAGAGTAATACGCGTCCGAGTAAAGAATGGACAAGTCCTTTAAATTTAAGAATTCAGAAAGAATCCTCAGTTAAAAATTTTAAGGCTATTATGTGAACAAACGTCGATTATTAACTGTAAACAAAGGGGGGCAGCGAAAAGTATTGAATGTGTTTGCTGCACTTGGTGATTGTTAACTTCATTCTTAATCGAATTATATCTACACTACGTTTATTAACGCATCTTCTAGGGTTTTGTACTTGAAAATATAACCGGCATCTAAGGCTTTTCGAGGTAAAACTCTTTTTCCTGATAACAACAGTTCTTCACCCATTTGTCCCATTAATAGTTTTATAACTATTTCAGGCATAGGGAAAATAGTGGGGCGTTTTAAAGCTGTTCCAAGCGTCTTAGTAAAGACTTCATTTATCACTGGATTGGGCGATGTGCCGTTAACAGCACCTTTAAGGTTGTCATTATTGATGCAGCATAAAATAATACCAACCAAATCATCTAAGTGAATCCAGGACATCCACTGTTTACCGTAGCCTATTCTTCCACCAAGGCCCATTTTAAAAGGTGGCAACATCTTACTTAATGCACCTCCATTCTTACCTAAAACAATACCGGTTCTTATCAAGCACGTGCGAATTCCTAGCGACTCTGCTTCCAGGGCAGCTGCTTCCCATTTTTGGCATAACTGACTAGAAAAACTATCGTCACAGCCTGATTTTTCGTCAATATTATCATTCGTTCTAGCAGTACCATAGTAACCAATTGCGGAACCATTGATTAATAATTTGGGTTTATGTTTCGATTTTTTAAAATATTCAATAAGCGATTCCGTAGTCTCTATACGGCTACCAAAAATACGCTTTTTTTGCTGATCATTCCATCGTTTATTAGCAATAGGTTCACCAGCCAGATTAATTACAACATCAAAAATATTATCGTTTGATAGCTGATCTAAATTGGCCACAGCTTTAATTGGTGCTTTGATTTTTTCAGGGTTTCTACTCAGCACCACAATTTTATGCTGTTCCTCTAATAAACGAGAACATAGAGCAGAGCCAACAAAGCCAGTGCCGCCTGTAATTAGTAAGTTCATTTTTTTCCTTGAAGTCAATGCTCAGTATTGTTCAAAAATTTCGTCTATCATTATGGTATTGAATGAAATTACCACGAACCGTTACGCGTAAAAACATAAAAATCATCGATTTTTCTATTGCCATATATTCTCATCTATTTGTTGTTTTATCAATGAAGGCTATAGGTTGTGAGTTCAATTTTTCAATGGATGTGTCTACTGTAACTGCCAGACCAATATCAGTTTACTGCGGGACATTTAACAACTTCTTTAAGCCTACTGTTATTATCGACTAGCGAGATCCAGAAATGACTTTCGAACAGACGAAGCAGAAGCGAGTCGTTTAGGAGACCGCCATCGGCTTTGGTAATCTGGAAGTATTTGACCGTCCGACAGAGCGGCTAAACAGGTCACGAGGCGTCAACATTTGAATGAATTAGGCGGCATCAGGGCCAGCAATTTCAACCTGACGCCCAACGCCAACATCACTTAAAAATGCATGGCTCAGAAGATTCCAGAAGCTCTGTTCAGGATCCCCAAATCATGTTAAATATACATATAATTGTATACTGAAAGTCTTTTTGCTCCTCACAGCATCTTTGCATCGACATAGGGAGATTTGTGGATTTATGTGCCGAAACCAAAGTCTTCTAACTGAGCTATGATCTTTACCCCCTTTACAAAAATGTTCTGACTAGCCGGCCGGGGACGAGTTAAATGGTCAAATTACAATATTAGCTTTGGTATAAAAGCGAGTTGAAAAAAGGGCCTATCAAGGCCTATCAAGGCCTATCAAGGCCTAACAGGCTAACGTAACTCGTTATCCATATTTTTTAGACGTTCCGCGTTATTTCTTATTGGGTTTGAATAAATGCACAAGATTGGGCGGTTCTGACTTTATTTCACGCGTCACAATATAAATCATATAACGGTCAATTCCGATGTCAGCTGAAAGCAGAGATTCTATCAATTGATGAAATTCAGTTAGGTTAACCGTAATAACTTTCAAGATATAATCTATACCACCGCATGTCGAAATGCATTCGGTAATACCATCTGTCTTGCAGATATGAGCTTCAAAGCGTTCAATATCAGACTTGCCGTGATGAGACAGTGAGACTGTTACAACTACTTGGGACAGTTCGCCGATCCGACCTATTGCAATATCAGCGCGATAGGCCATTATGAAGCCAGATTCTTTCAGTTTGTTTAATCTAAACCAACATGGCGTTGCTGACAAATTCACGATCTGTGCCAGTTTAGTTTTACTCAATTGACCATATTTCTGGACTGCACTGAGAATTCTAATATCAATTACATCAAGGCTGAGTTTTTTCATTCATCTGGGCTTCTTTAATATCGTCATCAAGTAATGGGCCGTATGAGTTCAAGTTCTATAAATTATGGATTGCACCAACGTTTTATCTGGTATGGCATTGCAATGACGCTAGACTAAGCAACAATTAGAGTCAATCTAGAAGCAATAATCAGCAACTACCGAGCCTACTTTTCAGAATATCACTCGAATCGACATCAATATAGAAAAATTTATCCCCGGCATTGCGTGATTAACAAGTGGGTAAAATCATCTATAGTAAAAACTTAATGCATAATAATTTAATGTTGTTTGAAGTCCAATACGAAGCAACCGTTTCTTAGAAAAGGTTTAACTTTTTTATGTTCTGCCTCCAAAGCATCCGATTTTTCAATAAATAACATCTTTTAATAAAGCAGTTGTTTTGCCTTTCGAAAATATTGAAGCTCTTAATATATCTTTTTCAGCTGGAGCTTTTAAATCCAAGTAAATGACTAGGCCTAAATCATTTTCAAATAGCGGTGGCCATAGTCACGTGAAAAATCCTCAACCAACAATTTAGTAAATCCCTTTTTATTAAAGAATGGTGCTGAATCAGCCTGAGCCTTGACCAGTAAACCACTAACATTATACTTACAGGCGCACAATTCAGCGGATTCAACCAGCCGTGTGGCGATGCCTCGGTGATGATAATAGGGGGCAACATATAATCCGTGCAATAACATTGTGCGTTGGGCACCAACCAGTTCGATTGTGTCAGTTTCTTCCAAGGCGGCTAGGCCAACAATGCCAATATCGGCTATTTCTGCGATCAGAAATTGCATATGAATTAAATCATCTTGCTGGTAATAGTAAAGCGGTAGGCTCATTCGTTTTACTCGCTCCGGCAATTGCCATGTATCTATCGCAACCTTAATGATGTCATTGATATGGTCAAGATCAGTTTGGTTCGGCTTTCTATGGTCTATGCTGACTTCAAGCATCGCGTCTATATCCTTAAGTCCCAGTGTGGTTTTTATTTTTTATTGGCCAATACCGAGATTAACAAAGTTATCATGCTTATTAGATAAAAGAATAAGCGCATTTTTTTAGTCATTTTTATGTAGAGTTATTTCTCCATCGGAGCCAAGCTTCGTAACGCCAATGATTAACCCGATTAATCACCGGCCAATTTAGCGCTCGTCACAGCGCACCAAAACAAGTGTGTTGCCACGCTTCAATATTTGCTTTTAACCCGGTAATCCATTCCCCATTGGCAGCTTTGAGATGAAGACTAAACAGCAGCAATGACTAATCAATGTTTACCTCGCCGTCATTCAGTTGATGTATATCATCACTTGCTAGCCTTTCAAGCTTACTAATTTCGGCACTACATAACGAGCAAGAAAAATCCTAGTATAAAATGTCTTTATTAATACTAAATTTACGTCTGATTCACTAATATGGATCAACACCTTTTGATTTAATAATTCAAATCAACAAAATTTTTGAACCCCATCGTGTTTAACTGAAGTTCAGTCGTCATGTTTAATAGGCTGTTGCCTATGTTGCTGTTTATTCACTATTGGATTCAGTCGGCTCAATGTTGGTATAGAGTAATAACTTCAGTTTGGACAGCCAAGAAGAAAGCGGCAATAAAAAATATTAGCGTGCAATTCTTTTGTTTTTCTAGTCGGTAGTGACTTTAACCACGAATGTGTAGTATAAAAGTCTTTATAGTCTGATACTAAAAAAATTTAGGCCACTCTCGGTCTTTCAAGCTATTGAAATATTCCTGAATATTAAACTTATATTTTTAGCGAGTTGAAAATGTTGTGGCGTCGTTTATTACTAATATGTTCTATTTGGTTAGGTTCTGGTCAAAGTCTCTTAGCGATGACAGGTCCAAATTTAGTTGTGGATCAGTTGAATGAAATTGATGCCAATGTTTTATTAATGCGTCACGCGATTGCCCCAGGTTTTGGTGATCCCGAAAAACTCGACATTAATCAATGTAATACGCAGCGAAATTTAGATGAAGTTGGACAAAATCAGGCCAAATTACTAGGCCTGAAATTAAAACAATCAGGGCTAATATTCGATAAGATTTATTCCAGTTATTGGTGTCGCTGTCTTGAAACTTCTCAACTTTTAAATTTGGGCGTGGTTGACGGTTTTGTTGGCCTAAACTCTTTTTTTCAGAGCCATGCAGATCGCAATCAAATACTTCAGGCATTGCAGATAAAGTTTGATGATCTGGATCAAAAAAAATTGACTTTAATGGTCACACATCAAGTGGTTATTCAAGCGGTTACTGGAATTAGTGTGGCATCAGGAGCTTTTGTTGCCTACAACTCGAAAACTGGAAAGTCGATACGAATTGCCCTTGATTGAACCTAAACATTTTTTCAATTATGTTAAATTTTTAACAATTATTACCTTACTTCATTATCAAGCTATTGCTGAAATTATTTTTATTGCTATTTATTGAGTTGCGTTAATGGTTGATACAATTAGGGAATTGGTCAAAAGGATACCCTTAGACCAATCCCTTATACGAGCAAACTATTAAATTTCCAATAAACCCTTGGTTTCTTTCAGTGCATCGACTGATGCTGATCGACCGACGGCCGTATTCAATTTTTCAGTCTCAATAAGCAGCGTTTTAACTTTGCCTATTTCTGTCATATTCGGCGTAGATTTGTTAACTATCAAATCTATTTGTTTTTTGTCCATTGAGCAACCGCCAGCCAATGCAGTGCCTGTATTTAAAGCAGCGAGCAATACAAATGCGCTAATAATTTTTTTTTTCATAATTTGATTTGACCTTAAAAAGTAAAATGATTAGTGGTTTAGCCAGATTGTTCAGATTCCGGCCATTATTTATTGAATTCAATTTACTATACGCAGTGCTTTAAATATGGGTTCACAATTCAATAACAATTGACTGGTCTGTCACGCCAATTGTCTAGAATAAATAATCAGTTTATTAATTACCTCTAGTAATATTGATAACAACAAAAATTAAGGTAGGGCTAAGTTGTTTAGTACTAGTTAGGTTAAACCCAGGATTAGTCTGTCGATTATAGAGACGTTGAAAACAGACTCGCAGTCATGTGTTATTAAGATCCCACTTATTTGATGCATAGTACCAATAGTGTTGTGATCATAGTCGAATCGATGATACGAGGGCTTTTAAATCTCGTGAATTCTCGGTTTGCATTATTGGAAATAGAAATTTATTATCGAGGCTAACCTAACTAACATTATCGGGTGTAAAAGTGTCAGTTGTACTGATGAAGAGACCATCCTGCAGTGGTTCAACTTCAGGATGGTGAATGACCTTCACTAACAATTTAGATGACTTTATTTCTGCCGGATGATTTAGCCTGATAAAGTGCTTCGTCAGCTCGCTTCAAGATGACATCTATATCGTCGTCTACAGGTGTATTTTCGGCTATTCCGATACTCAAAGTAAAACACAGCGGTGCAATTGGAGTTTGAATTACTATCTCACTGATAGCAATCCGTATTCTTTTGGCGGTATCTAACGCTGCCAATTTTGTTGTTTCTGGCAGCATAACGGCGAACTCTTCGCCGCCTAGGCGAAATAAGAGATCCTCGCCACGAATATTTTTTTTAATTACAGCGACCGTTTCTATTAAGGCCTCATCGCCAATATCATGACCGTAGGTATCGTTAACCCCTTTAAAATGATCTATATCCAGCATCAAAATTGTGAATGTACTGTTGCATCGCTTACTTCTCGATAGTTCATTCCTACCCACTAAATCTAAATGTCGACGATTAAACGCGCCGGTCAGTGGGTCCGTTGAGGCAATCAACTCGAGCTTTCGGGTCGCCTGTTGGAGGTTTAGGATGTTGGAAACTCGTGCACTTACAATGCGGGGAGAAATCGGTTTGCGAATAAAATCTGCCGCACCAATTTCCAGGCCGTATTCCTCATCTTCATTACTGCTGTTGGCGGTTAAAAATACAATAGGGATCGATGAGGTTTTGTCATTTCCTTTAATCGTTTGGCACACTTCATAGCCGTTCATCTCAGGCATCAGGATATCAAGAATAATCAAATCTGGATTAATTGCATTTACTTTTTCCAGAGCTTCTTTACCCGATCCAGCCATCTCAATGGTGCCAAAACCCTTCAAAAGCAGTGACATTAAATGCCGAATGGGCGTTTCATCATCAACAATTAATATCGTTATATCTTGATCCATAATATGTGTCTTTGAAAGAATCAACTGACCTTTACTAATCCATTTAACAATAGTCTACTCGGTTTGCCACCATTTCCAGACATTTTTTTTGATACCAATCCAAGCACTTTTGGATGGTTGCTTAATAATGCCCTATTTTTCGCTGTGAATTTTTCTATATCTTTAAACACTTTATCTGCCTTATTAGTTAAGCGTAAAGTTTTAGTGAATCAACAGGTACATACTGATGGCTTGCATCTGAACAAGGGTGTCGCACATCCTGTCGCCCATATTACCAAAGTAACGCCACCAGAAATGGTTGATGAATGGCTAACTTGGGTACACATATCCATCACAAGTTTGAAACACTTTTTACTAGGTACTTTTCAGGACACTACTAAGCTTTACTTGCAAAATTACTTTTATGAGTTCTGTTACCGGTTCAATCGACGTTTCTGGGTGGCAGAGATCCCCACTAGACCCGTGCTATCATGTGTTGATCATCACCTCAACTAAAGCGTGGAACAGAA
>CAWVZP010000140.1:0-8290 GCA_963934675.1 uncultured Gammaproteobacteria bacterium | reverse complement strand
TGTCGGTAATTCTACTGGCCTTGGTATGGCCCCATTTTTATTTAATCACCCAGCTCTGATCAACAATTGGATGATGGCACGCGAAGAAGCCATCGCCCGGGTACGTGCCGTTAATGAAGCCAGTGTCGCAGAAGTGACCGAGTTTTTGTCTTGTTTTGAGCGCGCAAAATTTAATTTGTCCAGTTGGAATACGGTGCATGAAATCCAGTTAAAAAAACTGGCATCACTTGGTGATGATCTCGAGAAAATGTCGGTGTACATTAACAGTGAAGATCTTAACCATGATCACCCTTGGGATCGATTCTACCACTGGGCTGAAAAGCAACTCAGCCTTGAAGGTCAGGAGCAATTAGTCTCATTAATCCTTGAGCCATATGGCGAATTAGTCGACGGCTTGACCGGTTGTATGGATGCAGACGAACACCTCAGTTTCGTTATTGATGGTGCGGTGACGGTTGCCGAGACCTTAAATATTCTCAATTCTCAATGCCAGTGGGCGCTAACGATAGATTTTGAGCAAGCTCAAAATCGGGCACGTTTTTGGTACACCTCAGCAGAAAAGCTTGAACCCAGATTGGGTGAGCGTTTTGACGAACCAGGTGAAGAATATGAATCACCCTACGCCATTGGCTATTATATTTATCAGTTAAATCAAGCGTTATTGAACTGGACCAAAACCCAGTCGAAGCACGGTGAGATTGCTGAATTTTTATTGGCGCAGCCAGAGCACCGTCATACGATGCGCAGAGTACAGAATTTAAAAAACCGACCCTATGCTGAAATACAAGACAACGTTATTGCATCTGATATGCTACCGATAAATCTTCTTCGTTGTAAATTGTCATTTTTTGGCGCGACAAAATTCGACCCTCGTTCTGATCGTTGGGTAAGAATTTGCATGTATCAAGGCTGTTCTTATCCGCATGAATTGCTATCGTATAAAACTTAAAGGTCGGACTAATGACCAATAATCACAAAAATGAAAGCAGCCAAGTAAAACAAAAACAAACTCTGGTCGAGATTGAAGGCTATTTCCGAAAAGTCGCTAGAGCCACTGGCTTGCAATGGGGACTGGCAGAAGAGGCTGGCAAGGCGGCCCGCTGGTTAGCCGCTTTTAATTTACCCGGCCCTGAATTGCTGCTCAAGCATCTGCAAATGATTGAAGGTAAAGACTATGAGCAATACAAACCGGTCATGGGGTTGGGTGCTATCGGAGAACCTTGGCAATCCAATAGCCAGACTTTATGTCCTATAATTACTGGGGCTGCAATAGCTGATCGAGTCAAATGGTTACTTGATGGTCATACGATTAGTTTAGGGTCAGTTGCCTACCCAATTTTGCTAGCCGCTACCATTGGGCAAGTTTCACGATGTCGTAATATAATTATTACCACTAGCTGGGCCGATGTAAGGCTTAGCTGCTACGGCAATGGAATCCGAATTGACGGTAATAGAGATGACCTTTGGTTAGATAAAATTGATGCAGTCAGCTGCCAGCAGACGTTTGGCACATTGCCAGAGCAACTGCCTTCGACCCTGGCTTATGCGATCGACAGCCAGGTATGGCAATTAGTAGACGAGCTTGCATTTCGGACTTATGCGCCTGCAACTAAGCAATCCAGAGCGGGTGCTGGAGCTGGTTTATCCGATAACGATTAGTGCACCCTACTCAAGCTTGGTGCATGCGTCTTGAATGCACCGACTAAAATGCTAATGGTATCTTTATAATAATAAGTAAAGCTATCATGATCACAAGCATGCAACAGAATATTGAACCCCGACAATTGGCCCAAATCACAAGTCCACAACACAAATCACCACAGTTGCCACGAAACTGACTACGATTGGGCCTTGATCAGTCATTACATCCGCTATACACCATTCGCCGATCTAATATCAGTGACGGTAATACCTTCGTTACACTTGACTCCGTGTCCTGCGTGCCCCTATAACAAAATGCATCGGGACGTCGATTGGGTTGGCTGTATCCTCTTGGCTGACTCAGCATGCGCCAAGAAAACCATCGCTCTTAAGGATGAGATAAATTGCCTTCGCTTCTTAGGGCGTCACCGTATCGACTTGGGTAATACCGAACGCATTATTCATAGCAGCAATGTGCTTTATTTAAGTATTTTGTTCTGTGTTTGGCGATCGACCTTAATGAAATACGCCTTTAAATAATCAATTAATAAACGTAACTTCTTAGATGCCATGGTGCCTGGCGGGAATACGCCGTAAATATTGATGTCTTTTAGTTGATAGTCATCTAATACCGATTCTAGTGTGCCTGCTTGAATCTTAGGCCAGGCGTCATAAACAGGCATTCTTCCTAAGCCGTGTCCACCCTCAAGAAAGGCCGTACGTGCAGCGGCATTATTGGTGCTGATAGTGCCCTTAACTGCAACACTATAAGAACGGCTGCCTTTCTTCAGCTCAATAGCGCCTGACGTCAGTTTATAAACTACCCAATCATGCTGTTCTAGATCCGTAGGGTCACTTGGGCGGCCTCGCCTTTTAAAATAGTCGGGGGAACCACACAAGCAGGTTTGTAAGGTTGAAAGTTTACTCGCTTGTAAGCTTGAGTCAGGCAACGGTGCGCCGCGAATTGCTAGGTCTATTCCTTCTTGAATAATATTGACTACTTCATCAGTCAGTTTCACGTCCAGTTCAATTTTGGGATAAAGGCGTCGAAAGTCATTTAAGGCTGGAACAACCATCTGTAAGCCGACATTAACAGGGCAGGTAATCTTTAATAAACCTTCTGGTTCGTTTTTTAGGTTCTCAATCTGCAGATTAGCCGTTGCGGCTTGTTCGGCAATGATGCGACAAGACTTATAGTACTCTGCACCTGCCTCTGTTAAGGCAACTGAGCGGGTTGAGCGATTCAGTAATTTTACCCCGAGTTGAGTTTCTAGCTTCTTAATGTGGTAACTGACCACGGCTCGGGATAAGTCTATGTGCTTTGCGGCGGCGGTCAGGTTGCCTTGTTCGACCACCTGAGCAAAGACCACCATGCTTTTGAGTTGTTCGAAAGATAAATTCACATTTCATTGTATCAATAATTCTACCAAAGAAGTCAATTTAATCCGTATTGTTAGATTGGTTTAAATTAATATACTAGGGTGACTTCAAACAGATAAGAGAAAAGTAATGACGATACAAACAGCTAAGCACGTACTAATGGTTTTGACTTCTCATGCTGAATTAGGTGATACCGGTGAGAAAACAGGTTTTTGGGTAGAAGAATTTGCTTCCCCTTATTACGCCTTTATCGAAGCGGGCATTCAGGTGAGCCTTGCATCACCAGCGGGCGGCCAGCCACCAATCGATCCGAAAAGTGAAGCAGAAGGCTTTCAAACAGCGTCTACTAAGCGCTACGATGCGGATAGTGAAGTACAGGCTTTAATGGCAAACACAGCAGTTTTAGCCAACGTCAAAGCCGAAGATTATGACGCTGTTTTTTATCCAGGTGGTCACGGACCATTGTGGGATTTAACAGATAATACTGATTCAATTGCTTTGATTGAAAATTTCTTAGCGGCTAATAAGCCGATTGCGGCAGTGTGTCATGCACCGGCTGCATTTTTGAATATTAAAGATGCTGCTGGTGAATATGTTGTTAAAGGCAAAGGCGTAACGGGTTTTTCTAATAGCGAAGAAGATGCGGTGCAGCTAACTGCAATTGTGCCTTTCTTATTGGAAGATGAATTGGTTAAACGTGGTGGTGATTATCAAAAGGTTGCCGATTGGAATGCGTTTGCGATTCAAGATGGTCTATTAATCAGTGGTCAAAATCCACAGAGTTCAGAATTGGTAGCTGAAAAATTAGTAGCACATCTTGCAGGTTAATCGTTAATAAGTTCTTCGTCATTTGACGCAGATCTATAGGCGGACGGCTGATATATACATAGCCGTTCGTTTTTTATTAACACATTATCTTAATAGGCACGTAATACCATATGCTAAATTTTAGTTTTCAAAATACAACCCAGGTTCATTTTGGCGAAGGTCAGATCAAATCTTTAAGTGAACAAATCCCGAGTAATGCAAAAGTATTGATCACTTATGGTGGTGGCTCAATTAAACACAATGGTGTTTATGATCAAGTCGTTGCCGCATTGGGAGACCATACCTGGTTCGAGTTTTCAGGTATTGAACCAAACCCCAGTTATGAGACGCTGATGAAAGCGCAAGATATTATTAAACAAAATAGTGTCGACTTTATCTTAGCCGTGGGTGGCGGTTCTGTTGTTGATGGCACTAAATTTATTGCGGCTGCAGCATTGTTCGAAGGTGAAGACCCCTGGGACATTATCAGTAAGCAAGCTCCAATTGAAAAGGCGTTACCCATTGCGTGCGTTCTGACATTACCTGCAACAGGTTCTGAAACGAATGATGCCGCGGTAGTGACTCGAAACGGAAATAAACTGCCGTTTCGTAGCCCTTTGGTTCGTCCTTTGTTTGCCATTTTAGACCCAGCGGTAACCCTATCTTTATCTGATCGTCAGATTAGTAATGGTGTCGTGGATGCGTTCATCCATACCATGGAGCAGTACCTGACTTACAGCGTAAACGCTAAGGTGCAAGATCGTTTTGCTGAAGGGCTATTATCAACGCTGATTGAAGAAGGGCCAAAAGCGCTGGCACCTGAGAGTGCTAACGATCTAGATGTCCGTGGCAATATTATGTTGGCCGCTACCATGGCACTAAATGGCTTGATTGGTTCGGGTGTTCCCCAAGACTGGACCACGCACATGATTGGTCATGAGCTAACCGGAGGCCATGGCATTGATCACGCACGCACCTTATCGATTGTTTTGCCAGCGGTAATGAAAATCTGTCGCGATGCTAAACGTGAAAAGTTATTACAGTATGCCGAGCGCATTTGGAATATTACTGAAGGTGATGAAGATGCCCGTATTAATCGCGCCATCGAATTAACTGAGCAGTTCTTTGAGCGAATGGAAGTTCCAACGCGTTTATCGCATGTTGATCTGGGCGAGGCGGATATTGACGGCTTAATCGAAAAATTAACACAGCACGGCATGGTCAGTTTGGGTGAGCATGACGCCATTACACCAGACGTCAGTCGTGAAATATTAATCGCGGCACTTTAATACCTGTCTTGGGATAGGAGAATAAATATGAACACGACGACGATAAATTTAAACCCTCTACAACCGACGCAGCAAGATGTGCGGGTCAATCGTCAGTGGACACTCGCGTCTCGTCCAGTCGGTGCGCCGACCTTAAGCAACTTTAACTTTGCAGAAAGTAAAAAACCAAGTCCTAAGCCAGGTGAGCTTTTATTACGGACGGTTTTCTTATCCCTTGATCCTTACATGCGCGGTCGCATGAACGACGCTAAATCCTATGCAGAACCTGTCGCGATTGACGAAGTAATGGTTGGCGGCACGGTTTGTCGAATTGAAGAATCAAATCATCCAAACTATGACGTAGGCGAGTGGGTTGTTTCATTTTCGGGCTGGCAAGACTATGCCATTTCCGACGGCATTAATTTATTAAAACTGGGCCAGCAACCGAAGCAACCCTCCTATGCCTTAGGTGTTATGGGTATGCCTGGTTTAACCGCTTATATGGGGCTACTAGACATTGGCGAGCCGAAAGCGGGAGAAACCGTTGTGGTTGCTGCAGCAACGGGGGCAGTGGGTAGTTTAGTCGGTCAAATTGCTAAACTAAAAGGCTGTAAAGTGGTTGGCATTGCGGGTGGCACAGAAAAATGTCGATCAGCCGTCGAAGAGCTGGGCCTCGATATTTGTCTAGATCATACCAAAGATGATTTAGCGCAGCAGTTAGCCCAAGCTTGCGATGCGGGCATTGACGTATATTTTGAAAACGTCGGTGGCAAGGTCTTTGATGCTGTTTTACCGCTATTGAATAGTTGTGCTCGCATTCCACTCTGCGGGTTGATTTCTCAATACAATGCGACTCAATTACCCGAGGGACCCGATCGTCTGTTTGCACTAATGGGCACCCTATTAGTGAAGCGCATTAAGATGCAGGGCTTTATTGTGTTTGAAGATTATGGTCATCGATATAATGAATTTAGCCAAGATATGTCACAGTGGCTAGCAGAAGGGAAAATCCAATACCGTGAAGACCGAGTTCAAGGTTTAGAACAGAGTGTAAATTCATTTATTGGTTTGTTAGAAGGCAAGAACTTTGGCAATCTGGTTATGCGTGTTGGGCCAGACGAATTATAAATTAGGCTTAAAGAATTTTATTATGCTAGTAGTACATCATTTAAATCAGTCTCGTTCTAAACGCGTACTGTGGTTGTTAGAAGAACTTCAAATGCCTTATCAGCGTGTTGACCATCAACGTGATGAGAAAACACGCTTAGCACCGCCGAGTTTGAAAGCGGTGCATGCTTTAAACAAAGCGCCAGTAATTATTGATGGTGATATTACCTTGTGCGAATCCAGTGCAATAATGGAATACATCATCGATCAGGATAGCGAAAAGCGTTTTCGTCCTGAAGCAGGGACCAAAGAATATTATCAATATATAGAATGGTCACACTTTGCTGAAGGATCTCTCGGCTTACCGGTAATGTGTAAACTTTTCATGGGCATGGTAACTCGTAGAGGTGACCAACCGATGGATAATTATATTGCTAAAGAAGTCAGATTGGACTTTGGTTACATTGAATCTGTTTTGGCGGAGCGTGAGTATTTTGCTGGTGCTGAGTTTACCGCAGCCGATATTATGATGACGATAATCCTAGAAATCGCCGACAGAATTGGTTTGCTAGAAGGTCAAGAGACGACTCAGGCTTACCTGACAAAAGTTCAGCAACGCCCGGCTTATCAAAAAGCAGCAAGTTTTGGTTAAAATATAATAGGTATTAAACTTTAATGTGTCTTCTTGGGAGAGAATTGGTATTTTATTGAGTTTGGAAGGTTACTTGCGATTAGCGGGCGCGACAGGCCAAATGATTATAACCAATAAGCAAGGTGCTATTTGCATCAACCTACCCCCAATACTTGAAAGGCTATCGATTAACCGGCAACAAAGCCTGTAATCTGAAAATCTTTACGCCTCATAATTTGCTTTAAAACGACAAACTCTGAAAATCATGGCCTAACCCCCAATAACCAACCAATAATGAAAACACTTTGAGTGTTTGCGAGCCGCTATATAAGTAAAACGGCTTTTAGGTTAAGTGCGATTTTTAATCGTGAGTTGTTGTTCAATTTCTGAAACTAACGTTTTTTCTGATGCTAAATGTGGTGATTTTAAAATGCCTGTCCGACCTTGTTGTTTATTTAATTAAATAATGAAGATTAAAAAATATTACTAATAAATAACGATTACTTTGTGATCCTCTGGTGACAGTAGAGGCGTAAATTAGTTATGCTTTTATTTAAATTATGCGGCTTTCTTATAATTTAATTTGTCGTTCTAAACTTATGTAAGCAATCATAAAAATACTTATCTTACCGGGCAATAAAACTAGTAAATGCAAATTATTATTTCGATGTTTTAATTTAATTAAAGATATTTTAAATAGTCGATGATTCCAGAGAATGCTGATTGTCTCTATTGTCAACAACTATGCTTTTGCCCCGATCAGACATCCGTCTTATAGGGCATTAAAAATTCTTATTCTAGGAAAATTTTATTATGAACGATGCACTGGAGTCTCCTAAGCCAGCACATAACAATGACCCTCTGAGTAGCCATCACAGACCTTCAGGATTTTCAGACAGCTTAGCTTTTACTTTAACCAAACTGCTACGTTTTCTTGCAGACCTTTTCTTTGCTAAACGTTATGGCCATCGAGCGGTAGTTCTGGAAACCGTTGCTGCAGTACCTGGCATGGTGGGCGGAATGATTCGTCACATGCGATCTCTGCGCCGGATGGAAGACGATCGTGAAGCTATTCATTCTCTTTTGAAAGAGGCTGAAAATGAGCGTATGCATTTAATGACGTTTGTGCAGATTGCTCAGCCAAGCTTTTTTGAAAGGGTGCTTATCCTGTTTGCGCAAGGTGTGTTTTTCACTAGTTTTTTTCTTTTGTATATCATTTCAGGCCGTACCGCCCATCGATTGGTTGGTTATTTTGAAGAAGAGGCCGTTTATAGCTATGGTGAATATTTAGCTGAGGTAGACAGTGACGTTTAAAAAATGTGCCAGCGCCAGAGATTGCCATTGATTATTGGCACCTACCCGCAAATGCTACATTGCGTGATGTCATAATAGCCGTCAGGAAAGATGAGGCTGGTCACCGTGACGCTAACCATCAATTCGCCAATAATTTTAACTC
>CAWVZP010000139.1:0-8305 GCA_963934675.1 uncultured Gammaproteobacteria bacterium | reverse complement strand
GCAGTAATCCGAATAATGACTTCATGCAATAGGAGGCGTTCAGGGTGAAATTGAATTAATTCTTCATGACTTAATCCAGTCGTTTGAGCCAATTCCAAAATTTCATCAAAGGCAGTCGTCGTGTTGTCAGGCAGATAGACCGTTTCTTGATTTTTATAATCCTCTGGTATTTCGGTCTCGATACCGGGATTCCAAGCTGAATATTCAAAACTTGTCATCTTGTTTTTACCTAAAGCCAAAAGCTATTACTAAAGGTTACGTTTGATAATTACCAACCAGTTAAATTGTTAGGCAAATCAAAACCCTGTTTCTTTATCGGTAAGGTTAGCGATAGTCTGCTAATTAATAAACCCCTCGACCAAACGAAGCTTCATAAAGAATAAAGATTCCTGTCACAAAAACTTCAACGAAAAAATCATCTCACAATACTACACTGACACCCAATTTTGGTTATAACCGCCAACAAACAGCTATCAGTTCTATTGCGATGATGAGCCCGAATAAAATATAAACCTATAAAGGGTATTATAATGAGAAGTTAGGATTTGATCGATTTCAAGTTTGTTAAAAAAAACAATGTGCCTAGAGACGCCCTCAATATAAATGGTCAAGCTATTGCAGCATTCATCACATTGGGGATAATCACGCCCTCTCTTATTTGCGATCGCAATACCATGAAGATTATTCTTTCTAATCTCAGTGTTCAGTTTGAGACTTATTTTAGTCTTAACTCGATTAACTGGGAAATCACTTCCAACCAACACTGGGCAATCGTTGGCACCAATGGTTCGGGTAAGTCGGCATTGGCAGCAATATTAACAGGCGCTGGTGATATTATTTCGGGTGAGATTAATGGTTTGCCCCAACAAGTGGCTATTGCATCGTTTGAAGCACAGGCTGAATTAATCGAAGCCGAGCTTAAAAAAGATGATGCGGATTTATTAGATGTAGTTGCAGTCGGTACGCCGGTTCGAGAGTTACTTGATCAGACCTGCGCTGATCAACTGTTACAACAAAGGCTGATAGCCGCTTTTAATTTCGAAGGTTTACTTGACAGAGGGTTCCGCAAGTTGTCCTCTGGTGAGTCTCGCAAGTTAATGCTAATAAGAGCCTTGACCAGCCAAGCACAGCTATTAATTTTAGATGAACCTTTCGAGGGACTGGACGCAAACGCCTGTCTTTATTTACAACAACTATTAAAAGACATTGCGCAACATACGCCCATTGTCATGGTGTTGAACCGATTAGATGAAATACCCGATTTTGTCAGCCATATAGCCTATGTTAATAAGGCAGCACTGGCTTTAGAAATTGATACAAAAGATGACGATGCTATGGTTAATTTAACTCAGCTCATGCATCTCAAAACAACAGACTTATCAGTTCCGGCTGCCACTGAAAACCAGCCGGTAACCTCACTTGATAACAATCAACCATTGGTCCGTATGCGTCAGGTTCGGGTGGCTTATGGTGACAGTGTTATTTTTTCTGATCTCGACTGGACTATCGAAGCAGGCCAGCACTGGCAGGTCACTGGCCCCAATGGCAGTGGTAAAACTTGCTTATTGAATTTGATTACTGGCGATCATCCACAATGCTATATCAATGATATTTTTGTTTTTGGAATGCAACGGGGCAATGGAGAAAGCATTTGGCAAATTAAACAGCACCTGGGCTATGTGTCTAGTGCATTGCAGTGGGAGTATC
Organism: uncultured Gammaproteobacteria bacterium; assembly: GCA_963934675.1. Classification (GTDB taxonomy): domain Bacteria; phylum Pseudomonadota; class Gammaproteobacteria. The sequence goes on along the minus strand of CAWVZP010000139.1, from coordinate 6,598 downwards.
GAGTTACCGTGAGCGTGCGTAATGCGATTATTTCTGGCTTTTACGACAGCATCGGGATTTATCAACAATATACAGACGAGCAAAAAAGTATCGCAGATCACTGGCTGTCGTTACTCGGTATGAGCCCTCGTGCTGACGAACCCTTTAACCAATTGTCTTTTGGTGATCAGAGGCTGATATTAATAGCCCGTGCTATGGTAAAGCATCCCTCGCTATTAATTTTGGATGAACCCTGCTTGGGACTAGATGACTTGAACCGACAGTTGGTATTAGCGCTGATAGAAAAGATCTGTGAAGGCCTCGAAACTACCGTGCTATACGTAAATCACCGAAGCGAAGACAGCATTCAGGGTATTCAAAACCATTTAGCGATGTCGTAGACTGTTGGCATGAACTGTTTTTTTAGTCACCTTTAGCCAGTCGACTTTAATCTCTTATATTAATTTAAGCGGCCTACTGTCCCAAGAATCACTGTCACCAGAAACGCAGGCATCATTGGATAATTGAAACACCTTCAGCTTCTAACACCGTTTTTGCGTCTGCCCGCTCAATAACCTTTAGCAAGGTAGTTTGGATAGTTTCATCTTTTCTAACGTCACTCTCACTCGTGAACTTTTGTTGTTGAGCTTCAGCGCCTTCTTCTGATATGAAACAAACCACAACTTCGGTCGCAAAATCAGTTGTTTCACCAAAGTAAGCGAGTGAAATCTGGGGGTATCCTTGAAACCCTTTTTTAACCCACTTGGCTATACGTTTTGTTGATTTATCCAAATTCATAATTGATATCCAAAAGAAATATAACAACACCTTACAAAGACTAGATATAGTTAGCTAATATATTGAGCAGAGTGGCAGTAGCTGAGGCCTTACGAGGCTATTACTTCAACCAAACCTGTCTGCCCATTGACCATCATGCTCTTTTTCACAATTTTGTTCTGTATCATATGAAATATGATCGGCCATATTTTTCACTTTAATATCGACCTCTTGAAGTTTCGCCTGAATAAGAGACGTCAGTTCATTTTTACTTTTTTGGGATGTAAAACTCGAAAGGTTATCATTTGTATCAAAAACACATACAACCTTTAAACTTTTAGGAAAATCCGAATAGTTGACCAAGTGAGTTAACCATTGAAAGCCATCAATTTCCTCCAATGCAAATTCGCAAACATCGGTTAATACAAGCCTAAGTTGATTATCAATTTTTTTATCAGTTTTACGCATATTTTAACTGCAGCCTTACCCCTGCTATAAAGGTGAAAAAATAATAAGAAGGGCCTCATTAGGCTCTTTAATTGGCATTGGTTGCTGACCACTGACCGTTAGCTTTATCTATCAACACCAAAATTAAGGCTTTAAAATCCAAGGCATGACTACCCAGCATAAGGTAAAGACCAAAATTAATTATAAACTCAAATCTGCCATGTTTTTATTGCTTTTCCGCACTATTATAGCATTTCATTGTTATCAATATCTTTACGGCTACTGTGAATACACCAGTTATCAGAAATCTAGACTTATATCAATTACCTTCACTCCAAATAGCAGTTTACCTAACGCCGTAATTTGATTAAGCCAACTGATAGGCGAATTTTGGCCCAGCAGCTAATGAGCGTCTCACCCTGAATTTCGTAAATGATCCTATAGACTTTCAGCCTTAGGGCCTAAATCAAGGACCATTACTGTTAATATGTTAATCGTGCTGACTCATAATAAACATCTTTAATAGTGATTCTTTTATGGTGAGCAGCCCAAAATATTGATATTTTTCCGAATGTTTAAATATCTGTGCACCTCCTCACATTTTACTACCAATAACTTTGCAGTCACCTCTAAGTATTATGCTATTCTCAGGATTGATGAATTTGAGAATTTAAGTAAATCAAATGTTTAAAATCATCTTGAAGGTTAGTTTATAACCCCTTCAGCAACAGCGCTAATAAAATGTAAGCCGATGTTAAAATTAAATGGCGCAAAGACATCAATGGAAAGAATAACTTTCGCATGTCAGAAAACTAAGTTAATGAATAAATATTGGGTCAATATTTCTTTAGGCGGAATATTATTATTTAACTCAATAGGTTCAATCGCTAGCTTATTGCTTGCTCCTGATTTAGTCGGTTACTCTGCCGTGGCTGGTGCCGCACTAAGTGTCGCGGCAGATTCTGTTGTAACTGATGATCTAGGTGCAAAAGCAGCCGTTGGTATCGGTGCTAGCACTCAAACTAAAAACATATACTCTGGCGCCGCAGTTGCCGCAGGTGCTTTCAGTAACAGTGAAAACATATTTGCAATAGCCGCTGCAGGTATTGCGGCTAATGCTAGTGCCAAAAATATTTATGCTGGCGCCGCGGCTGTATTGGGTGCTAGCGCTAGTGCCAAAAACATTTATTCTGGCGCAGCAGTTAGTTTGGGTGCATCTTCGTCTTCACATGACGTATATGCGGTTGGAGCTATCACTGGAACTGGAACAAACAGTAGTAGCGTTGGTGCTGGCGCCATTACTACGCCAGCTATAAATGCATACAAGGAAACGTTTGATATTGAACAAGCTTTAATACAAATAGATATTGCCCAGAAATCCTTATCCAGCCTCGAACATGATTTTGAACTAGGTGTGGGTTTGGGAAGTAACACTTTTGTCCCTGGAATATATAAAGGGAATGCTCTTACTATAGCCGCAAATTCAATCATTCAATTTGATGGAAATGATGAAGAAGCTCCCCTTTGGGTTTTTAATCTTGGGGCTGCCTTGGTTGTCGGTGCTGGAAATAGATTCGAAATAATAAACGCAGGCCCCGGTGCTAGTGTCATTTGGAATTTAGGGGGTGCGTTAGACCTTGGTGCTGGCACCTCCTTTGTGGGTACTGCCTTTGTGACTGGAGCAGTAACCGCGGCTACATCAAACGTTAGTTGTGGAAACTTATTTGCTACAGCTGCTATTGGTGTAGGTTCAATCATATCGACGAACTGTGCCAAGTCAGATACTTGGACTGGCTCAGTTAATGGCTTAGCTGATGGCGTTGAAATCATTAATGGGACCGTTTCAAACAGATCATTTAAAGTACCGGAGCCATCGACAGGTTTACTGATGTCTGGCTTAGTCTTGATACTTTTGTTTGGCCAATTAAAAAGTAGACCGGCAGGTAATAGCAAAAGTCAAAAATTGAACTGAATTCTTGGTTCAATCAAAAAATTCACAGGGTATAGCCCCTGTGTCATTAAAGTTAAACAATAAAAACCAGAACCCGTTATTCCCAAAAAGAATCAATGGTGTTGCAATTTTATTCTGAAGGAGCCTAAGGCTTTTAACATGAGAAACTAAAGTAAAAAAAACATTTTTATACTATTTTAATGCAATCAGGCTAGTAGTTGCTCTAGTTAGCGAATTGGGTCAGCCAATTTGGCCAAATTAAATTTGCTACACAACGTAGGAAACAGAAAAGTGGAGGCGCTATTGTAGAGTAGATCAGTTTTTAATTTGACCGGCTCTAGTTATAGTCATGCCACCGACACCTGTAAAGATGTCGGTGTAGAACGGTACATTATTAAATGGATGTGATGAGTTTAAGTAATGCGGATGCAATTACTGAACATGCCTAACCCAAGGACAGCATCCACTTTAAAGCCAACGACTAGTCGTGAAAGGTTCATAATTTGCCATAATGATGGTATTTACCATAATTTAATAGCATTCGGATGAACCAAATTAATGTTTATGTAATATGATTTAAGTCATTTCTTTAGCCATGTAAACATTAATTTTTGAAGTATGCATAAAATAAAATTTATTTCTCTAATCATTCCCCCGTTAACGTAAATGTAAATATTGTGCTATACCTTCAAGCAACATCTGTACAGCCATAATGATCAAGACCATACCCATCAAACGTTCTATGGCGAACAAACCTTTTTCACCCAACACCCTGTAAAGTTTACGCGAGGCTAACAAAATACTGGCAGAAACGAACCAAGCTGCTGTCACCGCCAACCATAATTCAAGCCACTGGCCTTCGGCCGATTTACGCATCAGCATGATCATTGCTAGGCTTGATGGTCCCGCCATCATTGGGATCGCTAAAGGCACTATAAACGGTTCACCATCAGGTGTTTTTCCCAACAAGCCACCTTCTTTTGGGAACACCATTTTTATCGCAATCAAAAATAAGACAATGCCGCCACCAATACGAATGGCTTCTTGAGATACCTGCAAAAATGACAAAATATGCGGTCCTAAGAGCAAAAACATTAACAATACGATATAGGCGATCAGCAATTCTCGGCGCAAAACAAACCGCCGCCGCTCTTCGGGCACTTGCTTTAATACCGACAAAAATAAAGGAATGTTTCCCAACGGATCCATAACTAAAAACAGCAAAGTAGCCGATGCAAAAATATCCATGCATGTCTCAATAAAAGATTGATTTAGATGTCGCTGAATAACGACAGAATGACAAGTATAAAAGGCCTATCCGCCAATATCAATTCGCGCAACCCATAACACAGGCTGCCTTTTCTTTAGTTATTGGCTGTAAACCTTAATTTAGCGCGCCCTTCTAACTTAACGCGATAAAACGCACCGGTATATTTTAGGCATAATAGTCTAGCCATCAGAAAAGTTTAATACTATCTAATGAGCACTCTGCTCACGTCCATAGCCCTATTGGCTCTATTGCATTGCTCTTTTCAATGTAAAAGGACTCGAACTCATTATTTGCAGGTTCTAAGGTTGGCTGACCAAAGTTAGCTATCCATCCTCTACTTTAAGCAAAGCTTGTGCACTAGGCCTAGTCCTACGTATGGGCATGTGTCGGCATCACAGCATTCCTTAGGTTAAAAGTATTGGGTAACATCAATTTACCGTATTGCTCAATAAATCTCGCCGTTCAATGCGAGTTGCGTTAAATATAGGCGCATATCAAGTTCAAGCTGATGATAGTCATTCGTCATGTGACAACAGAGTTTGTAAAAAGCTTTGTCATGTTCCTTTTCCTTTAAATGAGCGAGTTCATGAACAACAATCATTCGTAGAAATGCTTCCGGCGATTTCCTGAAAACATCACTGATTCTAATTTCATTTTTACTCTTCAGCTTATTTCCTTGGACTCTAGAAACAAAAGTATGTAACCCAAGTGCATTGTTAATTACGTGTATTTTAGAATCATAAATCACCTGACTTAACGGTGAAGACTTTTTGATATATTGATTTTTGATCGATACAGCATATTCTCGCAAAGATTTATCATTCATAAACTGATGCGTTGTTGGGTATTTATTGAGTAAATAATCGGCGAGTTTATCCTGAGCCACTAATTGTAAAACTTGGTCTTTTACTTGCTGAGGGTAATTTGAAATGTATTTTAAAGTCGGCATTCTGATTTGATTGAGATAGCTTGTTAATAGAACCTAGATTGAAATAAGCGCTGAACTACTTTTTCGAGTCACCGCTATACCGACTAATATCAAAAATAACGAGATTATCACTTGGCGAATTCAACCTTGAAGTGCATAACCAATTAAACGGCAAGTGCTGCCATGTGTTCAACCATTTTATCAGCCGGCGTTTAATAACTGAGCTTCTTTCCTGACCTCTTGTTAAGCGAAGCTATCACTGATGCCTCTGCTCTTGGCGTCAACTGTTTGAAGTCTTTGTGCTTCGGCCAATACTGACTTAATAGACCATTCGTATTTTCATTCAATCCTAGTTGCAAGGAACTGTAAGGCCTGCAAAATAGACTGCTGCACCTAGTGCTTCAGTCATCTTTTATAGTGGGCAAACTCTTTGCCATTATCGGCAGTGATCGTCAATACCGCAGCCCTATAAGGCGCTAGCAACGAGATCGAGGCTGCAGTAACGACATCAACTGACTTATTGTTGACTCACTTTGAAACCGTAAAGTTCGTTACCCTGTCGACTATCGTGACGAGTGCGCCACTGTTAACCTTGCCAATTACCAGATCAATCCCCCAATCCCAGACGCTAGATTTCTCCTCAGCTATGGCTGACCGCACATCAACACTGACTCTATTCTTGATGTGGCTTCGCCCTATACAGCTCTTACGGCGTGACTGATAGCGTTTTCCTTTACGCCGTAGGTATTTGGTATAACTGACCACCAGAATGCATGCCAAATATATTAATGGCTTACCGCTTAAGTTAATGACATTGAGAGCGCCGTCATATTTAAACTCAGCGTTAGGTTGAAGCCTGTAAAGAGCGAACTGGACACTGTCCCGAATGGCTAATAGCTGACCCACTTTGCGATACGAGAAATAATAAAAAAAACACCTTAAACGAAAATCTATTCACTTATCTGATAAACCACTGGGCCTGTTAAAGAGAGTAATAGACCAAAACCAAGATCGAGCTGAGCTCAAGCAGGAAAAAACAACGATATGAGAACTACCGTCAACACATCTCGTTAAAAGGTAAATTGGGTCGAGGCAAACAGGCCTATCGATCCGACTATATCCAAGCAAATCGTGCGGATATCTCAGTGGCCTAGGAACCTGTCGGACTTAGGATAAATTTACTACGGAAAAGCCATTTCGGCCAAATTTCTCGATCCAATTCGTTGAATAAAACCACTATTCGCCT
>CAWVZP010000138.1:0-8340 GCA_963934675.1 uncultured Gammaproteobacteria bacterium | reverse complement strand
TCACTCGTATCTCGACAACATGCGCCGTTTTTTGCGCTGAAGCGCAATAATTTTTTTCTTGTTTTCCCATCAATGAAACGGCGAATAGAGTTAATCCAAGATATGGACCTTCTGTAGCTGCCGCAACTGTACATAAAACCAATATGTCATCACCCAAGTTGAAGCCGATATTGATGCCGGATAGGGCCACATCTGAATTATTATCTCCCCCCCCGGGGATAGCCAAATAAACGTAGTCTGTTGGTGTTACATCTACGCGATCATTATCTTTGGTTTTTTTGTGCACTTGTAGCGGCCGCATCAGCAAGACGAATGACTCAAACCACTTTTGCAATCAGGAGCAACTAGGATCATATTATTAATCACTGAACGTATATCGGCCAGAATTCGGATTCCTGGTGCTATATATCTGTCATCGTTAGTAACAAGGATTTGCATCAATAAAAAGGCCGTTACTGGTACCAAGAACTAAGGCCGGAATAATAAACTAAATTAATCATTACCTGCGACTTATTTACCTAGCTCGACTCTATTTCAGACCGAGTTAGGGCTGTTGATTTCACATCAATCATAATTGTAATATACTAGGATTAATTATTGGAAGTAGATTCACTGGGCTATGAGCGGAAAAATAACAGATGAGACTAGTTTCTCTGATTTGATGGGTGATATAAAACGACTAGATAATAGCCGGATAAATGTCTATCAAAGTCAGGTAAAGAAAAAAGTATTCATTAAAAAAAAAACGTTTCAAACTGAATCAGCTGATTTCTCATATATTAATCATCATAATTTGGCGCAAATTAACGATAGTTTTTACCATTCCTCAATTCTAAAAAAACAACAGAAAAGTATCCGTCAAGGGTCCATGCTAGTTGACGATCACCTGGATTTACATGGCTATAACCAGCAGCGGGCAACTAAAGAACTATCTCAATTTGTTGAGCACGCATTGTCAGTAGCTTTTCAATTTCTGATTGTGGTGCATGGCAAAGGTAGTCGGTCTGAACATCAATCTGTTTTGAAACCACTCGTGCATCATTGGCTAGCTCAGCAATCCATGGTCCTGGCTTGGTGTCCGGCACAACCCAAACATGGTGGTAGTGGCGCAAGTTACATTTATCTACGAAACGTTTTAGGTCGATGAGTCCAATTTTTGTTGTTTTATTGCTCTGTTTAAATTAAATATTTAAAATATCGGTCATATTAATGGCTCACAGATGCACCGTTTGGCTAACGCCACTTTTACCTTTGGTGGCATTAATGTAGATATTCTGCTGTTGGTTAAGGCCCTCAACCGCTACCCAACCTAAAAGAGTTAGGATACCGGTATAAGTGCCTGAATTGATTTCACTAAACAGTATTAAATTAGTTCTATTCTATACAAGCCTCTTTTTGAACTGAAACCTACTGTCTAATAATTATTCCTTAAGTAGCAGGTAAAGTTGGAACATGAATACCAGCCATGTCGTGCATTACTCGTACGACTTGGCAGCTATATCCAAATTCATTATCATACCAAACGTAGAGTACTGCACGGTCATCAACCACTATCGTTGCTTGTGAATCAAGTACACCTGCGGAACGAGAACCCACTAGATCAGTAGACACTATCTCATTTGATGCGGTGTAATCGATTTGATTTTGTAATTTTGAATTTAAAGAAATTTGGCGCATATAGTCATTCAATTCTTCTTTACTAGTGGCATTCTTTAAATTCAAATTCATAATTGCCATCGACACATTGGGTGTCGGAACCCGTATTGCGTTACCAGTTAATAGCCCTGCTAATTCTGGTAATGCTTTAGCTACCGCCTTTGCTGCACCTGTTGTACTGATCACCATATTCAATGGCGCACTTCGACCTCTCCGTGGAGATTTGTGATAATTGTCAATTAGATTTTGGTCATTAGTATAAGAATGCACCGTTTCAATATGTCCATTACGTATTCCAAATCTATCATTTAATGCCTTTAAGATAGGCGTGATCGCATTAGTAGTACAACTTGCTGCTGAAACAATACTATCTTCTGGTGAAATCATATCTTCATTAACACCATAAACAATATTTTTAATATTATCTTTTGCTGGTGCGGTAAGGAGCACTTTTTCAACGCCTTTTGATTGTAAATGTTGACCAAGTCCCTCCTCATCAGTCCAAATACCGGTGTTATCTACCACTAAAGCATTGTTTATTCCATACACTGTGTAGTCTATCTCGGCAGGAGATTTTGCATAAATAACTTTTATGAAGGCACCATTGGCTTTAATAACATTATTTTCTTTATCTATTGTTATACTGCCGTTAAAGGCACCATGTACTGAATCACGCCTTAAAAGGCTCGCACGTTTTTCTAAATCATCTTCTTCACCCGGACGAATAACAATCGCCCGTAAATTCAATAATGACTTAGGTCCGGCTCTTTCAATCAATAATCGTGCTAATAAGCGACCTATTCGACCGAATCCATACAAAACAACATCTTTGTTACTTTCAACAGTAGACACTTTACTAATTGATACCAACTCACGCTCTAGAAATTGTTCTATAGAAAGGCCGTTGGCTTTACCATGGAATAAATAACGATAAGCTAATTTTCCAACATCAACTCTTGCCGGAGCAAGGTTCATTTTAGTTAATGCTTTTATAAAGGGAAAACTCTCACGTAAACGAAGTTTGTTGCCTTCATGTAGTGCAACTGATTTGTGTGATTTGATGATGTCGATTGCAGAGGCATTAACAAGCGGTTTGCCATAAACAGATATTTCAATGCCTTTGTTTCTAAAAAGTTGCCCAATAATTGGCTGCATGTTTTCTGCAAACGTTTGACGTTCTTGCCAGCTAGTTTGATATTTTTCTTCAAGAAGAAGTGTCATAAGATAAACCTTAAATTTTTCAGTCGTTTGAAAGATAGTTTGTTAGATGATCACTCATAATTGGTGATGTTTATAACGAGTTGGGCATTATATAGATATAAACAATTTTTTTTGTATTTTATACTGCAATAACAGAAATTTCAGTAATAATATCTCGTTGTGCCTCGTTTGATTTAATACTGAAACTGCTCTGAGCACTCACCGTTCAGCGTAAACAAACGTTATACCGACAATATTGAAGTTGTTATATTACCTCGAGGGCTTCAATCCAACTTGTAGACTATGATTTGATCTATCACTTTCATGACTGCCAGGAGTCTGTCGGACTTAGGTTGTCGTAGCGAGGGAAATTTATTTTGAGTTAAATATTTTGATCGAATCAGGCGAATAGTGATTCTATTCAACGAATTGGATCGAAAAATTTGACCTAAATGGCCTTTCCGCAGTCGGTTTATCCTAAGTCCGACAGGCTCCTAGGTTGTTTATAATCGACTAATACTGCTTGTTACTCGTCGTTCTAATTGAGCTTAAATTTCATTTCAAAATTTTGACAAACAAAAACAATCCCCGATAGTTTTTATGTCAACTATACTCGTCTATGCTCTGAAACTCATCATTGCCAAAACCCTAATGGCTTTTTATAACGGAGACCACCTAGCAAACTTAGAATAAGTGTTAAATAGTTACCGCTGCGATTTAACTTAAAAACCCTGTGATTTCCCATAAACCTTGAAAAGGAACCACTTTTTGTTTATTTAACACCAGTAAACGATATTTTTAGAACTATAACCCTTCATTTCAGTGGTATTCTTGAAAATATTTAGCTTAAGCTAACTTATCAGTGCTTTTATGAGCAATGCCACACTCAGCAACTTTAACAACGATAATAACAAGTACGAAATTCTGTATTTCATTAAATACCCTATAAAATCACTGTCTTGTTAGGCATTTTTTGATTTGGCCGCTTGAGGCAGTCGTTCATTTTCGATATTTTAAGTTATAAGCTTATTCGTTTTGGTATGATTTTCATATCTTTATTCAAGATGTTTCTTAAAGTTTAATCCCCGCTATAAACTCGAAACTTTTGATAAACCTGATATGCAACGACTAAAAAAAGTTAATAAAAACAAGTAAAACGCTTGCCTGACTTAACTGTTAGATGATCAGATCAATTAAGAAACTGTTCGGCTTGATATAACACATCCATACCCGCTGGTTTTTTGCATGCATTCTCACTGATATAACGTCGCCATTGTTTTGAATTGGGTTCACCATGGAACAGACCAATAATATGTCGTGCCATTCGAGTCAGTGGTTGCCCGTTTTCTAGTTGGGCTTCAATATAGGGGTAGTAAGATTGAAGCACTTCAAATCTTGATATGAATCGCTGGTTAGTTGCACCAAAAATTTGCGCGTCAACCTGATGGAGTAAATAGGGATTTTGATAAGGCTCTCGTCCCAACATAACGCCATCGACTAATTCTAAGTGCTGATGCACTGCATCGAGGTCTTTGATTCCACCGTTGATAATAATTTCTGTGTCAGGAAAGTCTTGTTTCAAACGATAGACCCATTGATATCGAAGGGGGGGTACGTCTCTATTTTGCTTTGGGCTTAAGCCCTGTAACCAGGCGTTTCGTGCGTGTACGATCAATGCATCGACACCTACTTCTATCTGAATTCGAGCAAATTCACGAAACACATCGTATTCGTCCTGTTGATCGATACCCGTGCGATGCTTCACTGTCACTGGCAGATCACCCGCACTACGCAGCGCACTGACACATTCGGCAACAACACCTGGGTCGGCCATTAAACAGGCACCAAAGCTACCCGATTGAACTCGATCACTTGGGCAACCACAGTTTAAGTTGATCTCGTCAAAACCAAAATCAGTACATATTTTGGCCGCTTGATAAAGCTGTTCTGGATCAGATCCACCGAGTTGAACGGCTAATGGATGTTCTTGCGGACTAAAGCCAAGCAAGTAATCTTGATCACCATGCAAGACGGCAGCAGCCGTTACCATTTCGGTATATTGCAAACTATGTTTGGACAATAATCGCAAAAAATACCGGCTATGCCGATCAGAATAAGCCATCATCGGTGCGATTGAAAAGCGCCGATTGACCACTGGCTTAGACTTGCATTCACTAACAGGATTAACGATAGATGCTGTATCAGGCAATTCGTTTGACCTCTTGAACATTCGGTAATTGTGATAACTTTTCGATAATGCTCACCAGATCATCGACACTCTGAATCTCGATGATGAGTTTGGTATAAACCATTTGTTCAGCCTTGTTGGTCTTTGAATTGATGTCCAATAAATTTATTTTTAGATTAGCAAGAATACTGCTGATATCCTGCATCAAATTAGTTCGACTAAATGCAGTGAGGGAAATTTCAACCGGGTAAACAGCGTTGGATCTCTGGCCCCACTCAACTTCTATCAAACGTTGACGTTTGTCTTCCGGCAAAGCCAGCATATTAGGACAATTGTGTTTGTGTACTGTAATGCCAGAACCCATGGTGATAAAACCAATGATCAAATCACCTGGTACGGGTTTGCAGCATTGACCGAATTGGGTCATCAGGTTGCCAACACCGTGAATACTCACCTCGTCTTTCGATGTGGGTGATTTTATTTCGGTTTTTTTAATTTTCTTAAAGGGGTCTTCGTTTTCAGGTTCACTTTGAAAAAAACCAATAATCTGCGTTGAGGCGATTAGCCCTCGACCAATGTCAGCATAAAACTGATCGATTTCTTTACGCTTAAAATGTTCAACCACTTTTTTTAGATCGGCATGTTGAATCGAATACTTACTTAAAACCCGATCATAAATACCTTTGCCATCGATCAAATTTCGTTCGAAATCTTGATGATTAAACCAGTTCCTCACCTTCGAACGGGTACCTGCCGATTTAATGAAACCGAGGTTCTTGTTCATCCAGTCTCGACTAGGACGGCTTTCTTTGGTCGTTAAAATCTTGACCTCATCGCCAGTGTGTAATTCAGTCGTCAGGTTGGCAATTCGGCCATTAATCATAGCGCCCCGACAACGATGCCCTACTTCAGAATGAACAGCATAGGCAAAATCTAACGGTGTGCCACCCTTTGGTATGTCGATAATATTGCCTTGAGGGGTAAAAACATAAACGCGTTCATTGGCTAATTCAGTCGATATATTAGAGATAACATCCGACACTTCTTCACTCGATCCATCGAGCATGTCGCGCATCGCAGAAATACTGTTTTCCATTTTAGTGTCAAGGCTAACACCTTCTTTGTAACGCCAGTGAGAGGCGACGCCAAACTCAGATTTTTCGTGCATTTTAACCGTGCGTATTTGAACCTCGATAACCTGTCCATTATCGGCTACGACAGCGGTGTGTAAAGATTGATAGCCATTTTCCTTTGGATTAGCAATGTAATCATCAAACTCCTTCGGAACATGTTGCCAGGCCGTATGCACCACACCAAGTACGGCATAGCAATCGGCGAGTGAGTTGACTAGGACTCGTACCGCCCTGACGTCAAATAATTCGTGAAACTCGAGGTTTTTGCGCTGCATTTTGCGCCAGATACTGACTATATGTTTGACTCGACCACTCACGCTTGAATGAATGTCTTGTTGTTTTAATTGACTTTCCAATTCATCTGAAAATTGTTTGATAAATGATTCGCGTTCGCTACGTTTCTGCTCCAACAATTTAGCTATCTTTTTATAGGTAATCGGTTCAATCGCCCTAAATGCTAGGTCTTCCATTTCCCATTTGATTAAACCCATACCGAGCCGATTGGCCAAGGGCGCAAATATATCGATGGTTTCCTGAGCGATCATTCGACGCTCTTCATAATCTCGATATTTCAATAGCGTTAAACGCTCGACTCGATAACATAGTTTAATCACCATGACTCGAACATCGCTAATGATTGCCATCAACAAACGACGTAATTTTTCGGCTTGTTCGGGTGTCTTTTGTTGAGTCTCGCTTGAGCTCCGTAGGTTATTGAGTTGAATCACACCTTGAGTTAATAAGGCAACGGTCTTGCCAAATGTCGTCTCAACAAAACCGTCTTCGAAAGGCGGCATTTGAGGGTCACTTAACAAGGTGGCGATGACGACATTTTTATCGCAGTCCATCTCTAGTACCCGCAATACGACATCGATACAATTGGGTTCGCTTTTGCTTTTTCGATCAATCTTGGCAGCAGCTTCGAAAGCCCTTGCGATATCCTCGTCCCAGGCAATTTTTTTACTGATCTGGTTAATTTGATTTTGCTTCTTGTCATCTTGACTCATCGACTCTGAATTAGAGTCTGAATCATTAGAACGGGGCGGATTAGGCTTAAGAGAACTTGGCATTATTGGTATAGAGTTTGGTGTTATCGTTTAAGATCTTTATTTAGTGTTGATACTTATGATCAACAATAAAGACCAACGCTTATGACCGAAGCGTTTTCATCGGTGATACATGATAGACCTTACGACTCACCAAGGTGCCTACGCTGGTCAACACCAGGGTCGCTGACAGTATGCCATAAAGCCAGATACTCGATGAGAAATGATATTCAATATTGAAAAATTGAACACTTATAACCCAGCCCGCAATACTGGCAAACAGCGCTGAAAAGAAACCAATCAAAACACCCATTAAGGTAAACTCAAAAATATGAACGGTATAGAGTTGGGTAATATTAGCTGACAATGCTCGCAAAAGGGAAGATTCCTGCTCACGTTCACGTCGTCCTGTTTGAATAGCGGCCATTAGCACAATAAATGCTGACGCCACTGCGAACAAAAAGAAAAACTCTAAAGCACTGGTAGCACGGCTGACGATAGCTCGAATACGCGACATCAACTCAGTGATATCGAGCAGAGTTACCGATGGAAAGTTTTCGATAAGCTGTCTCAGTTCACTTTTTTTGTCATTCGTAATCAACGCCCCTAGCAACCAGGTCTGTGGTTGATTTTCAAGTAATCGTCGATTAGACATCAAGTAAAAATTGGGTTTGAAGTTTTCCCAAAGCACGCTTCTGATACTGGTAATAGGCGCTTCAACGACTTCTCCCGCCACGTCGAAGGCTAATATATCGCCTAACCCCAAACCTAAAGTGTCTGCCAGACCTGACTCTATCGACCATTCTGGCGTATCGCTGTCAGCTGCGATCCACTGCCCTGACATAATTTCATTATCATCGGGTAACTTGTCAGCGTAACTCACATTGAAGGTGCGCTGTACCAAGTGTGAACCACGCGGGTCGATGAACTCAGCCTCATCTGCCGTAACCTCATTGATACGGGTTAAGCGAGCACGAACTAAAGGGTAGGCATCTGATGAATCAATGTCTCTTTCTTCTAAAAATTGCTTAATAGCAGGTACTTCGTCGGTTCTTAAATTAACCAGAAAGTAATTAGGAATTTCGTCTGGTAATTGCGTTTCCCACGAGTTCAGCAC
>CAWVZP010000137.1:0-8386 GCA_963934675.1 uncultured Gammaproteobacteria bacterium | reverse complement strand
ATGGGGGCCTTCGACAAACTGCTTGAAGCTGCGAATACAAAAGGAAAATACTACGTAAACGACGCCTAATCGTTCATCAATTGGTTGTCTTCTCTTAACAGAGAAGACAACTTTTTCTTTTTCCTATTCTCAATTGGAACAACTTAAGGACTCAGACTGGTGAAAAAGTTTCTGTCAGTAATCGATAAAAATTGTGAGCGGTGGTTGCTGCTTGGCTTCTATTCCATGATTGTTGTGACCATTGGAACTGAGGTAATTCGACGGTTTGCACTTTCTTACTCTTCTACCTGGGCTGAGGAAGTTGCGCGTTACGCATTCATCTATTTAGTCTGGATCGGAGTAGCCGCTGCCGTTCGTGATCGGGGGCATATTCGCATCGATGTCATACTTGGATTTTTGGGCAATCGGGGTAAGTCAGTGATTTATCTGATTGGTGACTTTGTGATGTTGTTTGTCGCCGTGCTCGCGCTCTACTACTCCTATGAAACACTTGCTGTATCGATGAAATATGGGTCGGTGACCCATGGTCTTGGTATTGCACAGGCTTGGTTCCTTGCCGCAGTACCGTTTGGTTTTTGCCTGGTTTGTTTCAGGTTGGTGCAATCGATCATGCGCGATGTGAGTAATATTAGGCATGGACGCGATGTCTACGAAGGTGTGGGTTTATTTGACTAATGGAATACTTACAGCAAGATAGTTTTGACCTAATTTTGGGTTGGGAATTTTACGTTCCTTTGTTGATGGCACTGGTGTTGATTATACTCGCAGTACCGGTTTGGGCCGTTCTCGGTGTGACTACGCTGTCAATGCTTTATTTTTCCGAAGTATTACCCATGGGTTTATTTGGCGAAGCGCTGTTTGATGGAATCGATGCTTTTGCGTTAATTGCTGTGCCTTTGTTCATCCTCACTGGTGACGTGCTGGTGCGAACGGGGTTGTCCAATAAATTATTAAACGTTGCGGAAGCATTGGTAGGTGGGTTTAGGTCTGGATTTGGTACCGCAACCGTTATCGTCTGTGGTTTCTTTGCTTGTATTTCAGGTTCCGACGCAGCCGGCGCTGCAGGTGTCGGCCGTATGACTATCGCGCGTTTGGTGGAGCAGGGTTATCCAAGACCCTATGCCTGTGCATTGGTGGCCGCTGGAGCCTGTACTGGTATCTTAATACCGCCTTCGATCGCCTATATTATTATTGGTCTTATACTGGGTATTTCAGCCACGACGCTCTTCCTCGCTGCGGTCATTCCTGGATTACTCATCATCATTACAATTATGATTACTAATATTGTCATGAACCGGATCATGGGTTATGAGAATGCGGGACAGAAATTTTCGATAAAACGTTTGTGGGATGCAGTTTACGATGCCCGATTCGCTTTATTGGTGCCGTTTATTATCATGGGCGGCATATACAGTGGTGTCTTCACTCCGACCGAAGCCGCAGCTGTCGCAGTTATAACAACGATTATTATCGGACTTTGCATTGGCAGCATTTCGATATCTGACTTCCCAAAAATGTTGGCAAGTTCGGCTAAGGTAAACGGTGTCATCGTGCCTATTATCGCGTTCTCATTGCCACTTGCACAGACTCTTGCAGCACTCGAAATCCCGCAGGGCTTTGTCTATGCGATGACCTCCATAACGGAGAACAGAACCATCATCATCCTAATGATGATTGGTATATTAATTCTCGCTGGCTGTGTCATGGAAACGACACCCAATATTGTGATTCTTGCACCAATCATGCTGCCTCTGGCTCAGGAGATCGGTATGAATGAGATTCACTTCTGCATCATGATGGTGACCTCGTTGGGAGTCGGGTTTATAACGCCACCCTTGGGTTTGAATCTTTTTGTGGTCTCTGGATTAACCGGGGAACCCATTTTGAAAGTAGCGGTTCAGGCAATACCTTACGTATTTGCAATGGGCTTTGTGGTGTTGTTGCTGGCTTTTATTCCACAGCTGTCACTTTGGGCGCTTTAACAAGTCATCGTTAGTTTTAAGATAAATGAAAAAGCAGTTTATTAACACAATCGAATTTTTTAATTTCTTTTATGAGGTAGTTTTACATGACCATTGAATTTTTGAAAAAAGCGGATAAATCTGCAACTACAGGTGAAGACGATACGCGCAAAATAGTGGCAACAATGTTGTCGGATATCGAGACTGGTGGCGAAGAGAAGGCCATTGAATACGCAACTAAACTCGATAACTACAGTGGCAATATCGTTATTACCTCGGACGAAATCGAAGCAGCTACTGCTAAATTATCACAACAGGTCAAGGACGATATTCAATTCGCCTATGATCGGGTGCGTGGTTTTGCTGAAAAGCAGCGTGCAGCCCTAGTTGATTTCGAGGTTGAACTGTCTCCTGGCTTGTTCGCTGGACAAAAACAAATACCAGTGCAAACTGCCGGCTGTTATGTGCCGGGCGGGCGCTATGCTCACGTTGCATCCGCCATCATGTCGGTAGCAACTGCTAAGGCCGCAGGTGTAGACCATGTGATTGCCTGTTCTCCGCCGAAACCAGGCGAAGGTGTTAATCCAGCCATTATTTACACTGCCGACCTTTGTGGCGCAGATACGATACTTGCTCTGGGTGGTGTGCAGGGAATTGCAGCTATGGCGTTTGGCTTATTTACCGGCCATGCTGCCGATATTCTGGTCGGACCTGGTAACCGTTTTGTTGCAGAAGCGAAGCGCATGTTATTTGGCCGCGTGGGCATTGATTTGTTTGCGGGTCCTACTGAAATAGCCATTATTGCTGATAAAACTGCGGATCCGATGATCGTCGTCAGTGACCTGGTTGGACAGGCTGAACATGGTTTAGATTCACCTTGTTGGTTGTTTACCACAGATCGTGAGTTGGGTAATAAAGTACTTGAATTGATGCCTGGATTTATTGAAAAACTGCCAGAAACCGCTCGTATAGCGGCTGAAGGATCATGGAAAGATTATGGTGAAGTTATCCTTTGTTCAGACCGCGAGGAAATGGCTAAAATTAGTGATCAGTATGCCGCTGAGCATCTTGAGGTACAGACTGAAGATCTCGACTGGTGGGTCAATCGTCTACGTAATTATGGGTCATTGTTTGTTGGTGAAGAAACGACGGTTGCCTTTGGTGACAAATGTTCAGGCACCAATCATATTTTGCCAACCAAGGGTGCCGCTCGATATACCGGTGGTCTGTATGCGGGTAAATTTATCAAGACTGTCACCACGCAACGTATGAGCCGCGAAGCCAATCGAGAAGTCGCTGCCGCAGCGGCAAGAATTTCTCGTCTAGAGGGTATGGAAGCCCATGCTCGAACAGGTGATGACCGACTTTCAAAATACTTTCCAAACGATACTTTTAATTTGCAACC
Source organism: uncultured Gammaproteobacteria bacterium (assembly GCA_963934675.1). Taxonomy (GTDB): domain Bacteria; phylum Pseudomonadota; class Gammaproteobacteria. The sequence goes on along the minus strand of CAWVZP010000137.1, from coordinate 5,020 downwards.
CTAACGCTTTATGTTGATGGGTATTCTGGTTGAACCTTTTTATCAGGGGGTGCTTTTTGTGCAAAATTAGCAGTTTTAAAATAATTGTCAGGAAATCAATATGTATAACAAAGTACTTCTAGCCTTTGCACTTGATCAGGGGCACGGTGCCAGGGCGGTTGAAGTTGCCAGAATGCTGAAGGCGCCAGATGGTAAAATTGTTGCGGTGCATGTTCTCGAAAAAATCCCCAGTTTTACTAGTTACTACATGTCGAGTGCTGATACTAAAATGCCTGCTCATATCGAAAATGATATTCAGGACGCAGCAAAACAGAGTATTGCTGAGCGGATTGGCCCTGAGAAAGATGCTGAAATTGTTCTTCTTAACGGTCATGCGGGTCGAACAATTACTGATTATGCAGAGAAAAGTGGTGTGGATTGCATTATCGTCGGCTCTCATCGACCCGGAATGAAAGATTTCTTTCTTGGCTCGACAGCGGCTCGTATCATGCGATATGCACACTGCTCTGTACACGTACTCCGTTAACAATTCAGGTAGATAGTTCTTATGAAGTCGATTTTTGATCTAACCGGTAAAGTGGCGCTAATAACTGGTGGCAGCTCTGGCATCGGCCGACGCCAGGCACTTGCACTTGCAGTGGCTGGCGCCTCAGTCGTTTTACTCGGCCGGCGCGAGGAAGCGCTAGCCTCAGCAGTGGCTGAAATTGAAGCGAATGAGGGTACAGCAGCTTTTTTGGTAGTGGATCTAACGGACAGAGCTTCGCTGGCTGAGATTGCAAAAAAAGCATCAGAGCCATTTGGTACGATTGATATTTTAATTAATGCTGCGGGTGTCAACCTACGTCAACCTTCAGATGAGATTACCCTGGATAGCTGGGATGAAACACTTAACTTGAACCTGGCTGTGCCTTTTTTTCTGGCGCGAGAACTAGTGCCAGGTATGCAAGCTAAAGGCTGGGGACGAATCATCAATATTGCTTCTTTGCAATCAACCCGAGCTTTTGCCAATGGCATTGCTTACGGTGCTTCCAAAGGCGGCATTACTCAGCTGACGCGATCTATGGCTGAGGCCTGGTCGTCAACAGGCATAAATAGTAATGCCATTGCGCCTGGATTTTTTCCAACTGGTTTAACTGCGCCAGTTTATCAAAACCCTGTAATGCTCGATAAGTTAGCCGCTCAGACAGCAATTGGCCGTAATGGCGAGCTCCAAGATCTTGATGGCGTTACGGTCTTTTTAGCCGCTTCTGCTTCAGATTACATTACTGGACAGATTATTAACCTCGACGGTGGTTTTACCGCGAAATAGAGCAATATTATGAAAGCACTCGTTTATACCAATACACTTGAACTTAAGTACAGAGAAGAACCAAAACCTGTTCCCGTTAGCGGTGAAGCCTTAATCAAAATTGAAGCGGTGGGTATATGTGGCTCTGACATGCATGCCTACCATGGTCACGATGCGCGTCGGGTACCACCACTAATTCTAGGGCATGAAGCAGTCGGCGTGGTGCAAAATGGCCGTCAGAAAGGTAAACGGGTCGTATTGAATCCTCTCATTACCTGTGGTCATTGCAACCATTGTCAGGGTGGTCGATCCAATCTATGCTCTGAAAGAGAGCTAATTGGGATGCGTCGCGCAGGGGCATTCGCCGATTACATCAATATACCCGAACGTAATCTTCTCGATATACCGCAGGATATGGATTCCACAGTAGCCAGCCTTACCGAGCCGGCCGCAACCTCGTTACATGCTATTTATCTGTCAGAAAAAATATTGCATCGCCCGCTTTCGGAATGTCGAGCATTGGTATTAGGCGGTGGATCAATCGGTGTATTTGCCGCATTGATGTTAAAACATAAAGGCTGCAAGGCAATTTATTTGGCTGATACTAATGCCTTAAGAAGAGAAACGGCAGAAAAGCTGGGTTGCGCCACCGTCTATGATCCACTCAGCAGTGCTCTGCCAGAAGCGGCCAGTTTTGATTTGGTTATTGATGCGGTGGGGAGCGGTCGAACTCGTGCTGCATCTTCTGAGATGGTTGCTAGCGGTGGTGTTATTTCTCATGTGGGCCTGCAGGATAACGAGGCTGGACTGGATACACGCCGCTTAACGCTTGATGAAATTACCTTCCTGGGTAATTACACCTATAGTGTGGTTGATCTTAAAGCCGCTATTGATTTGTTATATAGTGGTGCGTTGGGTTCGCTCGATTGGGTCGATACCCGGTCGTTATCTGATGGTGCCGCAGCATTTAGTGAAATTCATCAAGGTGAGGCGGCGTCGCCTAAGATTGTCCTCGTGCCGTGAATGTTAGACAACTAAAAACATTATGATCGTATAGGCTGAGCCAAGATTCTTTATAAATTACCGTAGTCTTTGTCATATATTGCCAAAAATAACAGGAAAATTTAAAGAATTCGTACTTTTTACATGCTTGGTCATGATTAATAAAAGCGCTGTTCAGTTAATCTTTTATTTTATAATGGTTCTATTACTGAGCAATCGAAATAATATCTTCTAATGGTAAAATATTAATTTCGTTTAGTGGCTGAAGTTGAATGCCTCTAATATAGAGAAAAAATTATCGAACTAACGACTATTTAAAGCATTTAGGATCAACTAGACTAAAATCAACTTGTTCTCGGATCAATTGAGATGATTTATTCGAGAACTAAAAAACACCTAACTTACTTGATTCTCGAATAAATTAACTATGCCTGAGTAACAATACCAAAGTGCCCTAGTTTTTGAGATTATTGGAACTACATTTAACTACTAAGTAAGAACGTCATGATATTCTTAAGTTCTACTTAGAAAAAGGCTTAGGAATTTCTGAGTTAAGTAACCAATGTCTAAAACACAAGATTAGGATATTTTTATACATAATGAGTTTACGCAGTCAAAATATAGAACAGTTAATATCTGAAGAATTCGATGTCCTCATAATAGGGGGCGGAATTAATGGTGCTGTCAGCGCTGCCGCACTGACAGCTCGCGGTGCGCGCGTTGCATTGATTGATTCTCGAGACTTTGCAGGTTTCACTAGTCAGCAATCCTCTAACTTGGTTTGGGGTGGCATTAAGTATATGGAAAGCTATGAGTTTGGGCTTGTCGCTGGCTTATGCAAATCACGTAATGAATTACTTCGCAGTTTTCCTTCAACGGTAAAGGAAATTCGTTTTTTAACAACCGTATCTAAAAACTTCAAATTTCATCCGCTAGTGATGTTGGCTGGCACCTGGCTTTATTGGCTGTTTGGGCGAGGTAAAACACGCATACCCCAATTATTGTCAAAGACTCAACTGGCAGAGCAAGAACCCCTAATTAATAGCCAAGACAGCCTGGGTGGTGTCGAATACTCGGATGCCTATCTACATGATAACGATGCTCGTTTTGTCTTTAACTTTATTCGAAGCGCAATGGATAAAGGTTGCGTAGCGGCTAACTATATAAAATCAATTGAAGAAACGAGAGATGATTCGGGGCACTGGACAACTGCGGTTGAAGATCAGGTTAGCGGTAAAAAGTTCAAGATCAAATCGAAGCTATTAATCAATGCGGCCGGCGCGTTTGCGGATCAGCACAACCAGCTCACTGGTGTGGAAACTGAATACAGTCATCTGTTTTCGAAAGGCATACATCTAATCGTGCCGCGTATTTCAAGCAATGATCGTGTTCTTGCTTTTTTTGCCGATGATGGACGACTATTCTTTGCGATTCCAATGGGCGGCAAAACTTGTATTGGTACAACAGATACCAGAGTCCTGGAACCTCAGACTCATGTAACCGATGAAGACAGAGACTTTGTGTTATCAAATATAAACGCACAGCTAAACTTACCGAAACCATTAACCCGGGATGATGTAATTTCCGAACGTTGTGGAGTTCGCCCTTTGGCGATTAAAAAGGGCGAGGGGCCAGAAACAGATTTTTTACAGTTATCTCGTAAGCATGTGATAGAAACTGCGTTTGACCAAGGGCATGTGAGTATTTTTGGCGGAAAATTAACTGATTGCCTGAATGTTGGCGACGAGATCTGCGATCGAGTATCAGAACTGGGTGTTCGTTTGACTAAGTCCAAGCCTTTGTCGCAACAAAAAAAATGGTACGGCGAGCCAGCTGAGTCAATACGGGTGGCCTATTTTGCACGAGCTAAAGCGCTCGGGCTTGATGAAATTAAAGCGGTGGATACGGACGAAATATTAAGTCAACGATTGTGGCGACGTTATGCTGCTCATGCTGACGCAATGCTCGATGCCATCGAAAAAGATCCTTCACTGTGCGATTCGTTGATTGAAAATGCTGGAATCAGACGCTGTGAACTTGAACATTTGGCGCAAAGCGAGTTAATTACTAAGCTTGAAGACTTCCTCAGACGTCGATCTAAAATTGAATTGCTTTTTTCACAACAAGAGCTTAAGCAATCGAAAGGATTGTTTGAAGCTTGTGAAAAACTATTTGGTGAAGACGCACAGGCTCGATTTGATGAATACTTCATGAGCAATAATTCTTGATCATACCGTTGAACACAGTCAGTCATTCTTAATGAGGTTCAAATGAAGCAATATCTACTTAGCATAGATCAGGGAACGACTAGCTCGCGCGCGATGTTATTTGACGAAAATGGCCAGGCTTGCTACACAGCGCAAAAAGAATTTACCCAACATTTTCCTGATGATGGGTGGGTAGAGCATGATCCTGAGGAAATTTGGTCAACGATACTGGCGGTAGTTGAAGACGCCCTTTCAAAAGCCAGAGAAGACAATATTGCAGTTGCTGCAATAGGAATCACTAATCAACGAGAAACCACGGTGATTTGGGATAGAGTGACTGGCAGGCCGGTGTACAACGCCATAGTATGGCAAGATCGGCGAACCGCGAATTACTGTGACTCATTACGTGAACAGGGTTTTGAGTCTCAGGTAATAGCGAAAACTGGATTATTGTTAGACCCCTATTTTTCAGGCACCAAGGTCAACTGGATACTAGAAAATATTGAAGGTGTTCGCGATAGAG
>CAWVZP010000136.1:0-8465 GCA_963934675.1 uncultured Gammaproteobacteria bacterium | reverse complement strand
TACGTTAGCGATATTGTTACTTGTCGCACTCAGGTCAACGGTGGCTGCCTGTAAGCCGCTAAGGGCTGTATTAAATGACATATTGATATCCTCTTTTTACTTAATATTAGGTGATTTAACTGATTAATTTTACTAGATTATTGTGATGCCAGATTTAAAAAATTTTCCGAACATCGGCCATATTAATATTGCCAAGACCAGAAATACTCAACGTTAGATCTTGTCCAGCTTTGCCGATGGTGACACTTTCAACATCGACAACCGATAAAATAGAACCTGCTGAGACTGACGTACCACGATTTACTTCAGCGGAAATCGAGTACTTACCGGCTGGAGATGGCGCACCTGTAATATCAAGCCCATCCCATGCGAAATTGGATAAGCCTTGGGGCTGCGCACCTAATAACTGCTGATGAACCAACTGCCCTGATGCGTTTGTAACTCGAATGGCGACCTCTTGAGCAGACTGCTCAAGCTCGACCGAACCACTAAGCCCACCTGTAGCACCAAGATAACCCATATCAGATGGAATTAGCACTTTTCGGCCAACCAGTGTAGAAGCTTGTAAAGCTTGATTTGATTGAAATGATGAATTTAGCGAATTGGTTGTTGCATTCAGTTCATTGATGCCACTAACCGTACCAAATTGGGCCATTTGTCCAATGAAGTCACCATTTTCCATAGGCTCCAATGGGTCTTGAAATTGAAGTTGAGCCGTCATAAGTTCTAAAAACTCTGCTTGCCCTAATTTATCATTTTCCTTGGTTTTAGCGGCACTAGCGCTGCTAAGACCTAATGAGGAAAATTGATTCTTAGTATCGATTTCATTCATGACAAATACCCTGTTGAATTTTTTGAGCTATTGAATTCATAATTGAATTTATTTGCCTAAAGACAATACGCGCAACAATAAGTCACGAGAAGTACTCAGTACCTCGACGTTATTTTGATAGGCGCGTGAGGCTGAAATCATGTTGGCCATTTCTTCTACTGAATTAACGTTGCTACCAAATACATAGCCGTCTTCATTAGCCAGTTTATGGCCGGGATCATAAATGGGTTTGGATTCGCTTTGGCTTTCGATTATGCCTAGCATACGCACGCCCACTTCTTCGGGTCTGGATCGGTCGTTCATCATAGCCTGAAATACGGGCTGTCTTGAGTGATACGCCTCTTTAGCCGATGAAGCCACCGTCTCAGAATTGGCTAAATTACTAGCAGTCGTATTTAACCGTGTCGACTGAGCGCTAATTGCACTGCCCGATATATCAAAATTAGAGAAGAGCCCCATCGTTATTCTCCTCTCAAGGCTTTTATTATGCCTTTAACGCTACTATTTAAGAATGTAAAACTAGTTTGATATTGAATTGCGTTTTGGGAAAACTTAGATTGTTCAACATGAGAGTCAACCGTATTACCATCTAACGACGCATGCAATGGGTTGCGATATTTAAGCGATATACTAGAATCACTACCCGAATTGAGCTTAATATGGTCTAGATGTGTGTTGACCATGCTGAGACTGCTGGTCTGTTGATTATTCGCTTGCTTTAAAATTGATTGAAAATCAATATCACGAGCTTTGTAATTTGGAGTATCGGCATTGGCAATGTTAGATGCCAAAACATTCGCTCGCTTGCCTCGCATGATCAAAGCATCATCATAAATTGAGAAAGCTCTTTCAAAGTTTATTGGCATCGTTATATCTCATCACTATTAAGTTCAGATAACAACATGCACTGTTAGCGCCATTCTATTATTTACTAATTATTTCATACACTTAGAGTCAGTAGTAACTAGCTAAACAGCGGCAATAGCGGCAGGTAATATGGCAACTTGCCGCTATTGCCGGGACAAAATTAAATCAAATGCACTTTCATTGCATCAATCACTGCCTGTCCCAAAACATCAGGATCAAATTTAGCAATAAATTTGTTTGCACCAACCTTGTCAACCATTGTTTGATTAAATACACCACTCATGGAAGTGTGCAAAACGATATACAAGTGTTTCAATCGCTCGTCAGCTCTGACTTCAGTAGTGAAGGTATAGCCATCCATTTCGGGCATTTCAATATCCGAAATCACCATTGCCAAACGATCAAGCTGTGGATCTTTACTATCAGCCCAACCTTTAAGCAGATCAAGTGCCGCTTTGCCATCTTTTGCCGTGATTGTTTCCAATGACATGTCATTCTCTAGTGTCTTACAAACCTGCTTGCGAGCCACCATCGAATCGTCAGATACCAATATTAGGTTTTTCTCAGCATTGGGTTGCTCGACCTGGTCTCTCACTCCTTGCGACAAATCTTCTTTAGAACCTACCACTTCATGCATAACGCGCTCAACATCAATCACTTCGACCATTACACCATCGACATGCGTTACCGCTGTCAAATAACTGGAACCCGCGGCTGTACCACTCGGCGGCGTAAGTATGTCTTTCCAATTAAGGTTAACGATACGATCAACACCCTGAACCAGAAAACCTTGTACACTACAATTATATTCGGAAATAATCACGAATGAATTCTTGACGTCCTGTATAGGTGGTCCACCTATAGCCATACTAAGGTCCATGATACTGATGGTTTGACCGCGAATATTCGAGATACCCCTAACAACGGGGTGAGATTTCGGCACTATCGACAGTCTTGGGCACTGTAGTACTTCCCGCACCTTGAAGACATTGATACCGTAAAGTTGCTGACCACCCAATCGAAACATTAACAATTCCAATCGATTCCGCCCAGCTAGCTGGGTACGCTGGTCGACCGACGCCATTACACCGGACATAATCTACTCCTATTCATTTAGATCATTAATATGAATTATATCGGCCATGGACACAAAGACTTTAATATAGATTAGTGGCTCGTTAATTGCTAAAAGTTTAGTATATAGAGGATATAACTTAATTTTTTGTTTTTGAGGGATTAAACGTCATAATTTTGGCTTTTTTATTCAACAACTATTTTAATCAGACAATTAGAGGAAAAAGATTGAATACCCGCAGACTAATAAAACCTCTAAATTTGACTCTAGCTTGCCTAGGCTTAATTATAATCGCTGATACAGTTAAAGCTGATAAATATCAGAGTCTTGAATCTATTCGATTTCAGGCGGAAGAATACATCATGAAATTTAATTACAAGACACCTTACCTACCTGAATTTAAAGTGAATTACCTCGATAGTCGATTGAAGCTTGCGAGCTGCAATTCACCGCTTCAGATAGAATTTTCTAACCTTCAAAAAACTTATGGTAGCACATCTCTAAATATCGATTGCCATGATTCGCCAAAGTGGCGTATTCGTTTACCGATAAAGGTCGATATATTTGATGATGTAATAGTAGCGCAACGGCCTTTTAGTAGAAGTCAAAAAATTAACAGGGATATGTTAGGATTTGAAAAAAGAAATATTTCTTTGCTAAATGAAGGCTTTTTTACTCAGGTTAATGATTTAAAGCATACTGAATCCAAACGAAACTTAAGAAGAGGCAGCGTTTTAACACAAAACAACACTCGCCCATCTGAAATGGTGAAATTAGGTCAAAGTGTGACCTTGATTCTCGACTACAAAGGCATCAGCATTAGAACGTCTGGAAAAGCATTACAATCAGCACGAATCGGCCAGCTCGTTAAGGTAAAAAACTCGAAATCTCAAAAAATTGTTGAGGGTGTCGTCTTTGGTGAAGGTTTAGTGAAAATTAACCTATGACGTTCATACAACCTATTTGGCTAGCTAGCAATGCACTAAAACGAGCCCCTACTTTTTGTACTCCTAATAATAATTTAAATAAAGTTAAGTTAAAGCAAAATAATCATCAATTAAATTTAACTTTATCCACTCAGAGCCGATAATTTAATTAACCAGTATCAAATTAAGGAGCGTTTGAAATGACAGATGCCATCAATACACAAAATAGATTGCAGTCGAACACAATAAAATCAGAGTCAAAACCAAGCGCTAAGCCTGATTTAGGCGAAACTCCTGTTGGCGCTAACAATACACCCACGAAATCTGGCGCAGCGGCTATTGTAAAGTTAAGTAGCTCGAATGTTTTAAATGAACTGAATAGCTCAATTACACAACAGCCAGAAGTCAATAAAACTAAAATTGAGTCGATTAAATTGGCCTTAGCTCAGGGTGAGTACCAACCTAATGCAGAAGTTATAGCTAAAAAATTTAGTGAAATAGAAAAGTTATTACCATGAGCTCGGCTATGCCCAGTCAATGCCAACAAGCGTTGAGTCAACTATTTCAAACACAACTAGCAAGAGTTGATGAGATAAACCTTTTTTTAATTAAGTTAAAGGCATCAATAGCTCAAAATGATAGCGAGGCTATCAACACCACGTTGTCTGAGAATAATCTGCCCATCAGTGAAATTGAAGAGTTCGAAAATAGTAGAAATAAACTTTTAAATCAATATGGATTCGAGGCCAATACTAAAGGCCAAAAAGCCTGTATTAAATGGTGCGATGATAATGAAGAGAACCTTTCTAGGCAATATCAACTTTTATCCGAATCTTTAATTCAGTTGCAACAAGCTATTCAAATCAACGCGTTACTCGTTAACAAAGGTCAGGATCGCATTAGACGTTCAGTCAGCCTACTCACAGGCCAAGTTAATAATGAAAAATCAAGCACTTATTCTAAAAATGGGCAGACCAATCTCACTGCCAACAAGCGCAGTATTTCTCAGGCTTAGCATCTACCAGCCTGAATTCACAACCCAAGTAAGTGATTTGTAATTTAGTTACGTAATTTGTCAAGCTGGTAAATAGATGGACGCTAAAAATTCACTTATCTAAGCCACCAATGAAATGGGGGTAAAAGTTTAAATTTCTCAAAGAAAGGAGACGTCAAAACGCCAATAATTTATACTAATACTTCACTTACTCTACGGCCCTATACATATTAAAGTAGTAGGAATTGAGTAACTCCATCAGAAGCTCAAAGAATTAATAAACTTAATACTTAAATTTAACTTCAATCAATTAAATTGGCAGGCTCGATTAGACATAACGCCGATTTAAAAACTAATATGCAATTTAAAACTAATGTCTTCCAACCTAAATTGGTTGGCAACAATATTGGATTTTTGTTCGCTTACTCTAAATTCTGCCGATGTGTTAATAGATTTTGATAACTGGTTGTTATAGGACAAACTCGCATCATCAACTTCATTTTCTTGGACTGTTTTTATCACCTGTCGAGCTAATGTTAATTGAACAGAACTCCTACCCGATAAGGCTCTGTTTGCACTAATACTTAAGCTATCTCTGATTTCTCGACCAACATCATCATCATTTTGAATAGTCGTTTGCTTAAAGTAACTAAGGGTTACATTGGTTCTTTTGCCTTTAAACGTCATTCCTATAGTACCTTTCTTTACCAAAACTGGAGCTATGGATAGGGTTTGATTTAGTGCTGTGCCGCTTTGTTGGCTGGTAGTATCATTTATCAAAAGTGCACGCGGTGTTGTAATTTTTTCATCATAGTCCAACCGGTATATAGTGTGCCGGGTGTTAAGTGATGAGGCTAAAATATAGCTAGTGCTATTGCCCCGTTTACCAGAGCCTAATCTAAATAAGCTGTTTCTATCTGGGGTCCAGACTATTCCAATATTAGTATTAACGTCATTCAGGAAATTATTATCAGCTTCACTTTTGTCAACTAATAAAAAAGATGAATAACGACGATTAAAGCGATAGTTTAAATTGCCTTTAAGCATATCTATTTGGGAATCAATGTTTGCCAGACTTGTGTGGTTACTGTTGAACGTAGCTCCCCAACTAAACTTATTTTGGATATCGCTGCTCAAACCCAAATTAAACCCAATACTATTACTATATCCACTATTTTCAAAATCAATAGAGTCAAGTTTGATACCTGACTGATAGTCTATTTGATCAGTCAGTGCTCCTTGCAAATTGCTACTAATACCTAAAGTTCTGAGCTCTTGTGAATTGTCAGACTGTAATATTGGATTAACACTTTGTTTATCGTCAGAACCAACATTTGCCTGCTTGATTGAACCGGTAATTGATGTGTCCCATAGATTAGGAATATGATCAAAGGCAGACTGTAATTGCAACGAATGATCAACTCTGTCTTGCTGAGATAAGCCGTCATAATAAATAGCGTTCAAAGAATAGTCTATAGAGAGACTGTTTTTTGCACCTACAGCTTGATAGCTTATACCCGGTACAATTGTAGTTACATACCCTGATTCATCTAGAGTGACTGTTGTGTTATTTACGAATGATTCTTTTAAGCTTAAAGAAGGCGTTAATAAACTTCTTGAGTGGACAGAAGTGAGTCCAGCAAGCGTTAATGTTGGAATTATAAGTAGGGCAAACAGGTTAAATGGTCGCATTATGATCTAGTTAGATTGAGTCGTCCGGACACTAAGCTTTAGGCTGCTCATCATATTTATAATAGCCATAGTTACCAATTTGAGTCTTTTCATGCGCCTGATTTAACAACAACAATACAATTTTATTCGATAGCATACTTAAACTTTTCTTTACTTCTTCATGCCTAGTTTTCTCAGCCTGAACAACAACAATTACCTGCCCCATATGAGACGCAAGCACACTTGCTTCTGTCGGAAGTAGCAATGGAGGTGAGTCGAAAATTATTATTCGATTGTGATATTTGTTTGAAATTTCTTTTACAAAACTATCCATTGCATCACTCGCTAACAACTCGGTTGCATGTGATGTTCTAGTACCTGAAGGCATTAAAGTGAGGGATGGTATGTTAGATTTATAAAGCACTCTGCTCATATCTGTGACCTTACCTCTAAGATAGTCCGTAAGCCCAAATTCTGACTCAAAGCCAAACACATCATGATGCGAGGGTTTATTTACATCGGCATCGATTAACAATACTTGTTTATCTCTTTCCATCGCAATACTAATAGCTAAGTTTATGGCTGAAAAAGTTTTACCTTCGCCGCTTAATGAACTGGTAACCATAATCAGATTAGCGTTGTCGAGTACAGTTGCCCCCTTGCCCATTACGTTATTAAGTAAAGGTCGCTTAATCATCCGAAATGTATTACCTAGCAGCGAATTCACGTTTTGAGGGTCTATAAAACCCTGACCTTGTAAATTTTCCAGATCTAGATTGACGCGCTGAGAAAACGTTTTAAGCGGATTAAAATCAAGCACTTCAGGTGTTGAATATGTGCTGTCATCATCACCTATATCTGTTAGATCAAAATCAATAGTATTATTTTTTAATTGTTTAAAATCGATGTAATTTCCTGATGAATCTTGATTTAACGGAAGATCAACGTCTAGAAACTTACCGTTCTTTTTAAGTATGTTAGGTACAACTGAATTCATATCATTAATAGCTGATTTTTCAGTAGTTTCTTCTGGGGGCGCCGAAACCTGAAATTGTTTCTTCTTATTTGGGCTTAGCAGGTTTGAAAAAAGTTTCATAAGGCCATCACCTCTAACTGAAGGGTACTTAATATCAAAATACCTCTGCTATGTAGGTAGATTAAAGCAATACCAACTGTGACAAACAGCGCATTTGCCGAGATAAACATGAACAGGTTCCGACGGCGCTTTGCTAGAACCTCGATCGTATCAAATTTGCTAACCGTGCCTAATACGGCACGTCCAAGTGCACCTAATTCAGTTTGATTATAAAAAACGGGTTGTAATAAAGAAATCAACAAACTGACACCATAACCAATACCCAGTGCAGCTAAAAGCACAACTAAGTCAAAGAGTGGCCGGTTAGGAAACTGCGGCGTTGGAGAAACATAGGGTGGTTCTATAATGCGGAACTTCACTTGATCAGCCCCTGACTCAACATCATCAGAAATTCTGGCCTGCTCACGTCTTTGTACTAATTCATTATAGTTTCCCTTATGAACGTCGTAGTCTCTGTTCAAGCGCTGTAACTCCGACTCAATTTGAGGAACAACATCGATCAATTTTTTGAGCCCGTTTTGCTTCCCCTCCAGAGATAAAGCTCGTGTTCGAAACGACGAAATATCCGCCTCAGTTTGGGTTAACAGAAAAAGGAGTTCTTGAATAAGGGGGTTACTGGTATCAGGCCCATTTACTTTTGGCTCAACTTTTAACAATTCCATTTCAGCATCCTCCCGAGTTTTAAGCGTTTGCAAGACGAGCTCCGCATTTATTACATCAGGATGTTGATCGGTGTAGAGAAGCAGTAAGTTCTGAAGCTTGACTTCCTGCGAGCTTATAGGACCACTCAGGCTGCTTTCTATAAGTTCAGGTCTATTTACATTTTCAGCGTTTATGGACAGTTGGAGCTTGTCCAATTGTTCCTTTATCTTAATATGACGCTGTAGCGACTCATTAAGAGATAATTTCGCCTGCTCAAGACGACCGCCATTTTCCTGATACTGCGAGTAATAATTTGCCCCATCATTTGGCATTAAACCAACGTTTTTACGTTTAAATTCTTC
>CAWVZP010000135.1:0-8524 GCA_963934675.1 uncultured Gammaproteobacteria bacterium | reverse complement strand
TTTGATATCCTCGATGTGTTCGTGGTCGGCATCGAAACCGCGTGGCGGGCGTATTAAGCCGTCGCCGCCGATACTGCCGAAATACTGCTTCACCGAACGACTCGACTTGATCTTTCCCCATGCATACGGATTTTCGACGATGGTATGGCGAATTTTCTGCAACTCGGCGCTGGGCGGCATCCAGACCCCGCCACCGAACACGACCTCTTCGGTGGAGATATGCACGTAGAAGCCGACAGTATGCGCCTCTTTGCCCAGTACGTGGCGAAACTGGCAAGCCGCATGTTGTTTGTAAGGACTCTTGTCTTTGGAGAAGCGCACATCGCGATAAATACGAAACATCGAACCGTTATGCGCCCGCGGATTGGCAACAAAATGGGGTGAAATCTTGAACAATCGCGGCGCCATCGCTTCGATGAAGTCACACATCGGTTCCACCACCTGCTGCTGATAATCTGGTTTATGCTCGTTAAACCATTCGCGATTGTTATTCTTTGCCAGGGCTTTAAAAAATTTGAAGAAATTTGGTGTGAACATATTCGTTTGTTACAAATCAGTTTTGGGGTTGTGGGCAGTAGCCGAGTAGTGAGCGATAGTATACCTCACTACAGCAATGTAGCTGAGACACAACATCATTCGAACGGCCTGTCGCCTAACGAGAAAGTATCCAATATTATATAGATTTTTATTTATCCATTAATCGTCAAATGGACGTATTCATCCCAATCTACAAGTTAGGAGGTTGAACGTTATTCAGAATGATCCTTTGTCTATATATTATTGCCGACTCTAGGAGTTTTGTTTCACCAGCACAAGAGCAAACATTAGACTTACTTTTATCTACCGGCTGGTCTGAATGGCAAGCAAAGGGCATGCTAGAATTACCTGAGGTGTTTGCAACGAATTAAGCGGCTGTAGTAAGCCCTGATGGTGCAGAATTATTAGGTCGCCCTTTGACGGAGTTAAAAAGGTTTTCTGACAGAAAGTAAAGCGGCGTTTGTTCAAAGTAATCTTAAGAACTTCTTTATATTGATGCAAACCAGTCTATAAATATAGGCTAGTTTTGTTTTATATAAGAGTAGATTAAAGTCTTACAATGGTGCGATTAAATTAGCTTAATAGCCATTTTTTGGATATTGCTAACAAACCATGTCAGTGCCTTACCTTTGTTGTCCTTGCGCCAAGCCATGTTTAATTCACTATTTCTATTCTCATAACTGGCTGGCTCTAAGGTAACGAGTTCTCCTGACTCTAGTTGTTCTTTAATACGATGAATGGGTAAGTAACCGACACCTAGACCAAGTAGGTGAGCTTCTATCTTTTTTTCAACTGTTGGTACAGTAATACGTGATTGTCCATCGAGTAACCTCGCTGATTGACCCGGTTGATTTCGTGAGCTATCAGCCACTACCACTGAGGGATATTGTTTTATTGTTTTATTTGAAACAGGTTGTTGCTCGTTAACTAAGGGATGATTTTTTGCTATCGCAAAAACAAAGTCAATGTCACCTAAGGTTTGAATAGCAAAATCGCTATTATATGGTTCGCCAGTGGCACCAATAATAAGATCGGTTCTGTTAGCCAATAATGAATCCCATGTTCCACCAAATACTTCTTCTGTCACGCGAATGTTAATCCATGGGTATTGCTGCTGAAATTGCCCGATCAGAGTATAAATAGGTTGAAATAGTAAAATGCTATCGATACAAATGCGTAATTCAGACTCCCAGCCATTAGCAGATTGTTTTGCCATATGAGTTAACTCGTCTGTGGCTTTTAAAATAAGCCGACCTTGCTCTATGATCATCTTACCAACCGCTGTGAGTTCAGCCTTACGCTTACTGCGATCAAACAACGCTACACCTAGATCTTCTTCAAGTTTATTCACTGTATAGGAAATGGCAGAAGGCACACGAAATAATTCATGAGCAGCAGCGGCAAAACTCTTTTTACGCTCAATGGCATCAAGCACATTTAAAGCATCAAGTGTTATAGGTGAACTCATACATCAATCCTTTTGAACTAAATGGTCAAATTTAATCATTATTGTTCATTGTTGTCTTTAGATATAATAGCTTTATCAAACAAATACAATGAACATTAGCAACGACTTTTGGAGAAAAACATGAACACATCTTTTATAAAAAAACTAATCTCGACTAATACTAGTTTCGCTTCATTAGCCCTTAGGATCCCTGCGGCAATTATATTTATCGCCCACGGGGCACAGAAATTATTTGGTTTGTTTGGCGGGTATGGTTTGGAGGGAACAGGACAGTGGATGACATCAATAGGACTTGAACCGGGATATCAATTAGCTTTGTTAGCCGGTAGTACAGAATTTTTTGGTGGTATCGCGCTATTAATTGGCTTACTCGTTCGCCCCGCCGCTTTAATGCTCAGCATTACCATGTTAGTTGCCATCTTTAGCGTACATTTTGCTAATGGTTTATTTATGACTAGTAACGGTTATGAGTTTGCGCTTGCCTTATTCGCTATATCAATTTCATTGATGTTTAGTGGGGCAGGTAAATTATCACTTGATGGCGTTTTACTCAAACGTCTAGGTTAAGACATTTTATGCACCTTCGGTCGATGTTTATTATCGATGGATAAAAAACAAAAAAATTCGAATAGAAAATTAATATGAAATATATCAGAAAGTCTGAAGATAGAGGCGTTGCAAACCATGAGTGGTTAAACAGTAAACATAGTTTTTCTTTTGCTAGTTATTATGATCCTAAACACATGGGTTTTTCTGTGTTACGGGTTATTAATGACGATACCGTTGCACCAGGGAAAGGTTTTGGTGCACACGGTCATCGCGATATGGAAATTATCTCTTATGTGACTCAAGGTTCATTAAGGCATGAAGACAGTGAAGGTAATAAACATCTAGTAACAGTAGGTGAAATTCAACGTATGAGCGCAGGAACTGGGGTAATGCATTCTGAATATAATGCTTCAGAGGTTGAAAATGTTAAATTTTTACAGATTTGGATAGAACCGAACAAGAGAGGAATTAAGCCAAGTTATGCACAAAAAAACATTCCACAAAAAGGTACTTTAACTCCTTTGATCACAACTACTGGAGATGATGGCACAATATCAATCCAACAAGAGGCGAATTTGTCTCGTTTGGTGCTAAATGAAAAAGAGAGTTTTACACTTGCTCCTAGCAAGCAACTTGGATATTTACATATTGTTAAAGGAGAGCTAGTGGTAGATGGCCAATCATTCATTGCCGGTGATGCGTTTTCAGTTGAACCTTTACAAAAAATGACACTTCAAGCTATATCAACGCTTGAAGCTTTGTGGTTTGAATTGCCGGAAAATTACTAAAATAGATGCAATGACGATTGTATTAATCTCAATCGTTGTTCTGTTGATTGGTATCTCAAAATCAGCATTTGCAGGGGGGGGCTTGTCGTATTTTCCGTGCCCCTGTTAATGCTCAAATTACCTGTAGAATTAAAGCATAATTAAAGAGGTCGGAAGTACATGGGAATAATTCGCAATAATGATATCACTCAATAAACTCTGTTTAGACCTTCCTCGTGCGATGTAACCCACTGATTTACCAAATGTCGCCTCAATCTGCTCTTTAAAACGGTTGTTTCCGGGCGGTACAGAAAACGCCACTGCTTTTCGCGCATCATGGACATCTCTAGCACCTAAGCCTCCCAGTTGCACGACAATGATAATTCGACCACCTGTAATGACCAGGATCAACCCTATTCGCTCGCACAGGGCTCATTTCAATAGACCGATAACCGGTTGGCAAATGCTGCTCCACATCTATCAAACTAGCCTTATGACGACCCGCCCAAAGGTCTCCTTTTTTCCGATAATTTTTATTGGTGTATTGAACCTATCGGTTTCCCAACCATTGCATCACTCGAGAGTTACCGAATTTTGTACAGGGCGTCATTAATAGGTGATTATGATTAGTCATCAATACATAGGCATGAATAGAGACGTCGTATCGCACGCATGCATCACCCAGGCAATCCAGCAAGAACCAATAATTGTCTTCGTCGAAGAAACAAGGGTTTCTATCATTGCTACGTTGAAGAACATGACTGGGTATGCCAGGCAGATAAATCCCTGATTTTCTTGGCATCGGAATTTCCTTTTCCTGTGGGTTTTTTTAAAAACTAATCTCGTTTTGCACAAAATTGCACAATCCTTACATATCTATTGCATATTTTGAGCTTAGGCTATTAATCGTTTTGCTAATAGATGCAGAGGGATAGTACCTATATATGTTCAATATAACACCACGATCGAACGACCATTATCTAGTATCTCAATCAAATAATTCTGACTTCAAATTTAATATTGGAAAACTTAAAGCAGCGTCAGTGTTGATGGCCTCGATCGCACTGGTAGCCTTTGGCGGCGGTGGATCTTCAAATCCAATTCGATTCCTGCAAAAGCTTGTTAAATTATTGTTTATTACTAAACGACTCCCTTACGCCCTGATAACTTTACTGTTCTTCACTGTTGAAGTATCGGCAAATACCCCACCAACGATCAATAGTACGGCAATAACCAGTGCAACCCAGGATGCGCCATATAGTTATGCCATGACAGGTTCAGACCCTGATAGTGGAGATACGCTTACATGGTCGGAAGCTTCTGGTGCACCAATCCCAGATTGGTTATCGATAGTTACAGGGAGTACGACTACTCAAGAAATAGCCACGATAACTGGGCCAGGTGGTATCGCACAGGATGTTGCCGGCAATATTTATGTGGCTGAGTTGAGTGGCGGTCAAATTTTTATGATTACCCCTGTTGGGGTGAAATCATCTTATGCGACGGTGGAGCCAAGTAGTAAATATGGGCTCCTGGTTCACGGGCAGTACCTTTACATTAGCTACTACAATTTAAACAAAATTACTCGCATTGACATGACTAATTCAGGTGCGGGAGAATCCGATTGGATTTCTCCAATTACCGACCCTCTGGCTATGATTGTGCGGGATGGTTATATGTATGTAGCTCAATACTCTGCTGATAAAGTATCAAAGATAGAAGTCGCTGATCCTACAAATACCACTGATTTTATAACAGGAACGCCATACCCCTTTGGAATTGGGATTACTAAAGACTTCGATAAGATGTATATCGCAAGTTATAACTTTAAATATCTTAGTAGCGCCACAATTACTGCTGGGGCGCTGGATACTTTGACGCCAAATGTTAAAACTTTTGAGTCTAGTTTAACTGACGTTAAACTGGATTCTCAAGGTAATATCTACGTATCTTCATTCGGGGGTGGTGTAAAGAAATTATCAGCAGATTTAAGTACAGAGACTAACATTGGTGTTACAACTAGTAGAGTATGGGGAATGAATCTAGACACTAGCGGAACACTTTCCTGGGGTCTTTCTGGTCAAAATCGCGTTGTTAAATTACAAACTGGAGCGGTGCTTACCGGTACACCTACAAACGCCGATTTAGGTGAACATTCTGTCAGTGTTTCAGTTACAGATTCAATAGCCTCTGCCGTAACACAATCTTTCATAATTACAGTTGCCAATATCAATGATGCCCCAACATTTCGTGGTGACGTCATCTTGCCTTCAGTATCAAACAGTTCAGTCGATCCTGTCGGGCAGGATATTTATTCCCTGCTAGCAACTCAATTTTCTGATATCGATCCGGTAGAAGCCAATGGTGGTAATGGTGGCTATACCTTTACTGGCATAGCTGTTAGCACAAATACTGCTGAAATGTCGAACGAGGGTATATGGCAGTATTCATTAGATGGTTCGACCTGGATTGATATGCCAGCAGTAGCCTCGACCTACGCATTGTTGCTTTCCAAAACAGCACAGGTTCGTTTTTTGCCATTGAGAAGTTTTATAGGAACACCCGGCACACTAACGGTTCATCCACTTGATGACAGTATTTCAACTGCCTTTAGTGATGCTGGTTCGGCTCAAACTATTGATATTACCTCAACAAATTTAACGACTGGTGTAGTAGGACATATAGGGACAAACTTATCGATTACCGTCGCGTCTTTATTAGTGACGGCGCCAACTGATGTCAATATCGATGCATCAGGGTTGTTTACGTTTGCTGCAATCGGTTCTGCTACTGCCGTAGATGCTAACGATAGTGCACTAACCGTTCGCGTAACTCAGATAGTGAGCAATGGTGGTAGCGCCAAAATTTTAACCAGTAATCCAACCCACTTTACACCGGGTGTGCATGTGCTGTCTTGGACGGCTACTGACGCTGCATCCAATTTTGGTACAGCAATGCAAACCGTGAATGTAACGCCAATGGTTGGATTCAGTAAAAGCCAGGCTGCTCGAGAAGGTGACACTGTGACATTTAAAGTCATTCTAAACGGACCTTCAGTGACTTACCCTGTTACGGTTCCATATACAGTGACGGGCACAGCTGCGACAGATGGTTCAGATCATGATTTGGTAAGTGGCAGTGTCGACATTACAGCTTCCAATCTGCAAGCATCGGTGGCTATAAATCTAGTGGATGATGGTTTAGGAGAAGGCGCAGAAACACTAACGCTGACCATGGGAACACCAACAAATGCGGTTAAAGGACCGTCAGTTGAACATCAGCTTGAAATAAGTGAAATTAACCTTGTGCCGCATGGCTCCCTAACTGCGGTTCAAAGTAGCGGTGCCACGAGGCTAATTGGTCAGTTCGATGGCAATGTGACTGTTACTACGGCAGTGGTCGACTCTGTCGGAGATACCCATACCTATGACTGGTCACTAACTGATAACTCATTGACGGATATCGATGGGGCCGAAGGCAGCTTTACCTTTGACCCTGCTGGTTTAGTACCAGGGCTTTACAAGATGCATGTAGAGGTAAGTGATGGTACTGATGCCCAGCTAGCAAAATTGTTGTTAAAAGTTGTTGCTACCTTGCCTGAACTGTTCCCTATAGATACCGATCAGGATGGCATCAACGACGATGTTGAAGGCGCTGGGGATAGTGACAGTGATGGTATCCCCAATTATCTGGATGATAAAGATTTAGCCGAGAACGCCCTGCCACAGCAATCCATGGTGAGCCAATCATTTATTATGGAAGTGGAATCGGGCCTAGTGCTCAAACTTGGTCAGACAGCATTTAGGGCCAATGTTGATTCTGCAGCAGTGAGCTACGACGAAATCGTTATACACGGTAACAATGGTGCAGGTGCACTAGCTGATACAAGCGTCGATTATGGCGCTGGTCTGTTTGATTTTATTATCGAAGGCATACCGGTAGCCGGACAATCAGTACAGGTAGTGTTGACGCAGTTCGCAGCCATAACAGCAAATGCAGCTTATCGTAAACTAATGCCATCGGGTTGGCTAAATTTCGTAGAAGATGAAAATAACGCACTTGCATCAGCACAGGGCGACAATGGTTTTTGTCCACCACCGGGTGACGCTACTTATACTAGTGGTCTGAATGAAGGCCATTGGTGTGTGCAGCTGACTATTCAAGATGGTGGGCCGAATGATGCCGACGGTGTTGCTAACAATATTATTGAGGATCCCAGTGGTTCGACGTCCTTAAAGCCTATTGTTGAAGGTGATGATACGACTTCCTCAACGTCAAGTGTTAAAGTGACAGATAGCGGCGGTGGCACAGTTCCTGTCGAAATCCTGATTTTGGTATCGCTGATATTGGGCAGGCGTTTGCGACGCGTTCATTAGACGCAAGCGTGAGTCAGTCAAACCTGTCCCGTTCGGTTTATTCTGCTCATCTTGGTTTCCATATTGATGATCATTTTGCGCTCGAATTAGGCTATCTTGACCTAGGCGAAGTAGACATGACTATCACCGGCTCCAATGCTGACGTCAATACTTTCCTTGAGGCAATATCAACGGTTTACCCAGTCACAGCTAAAGGCTGGACTGCGGCGATAGTGGCATCAGCTGCGATAAATGATAATTTTAATCTGTTAGCTAAGGTGGGGTTATTTAGTTGGCGAAGTGATTACACTCTATCCAGCACCACAAAATCGCGTAGCTTTGATACTGATGGTAATGATGTTTTCTTTGGCTTGGCAGTTGAAAGAGAGTTAGTGCCAAGATGGCCTTTTCGTTTAGGCTGTACACAATATCGACTGGATAATGTTATTGTTGGGAGCTGGGAGTTAGTTATTTATTTTAGATCTTAGTTATGGCCAATAAAAAAATTAATGTGCTTGGCTGGGGTGAGCTCCAGCCAATTTATTAAAATTCTTAGAGGGGCTTAATAGGTTAACGACTTCATCCATCGTGTATCTACATACATATCGTCCTTGCACCGTGTCTCAAATAATTGATTGGCTTGCTGCAAGTAGTCCCATACTTTATTCAATGCGAAGCGATAACTGTAACGCTTATACTTTTAATTATTCAAATCTAGCCTAAAAACCTTAGCTTCCTTGAAGACAAGTGAAAAAGTTATATCCCCGTCAGGTCAACAAATGTAGAAGCTGCTAAATAGTGTTAAAACATAAGGCTTAATGCGAAAAATAAGTTGAGTAAATTTATAG
>CAWVZP010000134.1:0-8599 GCA_963934675.1 uncultured Gammaproteobacteria bacterium | reverse complement strand
CCGATTGTGGCGGTTCAGTGTCATTACAAACTACAGGAATACCTTCTCGCAATACACCCGCTTTTTCAAAACCTATTTTCTCACGGGTATCACCCAACCAGCTTTGGTGATCGATGCCAATACTGGTTAAGTGAACCAAATCAGCATCAATAATATTAACCGCATCTAATCGTCCCCCGAGACCCACTTCCAGAATTGCAAAGTCGAGCGGCTCCTGCTGCATTAGCCATAAGGCGGCTAAAGTTCCAAACTCAAAATAAGTAAGTAGGATCTCACCTCTGGCCTGATCTATGGCTTCAAATGCATTACAAAGCATCGCATCAGTCGCCATCTTGCGATTAATTTTAATTCGTTCGTTATATTGCAATAAATGAGGCGAGGTGTAACTGGCAACCGAGTAGCCTGCATTATGTAGCCAAGTTTCATAACTAGTCACGGTAGAGCCTTTACCATTCGTACCCGCTACGGTAATTACTTGGTTGGCAATTTTATTAATACCAAGCAGATTGGCAACAGCTGAAACACGCTCAAGTCCTAGATCTATTGATTTGAAATGAAGTAGGAGTTGCCAATCAAGCCACTCTTGTAAAGTGTTAAAGCGCATCTTTAGTTATTTGAGGTTAAGTGGTCGAAGGCCTTAGAGTCAATTCTAAGTTTGAAAAAAAGGCGACTGGCATTCTATGTTAAGGCGTTGCTTGCCCCATCATCATGGTACATAGCGAACTAATTTTTTGACGTAACGCTCGCCTGTCGACAATCATGTCAACCGCACCATGTTCAAGTAAAAATTCACTACGTTGAAAACCTTCTGGTAAGGTTTCTCGAACAGTTTGCTCAATGACGCGAGGACCAGCGAAACCAATTAGGGCATTGGGTTCGGCAATATGAATATCACCTAACATGGCTAAGCTAGCAGATACGCCACCCATAGTTGGATCAGTTAAAACACAAATATAAGGTAGCCCACGCTTTGAGAGTCGCGTTAACGCAGCGCTTGTTTTAGCCATTTGCAGCAAGGAAAACAAGGCTTCCTGCATACGTGCACCTCCACTCGCAGTAAAACAAACGAGTGGGATATTACATTCAATACTAGCGTTCACTGCCCGAACGAATTTTTCACCGACAACACCACCCATTGAACCACCCATAAACTTAAACTCGAATGCAGCAGCGACCATTTCGACCCCCATAACCGAGCCTTGCATAACAATCAGCGCATCTTTTTCACCTGTTTGCTTTTGAGCCTGAGACAGCCTGTCCCGATATTTTTTATCGTCTTTAAATTTTAGTACATCGTCTGCTTCCAAATTGGCTGCAAGTTCGACTTTTCCTTCTGGATCAAAAAAGTAATCTAATCGACGCCTCGCTGGGACACGCATGTGATGATCACATTTGGTACAAACCTCTTGGCTTCGATCTAACTCGGCCCGATAAATAATGGCATCACAATTGCCACACTTAGCCCATAAACCTTCAGGGACACCTTTCTTGTCGCTAACACCCGATGTGCGTATTTTTGACGGCAGTAATTTCTCAAACCAATTCATGCGGTGCTCCAAATTTTAGCATCCATCATTATTCTCATTTCAGTCAGCATTCGTATTCGTATTCGTATTCGTATTCGTATTCGGAAAGAAGGTTGGGTTCATGTATTTTTATCACCACGGTTAACCTCTAGAAAAAACTGATTAACCAAGTTTGAGTCCTTCAACCCTTTCGAAATTTCAACACCACTGCTAACGTCGACACCCCAAGGCCTAACCTGAGAAACAGCGTCAGCAACATTTACTGGGTTGAGTCCCCCGGCAAGTATCAATGGACGGTCAAACGATACCGGTATTTTTGACCAGTCAAATGTATCACCGGAACCGCCTTGGCGTCCAGCAGCGTTACTGTCAAACAGGAATCCCTGCGCAGAAACATACTGCTGGACATAAGCCTCAACATCGACAGCACTACCCATCGATATCGACTTTATGTACGGCTGATTCCAGCGTACACACTCAGATTCTGGCTCTTCACCATGAAACTGAAGACAATCAGGGTTAATAACGGATATAACCTCACGAACCCATTCCTCTGTTTCATCCATGAACAAGGCAGTAATGGTAACAAATGGTGGCATAGCATCACGAATTTTTCGGGCTGTATCCAATCCAATAAAACGAGGGCTTTGGGGATGAAAAACCAACCCTATAGAATCAGCGCCTTGTTCAGCAACCAACAGTGCATCTCTAAGCTGTGTGATACCACAAATTTTTATTCTGGTTCTCGTGTGAATAGCGTTAGTCCGCATAGTATTTGATATAAGAGTGTTAGATTCCATAAGTTACGGGGGCCAAAAAGTTAAAATAATACGGGCCTTTTACCTTCAAAGGGTAGTTTAAATTGTTCAGGATAATAAACTCTAACGAAATATAGGCCTTCTGCTGATGCTGTATTGGCGGCTTTAGATCGATCCTTTCCTTCAAATACCTGGGTAAACCATTGATCTGATTTTTGTTGCTTTCCGACTTGTATCAGACTGCCAGCAATATTGCGCACCATGTGATAAAGAAATGCATTCGCTTTAATATCAATGAATATCATGTCGCCCTGTCGTTTGACACTAATATCGTGGATATTCCGAAAAGCCGTGTTTGACTGACAACCTGCCGCTCTGAAGGCGCTAAAGTCATGCTCCCCAATCAAAGTTTGAGCTGCATGAGACATTTTATCATGGTCGAGCGGATGGCGCTCCCAACTTACCTTATCAAAAAATAGGGCGCTAGTAACTTTGGTATTTAAGATAATGTACCGGTAAGAGCGGGCTATAGCACTAAACCGAGCATGAAAATCGTTGCCCACTGGAACCACCCACTTAAGGCGTATACCTTTATCAAGCCTACAATTGGTACCTAGAACCCAAGCTCGATCATTGCGAATAACATTAGTTTCAAAATGCACCACTTGCTCGACAGCATGAACACCGGTATCGGTTCGGCCTGCACACACTAATTTAACAGGGTGGTTAGCCACATATCCAAGTGCATTTTCGACTTGCTCTTGAATTGTTTTGCTATGCTTTTGACGTTGCCAGCCACTAAATCCAGTGCCAGAGTATTCAATGCCGAGTGCGTATTTTGTCACTGATTAACCTATAAATTTTTATCACAACGTTACCCTTGAGCTTAATGGGGTAATGAAATATGACCGCGACAAATAGCAAAGCGTGGTTTTGGCGTCATTACATTAATGTAACCAATTAAGACAATGCAGGACCAGTTGTCGAGAGGCGTTGAGCGCCCCGTTCATCCTGAAAGTAAAGACTGGTAAACAGAATAACAATTGATTTGAGTTATATTACTTAGAGGAGTGCCGCTAAGTATTCATCCGTCTATATTTTTTCTAATAGCTGAATTGCTTCTGCCTTTTGCTCATCAGTACCTTCAGCTAAAACTTGGTCCAGGCTACCACGAGCGCCTTCGTTATCACCCATGTCAATAAATGCGCGGGCAAGATCGAGCTTGGTAGATACCTCATCGACATCATCTGGTAACATTAAATCACCAATGTCGTTAATATCGACTTCTTCTGGGGTAATGGTTTCATCTGGACCATCAAAGTCAACTGACGCAAAAGAGCCTGTTCCCGCCTCTTCGTTTTCGCGACTAAAGTCCCTATCAAGAGCAAGTGAATCTTCTTTTATGTCTATCGAGTCATTTAGGGACAAACCCTCGTCTCCATCAACAAATGATTCATCAATGCCAAGATCAAGTGGCTCTAAATTTAAATCTATTTCCAGAGCAGACTCATCGCGGTCAAGCTGAACAGACTCATTATCTTTAACGTCGTATTGAATGCCCGTTAACGAAGTATCATCTATTCCCCGGTTAAAATCGGCTTCTGGTTTTGAGGCAGTAGCACTTTCACCAATAGGCACATTAATAATAACGGTCGGTTTAAAGCGGCCTTCGTCACTGTCTAAATCTGTATCTAAGTCCGAATCACTCTCAAAGGAATCAAGATCAGACGACAACGCCTGGACTTCATCGATATCAAAATCTAACGAAACATCTTCAAACTCACTACTTTCTACACCCAGATCAAGGTCATCTGAATCAGATATGTCGAAATTAATGTCACTAATATCGTCAAAATCATCTTCTTCATCATCAAGCGTGAATTCAAGAGACTCTAATTCATTGGACAAATTATTGTCCAACTGGGGTGCATCTGCTACATCGTCAGGTTCATCGATCTCTGTTAAGGCTTGAACTGATTCAGTATTAGTAAAGTCATCGCTATCACCAGTTAGATTAAGATCAGTGGCGGAGAACTCTGTATCGTCTTCGCTAGCAACTGAGTCAAGATCGGCTATTTCAGGTTTCGCAAAGTCCAAATCGGCAACAATAATATTACTACCTTTGCCTGCAGAAAATAATGCGTTGTCAGGGGCGAGTTCATAACCCATTGTTTGGACTTTATTCCAATGCGGTGTTACTGCCCCCCCCATAGTTTCAAAAAACTCGGCTTGATTGGAAAACCCATCGATATTCTTCGTCACAAAATAGGTATCTAGTAACTTTAAACGGTAGTCAGTGCGGCCTGGATTCACGTCAAGGCTTTGCTTCAATAATTCTTCTGCATTATCATAAAGACCATAAGCTAAATAAACATCAACTTCGTTTAGCACATCATCCTGCTCTTCAGGTGCAGCACTATCGACAGCATCAGGGTCAGCCGAATCCACATGAGACGTTACAACAGTCTTCGGATCTTCATCGTCTCCGCCAAAGACATTGCCTGGCGCAACCGTATCGAAATTAACTTTGTTGTCTGAATTTATCGAACCTTCGACAGGCGCTAGGTCATGATCAACGCGAGATGCGCCTTTCAAATCAACATCATTTAGGACAATAAGTGCATCATCGTCACCTTCACTATTTTTACGTCGACGATATAAAACGAGGCCTATCAAAAGGATGGCAGCACCAGCCAGTCCACCAAGTGCAATAGGATCATCAGATAAACGTTTTAAAGGTGGAATAAGGACAATGACACCTGGAGGCAAAATACCGTCAAATATTGATGCTTCCTTTTGCTCTATTCCTGTCAAAATGACTGGCGCAGGTGGTGTTACTTCAGCGTCTTTGTCAACTACCACGTCAGGAGTTAACGTTAAATTTGATTGTATCGAATCTTCCTTAGCTATTTTTTCTGCTTGGTTCGACTGTAATTGCGCCAAGCTGTCTTCTTCAATTTCGACCATTTTTTGTAATTCATCAAACTTGATGAGCCGCGCTTCAAGATCAGCAATGCGCGACTGCATCTCTTGCTTATCTATCTGAGCAGCGTCGAGCTGCTCTTCAGCCAGTGCCAATTTATTTTTTAAATCATTTAAATTACCACCTTCGTCCTGACCCGCTGATTCAGAGCCATCAACACCTGGTGTTAGTAAACTTAAATCGCTGTTGACATTTTGCTTAACATTATCATCACTACTACTTTCGTCATTGGCAATAGATATAGACGTTCCTGTTACTCTTGCAACATAGGAATCCCAAAGGCCATTTTGTTCTAACACTAGGGCATAAGCTTCTTGCTTGTTTAATTGGTCTAACTCATCAGCAGTTGGCGCACGAAGAACGGCACCTATTTTTAAATTATTGATGTTGTTGTTAGAGAATGCATTCGGATTTGCCCGTTGCATAGCCAGCATTACCTGCCCCATACTATGTTTAGAGTCTTTAAACTGACTGGCGATAGTCCATAAGGCGTCACCTTTTTTGACAACTATACTATTCAGATCAGCGTTACTGGGTGCTGTCGTTACAGTCGATTGTATTGAGTCAACTTCACTAAACACAGGCCTAGAACTAACCATTGGCGCTGCAGATTCTTCCGCAATTGAAGAAGGAGCAAGCGTTGCACCATCAGCAAAAAATGGGGGATCAAGTAGTACGGTAAACTCTCTCAGTACTCGACCTTTTGACCAATCTGCTTCAACTAAAAAGTTTAGGAACGGCTCTTTAATGGCGTCTTTAGTGGTAACTAATATAATTGCTTGGTCACCAATTTCATTTTTCTTTACAACAAAACGCAAGTCAGATAAATGATTGGATCGAGACAAACCTGCACGAGCAAAAGAGTCCCTCGATGCTAAACTGACCAGTAAATTATCAATTTCACCCGGCCGAGCTGAAATAACCTTAATCTCAGCTTTAAGCGGTTGATTGAGAAATGAGCTAACCTCTATTTCACCTAGGCCCAAGGCGAAACTGATCCCTGGCATTGCAATGCTTGCCAACCAAAATATAATAATTAGTTTCAGATTACCCACGCTTTATCTCCACGCTTCTTGGTATTTTTTATGAAAAATGCTAATAAACTATCACGTGTTGAAATAATTAAAGGATCTATCTTAAAGAAAGCACTTTCACAAGTACATGTAATTATAGATTACAAAAAAGATTTTAACAAAATGTCCACAACATTCACGTAATTAGACGTCAGCCCATATCTTAATGGGTCAGCAACCAGCCAAAACTGCAATTTATTCGATTGATTTAATGCTTGCTCCAGGCCACTGATGGTGCAATTAAATGATTGGTTGCAGTCGGTTATTAGACTGGAGGTTGATGTCTTACAAACCACATTGTCTAATTTTTTAAGTATTTTTTCACACTGCTCTAAATCGACTTCTGATTGAAAACTAAGTTGAACGGACACGCCTAATCCATGGAAGACAGGCACATCAATAATTTGATGAGCACACTCAATATTTTTGTCACCTAGTAGCCTTACTAAGTCATCATTAAAGTCAGGTATCGACGTTGCCGGAATAATATTAAAAGCTATTTGCAGTGGGTATACTACTGGAGCGATGTCTCGGCCGTTAAGTAGCTCAACAGTTTGGCCCGCCAGCTCATCGACCCCAGCCTTTCCTTTGGATTCGACACTACGAAGAAAGGTCGTATTGATAGTTGAGATAGCCGTATGGGAATGCAACGCAGGCAACACACCCAGTAAGCAAGCTAGTTCTGCTGACACCAACTGTATGTTTTGCTGAGTATATGAAATGTCGAGTTCAATGTTATTGCTGGCAGCATAAATTAAAGCTTGCCCATCACCATGTACATGACTCAATACTAAAGCACTTTCAGATTTTAACTTTGACGCTATCTCGTCATCATGTTGAGTCAATAACACTAGCGAACATTCCGAGTAGTCAAATTCATGCTGGTCTTCAACCGCAAGAAAGCTGCCACCAAAAGCCAGCTTGACGCCGACTTTAGACTCATCACCCAGTAAGACAACTGAATTATGATCTAGGCCAGATTCTGTTATTTTTTCGAGTATTGCTTCTGCCAGACTTTCGCCAGCGTGAGTAATGGCAATTCTACGTTGTTCCATAGTATTAGTGCTCAAGTGTAATGTTTAACATACGGCGTAAAGGCTCGGCTGCGCCCCATAATAACTGATCACCAACGGTAAATGCAGAGAGATACTCATTACCCATATTCATTTTGCGTAATCGACCGACAGGAATATCCAACGAACCGGTCACCGCTGCGGGTGATAACTGCGCCATCGTCACCTGCTTATCGTTCGCAATTACTTTTACCCACTCATTAGATTCGGCCAACATTTGATGAATCTCATCTAATGGCACATTTTTTTTCAGTTTTACTGTCAATGCTTGCGAATGAGAACGCATTGCGCCGATACGAACACAAAGTCCGTCGATGGGAATAATATTATCAGTGCGACTCTTACCTGTACGGCCCAGAATTTTATTCGCTTCGACACCACCTTTCCACTCTTCTTTGCTTTGCCCATTCTCTAGTTGAACATCAATCCACGGAATTAAACTGCCCGCCAGTGGCACACCAAACTGATCGGTTGGGTATTGTTCTGAACGTAAATGTTCGGTTACTTTTTTGTCTATTTCTAAAATAGCGGACTTTGGGTCATCTAAAAGGTGTTTGACACTATCGTGAGTACTACCCATTTGAGCAATCAGTTCGCGCATGTGCTTGGCACCGCCACCAGAGGCAGCCTGAAAGGTCATCACGCTAATCCAGTCAATTAAATCGTGATCTAATAAGCCGCCCATAGCCAACATCATTAGGCTGACCGTGCAGTTGCCGCCAATGAAATCCTTCTTGCCTGCGGCTAACGCGTCGTCAATCACTGAACGATTGACAGGATCAAGCACAATAACAGCCTGGTCCTGCATGCGAAGCGTTGATGCAGCATCTATCCAATACCCTTTCCAACCACTCGCTCTCAAGTCAGCATAGACTCTACTGGTGTAGTCACCACCCTGACAGGTAACAATGGCATCCATTGCACTGAGACTTTTAATATCATTGGCATCTTTTAATGTTGGAATTTCTTTTCCAATATTAGGGCCCGCTTGGCCCACTTGTGAGGTAGTGAAGAATACTGGTTCAACGATATTGGCAAAGTCATTCTCTTCAATCATGCGTTGCATCAATACTGACCCAACCATACCCCGCCAACCTACGAATCCTACTTTTTTCATTTTTTATGTATTCTCAATAAATAATTATGGACTACGGATATCTTAAACCCGACTTAAGCCTGACTTAAG
>CAWVZP010000133.1:0-8657 GCA_963934675.1 uncultured Gammaproteobacteria bacterium | reverse complement strand
AGTCTTTAGCTTAAATTCGATGTTTTTACTCATTGACAGTATGCCGATGCGGCAGACTGAAATGATGCGCGATAAAGATTAGCAGGCGATTAGTTAAGCCTTGTGAGTAGCGCCGTGCTTTTTAATTTAATTTATAATGAATAAATTTTACCGTCACTAGCGACGTTGCTTTGTTATAAACTACTAAAAGAGATTGACCAGTCAAACTACTTAGGCTGGCTTTTCTTCAAGGTTGCAGAAGTTTTTGGAATCAATTTAAGGCTTCTAGCTAATGGTTGCCGAAATTAACTTTTGGTTTTTTTACGGTCGCCTAACTTCATTTTGGAGGTATGACGATCACCGAGTGATTCAGCCTAAACGCTATGATAGGAAAGGCCATACTGCCGGTCGTCGTAACCGCTTCAATGTAGTATTTAATGACGGAGCGATGCAGAGCGTCGACAAGTTTCTGCATTAGACCCAATAAACCCTGTTAAATGATTAACTACTATGAAATTAGCTTTTAGAAAAATGTTTTCACTAATACTGAATTATTTTGAGTCTAGTGAGGGTGAATTTAAATATCGAAAATCACATCGGACCATTTTAGTGGTTGTTGGGGGATTATTTTTAGTGCTATCGTCCATATCAGCTTTAGCCGCTGTCAGCGAATCACAATTTGGAACATTCATCCCAATTGTTGTTTTTTTCACCGTTGGTTTTGTTTGTATCGTAGTTGGTGGCTTGGGTAACGAGCGAGCTGTAGCGACTATTTGGGGTAGTAAATAACGAGTCATTAAGCATATAGATTAGTCAGTAGTTCACGACAAAATTAATGTTTAATGCAATCAAGCTAACCGAGTCGGTCACAACTTTGTTTTTCCTCATTACTGACAATGTAATTATAGCCTCAGAATCAAACCGAATTTTCTAATTAATCCGATTTAGAAATAAATAAGTTTTTAAAGAAAAAAGAAAAATCAAGCGTATTTAGAATCCGATAAACCCTCGTAGACCAATCAAATATATTTGAGAACGTCGCTTTCATAACCCTAGTGTTAACAATAATCACTTTATGATTGCTCTCAAGCTAGTTTCCCAAACCTGAACAAATCCTTTCAACTTTACTGCCGTGGCGTACTTTTTTTGTCAGCTTAAAATTATCAGCGCAGCGGACATTGCAGCTTTAGAGGCACGATTTCATGCTGAGATCACGCGCGGCCGCACATGCAAATATTGCACCTATGTTTTGACAATCTGGTCACGGAGTATTCGATAATATTGGACTTGACACTTTTGCTCGCCTGCGAATCAGAACCCCAAGTCGCAACATTAAACGCGGTGGGCTTTGATGAAAACCGGTCGTCAAGTATACGCCGTAACTGACAACTTGATTTCACCATAACTTGGCCATATATGCTCAGTAAGCTTGCAATAAATATAGTAGCGATTAAAAACTATTATTGACAAAATGTAGTTTCGTAACGATACTATATGTACGCTGTTTTTGGCAGCACGATGGATTTCCAAATGGTCATGACTAAATTGTTTATGGACGAGTATCAAGTTAAGAAAACGAGTGCAAGCCGATGACTCAGGTTTAATTTGATCACATCACTTCTGGATTTTATCGATTATTTCGATGGTCTCATCGTTTACTTTGGAGTTTAAATTATGGCAATCACATTTACTGAAAATGCGGCAAGACAAATTCAGCGTCAGCTTGCGAAGCGCGGGAAGGGTATTGCCCTGCGTATCGGCGTGAAGACAGTCGGCTGTAGTGGGCTAGCGCACACCTTTGATATCGCCGACGAAGTCGGTCCGACCGATCAGAGTTTCGAAGCGCACAATGCTCGCATGCTGATCGATGAAAAAAGTCTGGTGTTTCTTGACGGCTCACATATTGATTTTGTCACTGAAGGACCTAGGCAGATGTTTAAATTTGACAATCCAAACGTCGACAGCGAGTGTGGCTGTGGCGAGAGCTTCAACATGAAGCCGAAACTTAATAAAGATACAGAGGTAACGCCTTGAACGTCGTTGCTGAAAACATCCCACCCGAAATCTCTGCGCCTGCTGCCCTCATTTTTGCTGACAGTGCGGTAGCCAAAGCTGCTGACTTTATTGCAGAAGAGTGTAATCCCAATCTCAAACTGCGGGTTTTTGTCGAGGGTGGCGGATGCTCGGGTTTTTCGTACGGATTTAGATTTGACGAAATTACTAACGAAGATGACACGACGATACTTAAAGACGGTACGTCGCTGTTGATCGATGCGATGAGCTACCGGTATCTGGTTGGCGCCGAGATTGTCTATAAAGACGATTTAGACGGTGCACAATTCGTCGTCAATAAGAATCCTGGCGCTATTTCTACCTGCGGCTGCGGGTCATCTTTTTCAGCTTAACTTAGGAAAAACATTATGAGTGAAGTACTGCAAGACCTGGTCAACCGGCCTTATAAACACGGTTTCGTCACTGACATCGAGTCCGATGTTGCTGAGAAAGGGCTGAGTGAAGACACTATTCGGATGATCTCGGCCAAGAAAGATGAGCCCGATTGGTTGCTTGAATTTCGGCTTACGTCTTATCGTGCGTGGATCAAAATGGAAGAGCCGACGTGGGCCAATGTTCACTATCCGAAAATCGATTTACAGGCAATAAGCTATTACGCTGCGCCCAAGCAGAAGCCGAAGCTAGAAAGCATGGACGAAGTTGATCCTGAGCTGTTGCGTACCTTCGAGAAACTCGGAGTGCCGTTACATGAGCGCATGGCGCTGGCAGGCGTTGCGGTCGACGTTATTTTTGACAGTGTGTCGGTGGCGACTACCTACAAAGACAAGCTGGCTGCGGTTGGTATTATCTTTTGTTCTATGTCGGAAGCGGTGAAGGAACATCCGGAGCTAGTGAAGAAGTACCTTGGTACTGTGATACCAACCAACGATAACTTTTTCGCTGCGCTCAACTCTGCGGTATTTACCGACGGATCATTTTGCTTTATTCCTAAAGGCGTTAAATGCCCAATGGAGCTGTCGACTTACTTCCGCATCAACACCGAAGAAACGGGTCAATTCGAGCGTACGCTTATTATTGCCGAAGACGAGGCAACAGTCTCTTATCTTGAAGGCTGTACGGCGCCCGCATTCAGTTCTAACCAGTTACATGCAGCGGTAGTTGAGCTGGTGGCCTTAGACAACGCCGATATTAAATATTCGACGGTACAAAACTGGTATGCGGGCGACGAAAACGGCGTCGGTGGCGTATATAACTTCGTCACTAAACGTGGCCTGGCCAAAGGCGTTAACTCACGCATTTCATGGACCCA
The DNA here is from genome assembly GCA_963934675.1 of uncultured Gammaproteobacteria bacterium. GTDB lineage: Bacteria > Pseudomonadota > Gammaproteobacteria. The sequence continues at coordinate 5,356 of CAWVZP010000133.1, read as the reverse complement.
AGTCGAAACTGGATCAGCGATCACATGGAAATATCCTTCTGTTGTACTGCTGGGCGATAACTCCGTCGGCGAATTCTATTCGGTCGCGGTTACGAATCACCATCAACAGGCCGACACAGGTACCAAGATGATCCATCTAGGAAAAAATACCCGTAGCACAATTGTTAGTAAAGGCATCTCGGCAGGTCGTTCCAGTAACAGCTATCGCGGGCTAGTAAGGGTTGGACCTAAGGCCGACAACGCACGTAATTTCTCGCAATGCGACTCGATGCTGATTGGTGACAAGTCCGGAGCTAACACCTTTCCCTATATCAATGTGCGTAACAACAGCGCCCAGGTTGAGCACGAGGCATCGACGTCGAAGATCGGGGAAGATCAGCTGTTCTATTTCGCACAGCGTGGAATTGACGCTGAGGCAGCTGTGTCGATGATTATCAATGGATTTTGCAAAGAAGTATTTCAACAATTACCGATGGAGTTTGCGGCCGAAGCGACCCAGTTACTCGGTTTAAAACTAGAAGGTAGTGTCGGATGATTAATAAAGATAGCAAAACCATACTTGAAGTTCATGGATTGCACGCAACTGTTAACGGCGTTGAAATTCTTAAAGGGTTAGATTTGACCGTTAAAAGTGGTGAAGTCCATGCCATTATGGGGCCAAATGGCTCTGGCAAGAGCACCTTTGCAAAGGTGCTTGCGGGCCACACAGCCTACGAAGTTACGGCAGGCACTGCAATGTTTGAAGGTCAAAACCTATTTGAACTTGCTCCCGAGGAACGTGCCCGTGCGGGTGTTTTTCTCGCTTTTCAATATCCCATTGAGATACCCGGCGTTGCTAATAGCCAGTTTTTGCGACTGACCTATAATACGATGCAGGCACAACGGGGCAATGAAGAGCTTGACCCTCTTGAATTTGACGACTATGTGCGCGAAAAGATGAAGCTACTCGAAATGAGTCCTAATTTTCTTGATCGCAGCGTTAACGAGGGTTTTTCTGGCGGCGAAAAGAAGCGCAACGAAATATTACAGATGGCGTTGCTTGAGCCTCGGCTAGGCGTTCTTGATGAGACCGATTCTGGCCTCGATATTGATGCGCTCAGTGTTGTTGCTCATGGTGTTAATGAGCTTGCAAACAAGGATAATGCGATCGTTTTGGTAACGCACTATCAGCGGTTGCTTAATTATATCGTACCCGATTTCGTTCATGTTGTAGACAATGGTCGCATTATAAAAACTGGCGGCAAAGAATTGGCGCTAGAACTTGAAACTCGGGGCTATGACTGGGTTGGGGTCGAGCACCAGGCGGCGAATTTGGCGATGGCCACAGAGGGTGCGGCATGAGTAGGGTTACTTCTATTCGTCGCCCCCCAGCGGGCTATATAGAAACGTTGCTGGCAGAACAGCCGAAGTTGCCAACCAGCCCGTTGATGGGGGTTAATCAGTTACGCTCTAAGGCTGTTGATCATCTCGCTGAGCTAACGTTACCCACCAAACGAGACGAGGCATGGCGTTTTACTGACATTTCGGCTCTTACCAAGTTGTTGTTTCAGCCGGTTAGCCCAGTGATTAGTCTAGAGAACATCGACGTCGAGCACTTTTATCTTGAAGAGGCGACTACTCGACTAGTGTTTGTTGACGGTGTTTATGCACCAGAGCTGTCCATCATGACTGAAGAGTCTGGTGTAACAGTCGTAAAACTGCCATCTGCAGATGCCACGCATGCTGAACTGATTGAGTCACATCTTGGCCGTCACGTTGATCTCGAAGACAACGTATTCGCCACCCTCAACACCGCCTTTTTGCATGATCCCGCATTGATTACGGTGTCGCGTAACACCGCCGTTGTTGACCCCATTCATGTTCTGTTTATAGCAACACAAACTGGGGTAGTAAGTTATCCGCGTTGTTTGGTGGCTGCCGAATCTGGCAGTAGTGTGACGCTAATTGAGGATTACGTGGCACTTCATGATGAAACCTATCTAATCAATTCGGTAACGGAAATTGCTTTGGCTGACAATGCCCGCGTTAACCACATCCGGGTTCAGCGCGACAGCGGTGAAGCATTCCATATAGCCAACTGTAGTGTGTCCGTTGGGCGTTCGAGTAACTACCAATCAGTCAGCGTTGCATTGGGTGCAAAGACTTCACGTTACAACCTCAACGTACTGATGGATGAAGGTGCGGAGTGTGCGGTTGATGGGCTCGCGCTTATCGCTGACAGTCAGCTGGCCGATACCCATACTTGCATCGACCATTCACAGCCCCACGGCGTGAGTCGTCAGTTGCACAAATGCATTGTTGGTGGCAAAGCACATGCCGTTTTTAATGGCAATATCAGGGTGCGTCAAGATGCGCAAAGCACCAACTCGAAGCAGTCGAACGGTAATCTTTTGCTGACCGAAAAGGCCCATGTTGATACCAAGCCCCAGCTAGAAATTTTTGCTGACGATGTTAAGTGCGCGCATGGTTCGACCATCGGTCAGCTCGACAATGAGGAAGTGTTTTATCTGAAGAGTCGTGGACTATCCGATAGCGTTGCTCGAAATCTGCTGACCTACGCTTTTGGTGCTGAAATTATTGATCGCATTCCAATTCCGTCTCTTAAGCACAAGCTTGAGCAAGCGGTATTAGAGCAAACTAGCCTATTACTATGAACTTACCTCAAACCCAAACCCAAACCGAATTCACGTTAGCGTCCTCACCCGTATTTGATGTAGAGCGTATTCGATCTGATTTTCCTATCCTCCAATTAAAAATTGAGGATAACCCGTTGGTCTATCTTGACAGTGCTGCATCGAGTCAGATGCCACAGTTAGTGATCGACTCATTGGTTCGTTATCAGACAATGCAGCACGCTAATATCCATCGTGCTGTGCATTACCTATCTGAGACTGCGACAAATGAATATGAGGCCGCTCGGGGCAAGCTAAAGCGTTTCATAAACGCACCTGAAGAACGTGAAGTGATTTTCACCAGCGGAACCACCGATGCGATCAACCTAGTAATGCATGGCTATGGGCGTCAATTTATCAAGGCAGGAGATGAAATAATTCTGACTACGCTTGAGCACCATGCGAATATTGTGCCTTGGCAGATGCTGGCCGAAGAGACCGGTGCGAAAATTCGTGTGGCGCCGGTTAACGATGCTGGTGAAATATTGATTGAAGACTATGAAAAGCTGTTCAATTCTCGTACTCGTTTTGTTGGCCTAATACATGTTTCAAACGCCTTAGGTACGATTAATCCAGTCAAACAAATGATAGCGTATGCACATGAACACGGTGTGCCAGTGCTGGTTGACGGTGCGCAAGCAGTGCCTCACTTGGCGGTTGACGTACAAGACCTTGATTGCGACTTCTATGTGTTCTCAGGCCACAAATTGTGCGGTCCAACGGGCATCGGCGTGCTGTACGGTAAAGCTGCGCTGTTAGAAAAAATGCAACCTTTCAAAGGTGGTGGCGACATGATCTTGTCTGTCACATTTGAAAAGACTATCTACAACACTATTCCACACAAATTCGAAGCCGGCACGCCAGCCATTGCCGCAGCAATCGGACTGGGCGTCGCTATTGACTACCTATTAGCCATAGGTATGGACGAGATCGCTGCACACGAACATGAATTGCTTGTTTACGCGACTGAACAAATAACCAGCATGCCAGGCGTAAACATTATTGGTTCCGCTGCTAATAAAGCGGCAGTCATTTCGTTCACTATCGACGGTGTGCACCCCCACGACATTGGCACTTTGCTCAATGAGGAGGGCATTGCGGTGAGAACTGGACAACATTGTGCTCAGCCAGTAATGGATCGTTTCAGTGTGTCTGCGACGTCGCGTGCCTCGTTTGCGTTTTACAATACATTGGGTGAAGTCGATGCTCTGGTTGCTGGTATTCGCACGCTACAAAAGGTATTTACATAATGGCTAAGTCAAAAGCGTTGTATCAAGAGGTCATTCTTGATCACAACAAGAAACCGCGAAATTACGGCAAACTGGCAGATGCAAGTCACCATGCGGTAGGTCATAACCCGCTGTGTGGCGATAGAATCAGTGTGGCCCTTAATTTAGAAGAGGCGCTTATCAATGGCGTCGCTTTTGAGGGGGAATCATGTGCCATTTGCAAAGCGTCGGCATCAATGATGACGACCGCCATTAAGGGTAAGTCGCAAAAGGACGCAGAGGTTTTGATTCAGGAATTTCTTGCCATGGCGACTGGTAAGCTAGACCTCAACGCACCTAATAATATTGGGCGGCTTGCCGCCGTTTTCGCGGGTGTTTGTGATCTGCCAACACGCGTCAAATGTGCGATCCTGCCATGGCATACGTTGCACGCAGCCTTTAACTCAGTTGACAATACTTCGACCGAAGCAGAGGCCGATCCAATGCATGGCTGATAGGCAACGCCCGACGCATAAAATGACGCGGATGAGCTGATAACCACCAGCATCCTAAGGCAAGACAACCCGTTCGTTCAGGTCGATGTGCTGGACGGATGGCCGCGAAAATATGAGGTAATTAGGGCTCACTTTTTAATGACGGTTGCTGAATTGGGTCCCAGCGTTAAAAATTCCATGTGTTGTTGATGAAAGCCTAACCGCCAACCACAGTTGGATAAGTATTTACTTTAGGAGATAGTGATGGATCAGAACGTATTAGAAACAATTAGGCAAACTGTTACAGATAACCCGATAGTGCTCTATATGAAAGGAACACCACAGGCACCGCAGTGTGGTTTTTCGAGCGCAACGGTGCAAATAATAGAAGCCTGTGTTGCGAATAATTTTTTCGCGGTCAACGTCCTAGTCGACAAGGGAGTCTACGAAAATCTCAAGCACTATGCCGACTGGCCGACTTTTCCTCAGCTTTACGTTAAGGGCGAGTTTGCGGGTGGTGCCGATATTGTGCGCGATATGCATCAACATGGTGAACTGCAGATATTGCTCAACTCAGCGACGGTTTAATAACATTGAAACAAGTTATGGCCGGGTTAATCACTGTAATGGTTTGTTTTACTTTAAAGCACCAAAATGATGAGCCCTCTTTAAGGAAATTAAAATGCCAAAAATAGCAGAAATTGAAAACACGCCAAATCCAAACGCGAAGAAGTTTATCCTTAAGGAGCCCGTCACTTGGGGGGTAACCTGATCATATGAAAATATTGAAGAGGCGAAGGACGATGAGCTCGCTAGCGCACTGTTTGACATTGAGCATGTGAGCAATGTGTTCTACGTTGATAAATGGATCACGGTAACACAGGATGGCGGGGCTGACTGGGCCGATTTGGTGCGCAAAGTAGCTGCACCGATACGATCCGCGGCGACAGCGGTTGCTCAAACAGAAGTCATTCTTGAAGCA
>CAWVZP010000132.1:0-8659 GCA_963934675.1 uncultured Gammaproteobacteria bacterium | reverse complement strand
GAAACTTTCCCTTCAAATCTGTCGGGTGGACAAAAACAACGTGCTGCGATAGCCCGTGCCTTGGCCATGCAACCCAAGGTAATGCTTTTTGATGAGGCGACCTCTGCGCTCGATCCTGAGTTAGTGGAAGAGGTTAATCTGGTGATGAAACAGTTGGCACGTGAGCAAATGACGATGTTAATCGTCACCCATGAAATGAGCTTTGCTAGCGAAGTCTCCGACCATGTACTGTTTATGGATCAAGGCGTGGTATGCGAGCAAGGTCCGCCTGATCAAATATTCTCTAACCCTAAAGAAGAGCGCACCAGAGTTTTCTTGAAGAAGCATTTGCAACAGAACTAAAACCTAGCAGGGCTTTGATAAAACCATCAGGCAACCATTTTAACAATAACAGGGCAATAAAATGACATTACAAAGATTCGAAACAAACGCTCGCATGAGCCAAATGGTCATACACAACGAGACGATCTATCTCGCGGGTCAGGTCGGTGATCCTTCGGGAGACATTGCTGAACAAACGCGTTCGATGCTCGCTAAAGTTGACAGGCTACTGGCAGAAGCTGGCAGCGATAAAACTAAAATACTGCAAGCCACGATCTGGGTCGCAAGCATGGGCGACTTCGCAAAAATGAACGAAGTCTGGGACAGCTGGGTACCTGAAGGGCATGCACCCGGAAGAGCCTGTGGCGAAGCAAGACTAGCAACGCCGGAATACAAAGTAGAAGTTATTATTATCGCTGCAAAATAAAGAGGCTAGTTGGTTTATAGGCTTGGGCTGCTCTGAAAGCACGACTAACGTTATTGCCGGAAGGCGGCTCTGCCTTTTCCGGCCTACGTCTATTCCAATAGAAACTTATAATTATTTGTCACCATTTGCATTGAGTGACTTATTCTTCAATTAACCGAAACTCCGGTAATTTCAACCCCAGTTTCGCCACTATGCAAAGTCAAAATACCTAAAAACTCGCCTGCATATTTGGTACTAGTCACTCGCCATAAAATACTAATACCATTCTCACGTTGGATTGAATTGATAAACTCATAGTCGTCCGCAATGTGGGTGATTAATGGAAAATCGATGCAGCTTTGGCGAAAATGCTCTTCGGACAGCTTACCTCTTAAATCACTGGAAAAACCGCGTGAGAATTTGGCGTAATCTTGATTGCGTGAGGCTTCGATGATGTTTTTCCAGATCGGCAGGGCGACTGACTTGAGTTGTTCTTTTTCGAGTTCGTTTGGCTTTGGCATATTTTTATAGATGAGGTTGATTAGGGTTTAATTGCTTCGATGGGTGTTTCTATGTCTTTTGACAACCAGATTCGCACATCTTCGTATATTGAGAGCATTGCTGGTATCACTAACAAGATTAACACTGTGGCAAAGGCAAGGCCAAACGCTATCGACACGGCCATTGGAATTAGAAATTGTGCTTGACGAGAAGTTTCGAACAATAAAGGTGTTAGTCCGGCAATAGTGGTGAGTGATGTTAACAATACGGCGCGTAGTCTTTGGCAGGCTGCTTCTTCTAGTGCCTTGTAGACGGCGACACCTGAGTTTCTGATTTGCTGATAAAACATGACGAGTATGATGGAGTCATTGACGACGATGCCTGATAATCCAAAAAATCCAAATAATGACAGGATGGTCATGTTCATGTCCATTATCCAATGACCGAGCACGGCGCCGGTTAAGCCTAACGGAATGGTGATCATCACCAGCAGTGGCCAGCCGTAAGATGAAAATACCCAGGCCAGAACCAGATACATCAACATTAAGGCGATTATGGCACCGAGTTTCATATCAGAAAAAGTCTGTTGTTGGTTCGCTGAGTTACCTTCCATGCTGTAAGTAACGCCATACTGACTGGCTAGCGTTGGCAATACGAGTGCTAGCAAATCGTTCGATATATCGTCGATGCTAGTGACCGATTCGTTGATATCGGCGGTAACACCTGCTGATAGTTTGCCATTGAAGTGACGTAGCGACTCGAAGCCCTGATTTGAACTCCATTCAGCCACACTTTCGAGTGGTACAAAATTGCCATCGGGCAGTTTAATGGGTAATTGAAGCAGGCTATTGAGATTACGTTGCTCTGCCCTTGGTAACTGCAAACGGACTTCAACTTCGTCCGCGCCTTGCTGAAACCGCTGCAAGATAATGCCATCATAAGCGGCTCTGAGTTGGCGGCCGAGACTGGTTATCGATAATCCCAGTGCTTCACCAGCGGGGCTGAGTGAGTAAATGAGCTGTTCGCGACCATAGGGTAAATCGTCATCAATGGCACTAATACCAGGAATGCTGGCGAGTGCTTCCTGTAAATCTAGTGAGGCTGATTTAAGCGATTTTGGTGAGTCGCTGGTGAGACGAATATCCAGGTCGCTCTGAGCAGGCCCGACGCGGCGCGATGAAATGGTAAAGCTTTCGATACCGGAGGGCAATGCGATTCGTGCGCGCCAGTTCTTTATGAAGTCGGCGTTTTCGGTTTGCCTTTTTTCTGAGCTGACTAACTCTACATAGACTGATCCTGCGCGTTCGCCAGTGATAGCGCGGCCTCGACCGGATGTGCGTGCGTGAGAAGTGTAATGAGTCGCTACGATTGTTTCATCATACGACGTCATTGTGTTGTTTAGTTCATTTTCTACCTGCAGTAAAAAATCATCCACTACTTCATGTGAGGTGCCTGCGACAAACCGAACATTGGCAAAAACTGTGGTTGATTCTGGTGAAGGGAAGAACTGCCATCCAGTTTTACCACCGACGATTAACCCTGCCGCAAAGATTAAGAAGCCGAAGGCGAGGGCAATAGTTGTCCAACGAAACTCAATAGCAGTTTTGACTAATGGACGAAACAAGTTGTCTCTGAAATGGTTGAATCCACTGGTGAGCTTTATGCGAAGTTTTGATTCCGATGGTTTCTTTTTTCCGAGCCCCTTCTTTTGAGAGAAAGCATTTCGAAGATGACCAGGTAATATTAGGAAGCTTTCGATCAGGGAGGCGATGATGACGCATATAATGACGATTGGAATGGCGATTATGATATTGCCAATGCGTCCGCCCACCAACATTAAGGGTAGAAAGGCGGCAATTGTTGTCAATGATGATGCCAATACTGGCGCGAGCATCCGTCGTGCGCCGCCTTCGGAGGCCTTAAGTGGGTCCTCGCCCTTGTCGTAATGAGCCTGCGCATCCTCACCAACGACAATCGCATCGTCGACGATAATGCCAAGTGCCATGATGAGCGCGAACAGGCTGATCATGTTAATACTGCCACCGACTAAATAAAGAACGGCGAGTGTCGCCATGAACGAGACGGGTATACCAACCGCAACCCAGAACGCAACCCGAGTCGAGAGAAAAGCATACAAAATGAGTAGCACAAGCGCGAGGCCGCCTATACCGTTTTTGACCAGTAATAAAATCCGACCTTTGATGAGTTCCCAGCGTTCGCTGAACACCTGAACTTTGACAGAAGGGGAGAGTGTGGGCAGGGTATCGTCGAGCCAGCCTTGTAGAACCTCGGCTGACTTTAGTGAATCACCCGAGTCACTGCGGCGTAATACCATTACTACGGCTTTACTGTCGCCGACGGTAATAGTCGACGAACCAGAGACTGATTTGTTTTCGATGTTGGCAATATCACCCAGATTGATCCGTGTGTCCCGCGTGGTGACAATGCTTAGATCATTAAACTGAAGGGCACTGCGCCGTTGATTTTGGCTGCGAATTTCACGTGCGCCGTCATTTTCGCCGATCAATCCCGCCGGTAAGTCCTGACTTGAATTTCGAATTCGTTGAGCCAGATCATCAAGGCCTAAGCCCAGGCTCTGGATTTGCTCTGCAGCCACTTCTATTTGCAGACTTTGCTTTGGTAATCCATAGATGTCTATTTTGTCGACTCCACGCGATAAGAGCTCCAGCTCAAACCGACGCGCAATGACGCGTAATTCATCCAGATTTTTTGGGCCACTAATGAGTAATCTGGCAACTGATTCATAATAGACAACCTGCGACACTCGGGGAATCTCGGCATCTTCAGGTAGATTGGTAAAGCTATCGATTTGTTTTTTGACGTTATCTAGTGCCAGAGACAGATCGGCACTTTCATTGAACTCCAGCGTAATAGCCGACACACCGGACGCTGATGTTGAGCTCATTTCTTTTAATTCATCGAGACTGCGTAGCCGTTGCTCGAGCGGGTTGGTGATGCCCGTTTCGACATCTTCGGCACTGGCGCCGGTCCAACTGGTCGAGACGGAAATGGTATCGAGCTCAAAACTGGGGAAAAACTGAACATTGAGTTTGGTGAGGGCTACAATCCCAGCGAGGATCATCATAACCATCAACAGGTTGGGTGCGACTTTATGATTGGCAAATAAACCAAGCAAGTCGTTTCGATGATTGGGTTGAGATTCCGCTGGAGACTCCATTTGCGTACTCATTTGAAAAGGCTCACCTTGAGGCCATCGACTGCATTCGGTAGATGGGTTACCACGATTTGATCGTTTTGTTTTACTTTAGTGCTGCGTATGATCAAAGCGGCTGAACCATCAGGTTTCAGATATTGGCCGACGGATTCAACGTTAACTGCTTCTAAACGATCATCTTTGAGTAAATAGATTCTGGAATTGCCGTAAATGGCCTGATAGGGAACAGCCATAACATCTGTTTGTACTGGCAACCCAAAATTAAGCGACAGTAAACGACCAGGGCGGAAATCATAGCTTGCATCGCCTGTTTGAAAATAAGCATCGATGCCTGATGCCTGAGCTTCGCCAGCAAAGCGTATCAACTTTAAGGGTAGAACTCCCATAGCGGTAGAAACCAGAGCATGATGTTGCTTGCCCTGCGCGCGAGCCTGTTGAATGCTGTCGACATAACTAGCGGGAACGTGAGCTCGGATTTCAAGTCCATCGACAGGATAAAGTGATACCAGTGTCTGACCCGTCGAAACCCTGTCCCCAATAGATACGGGTGTTGTACTGACGATTGCGTCAAAGGGCGCGATTGCTTCACTACGTTCAACCATTAACTGTGTGTCGTTAAGATGGGCAACTTGACGATCTCTGTCTGTTTCCAGGTTGCTTTTTTTGATCTCAAAACTGTTGACCTCGAACTCTCGTGATATCACCGAGAGTTGCTGCCGGCCCAGAGCACTGCGGGCATCGTTCAATGCTGAATCTGTTCCCAGGCTCTGCTGCTTCAGCTTGAGCATGCGCTGTACATTCGTACTGGCCAGTGCGAGCAGTTCACGTTCAGTTTTTAATGCAGCTTGGTTCGAGCGATGCCGAATTTTCAACTCATTGATTTTATTTTTAATGCGGGTCAAGTCAGACTTGGCTTGAACTATGACTGACTCAAAGTCGCGTCTGTCCATTTGCACCAAAACATCACCCTGTTTTACACGTGATCCATTTTGTACGAGTACTTGGCTGACAACACCACCTGCTGGAGCGGCAGCGTGTAACAGCTCGGGAGATTCGACACGTCCATAGAGTGTTAGCTCGGGTGAGATGTTTTGCTTGTTTGCCAGTACGACATCGACCTGCCAGACTTTTTCCTTGAGTTCTGGTTTATCACGATCTGGTTTGCTTGCTTTTAAAGCTTGAAACAAACCTAATGAGATCGTAATAATCAGAATGGGTAAAATGAATTTTAAAATTGAACGAGAACGCATAGTTTAAGTTACTTTGGTGAGCAGAATATCTTGATTTCTAGTGGTCAAGTCTTAAGAGGACGATTGTTAGTCAATCTGGTTTCACTTTAGTTGCGCGTATAGCCCATCAACATTTATTCAGGTCTCTCTCGTTGTCAGGCAATAAAAATAGGCACCTTCTTATGCCTGACTAAATTGAAATAAGTCATAGATTAACTTTTTATATCCAGTTTAACGACGCTTCTGGTTATGTTGACAGGCATTTAGCCTGCAAGCCAAAATAAAACAGGGCGATTATTGATTAGCTAGTCTACACATCTAATATTAATTGCTTGAAGGTAATTAATAAAGGTTTCAGAATCGATTCTGGATTTAATTCAAAGGCACCTCAAATAGCGTAAGGGGTAACGCACGAAAAATGCCAGCTTGAATATTGTCCGTAAAAAAAATTGAGTGATTCGATCTAATCGAAACGATATGCTTTTAAAGCAAATTTGCATTCTGATCAGAACTAGTTTCGACCATCCATGGTCAGATTGGCAATATAAATTTAAGGATTCAGTTTAATGAGTATTAAAAATTATGCGCAAACAAGCTTTGTTTGCCTCAGTTTTATGGTCAGTGCCCTCATTTTTAATCAGGGTGTTCAAGCAGGCGTCAGCAGTCAACCCCCGAGTGAAGCCAAACAAATTCGACAGGCAGATGAAGGTGATACAGTACGTGATAAAAAGCTTGATTTTATGTTTGCTAAATTGGAGGTGGCCAGCAATCAACAGAGTGCTCTTCGAATAGAACGTGCCATTTGGCAGCTATGGTTGAATCCTGATAATCGTATTGTGAAGCAGAGCATGCAAATCATTATGGCAACACGTGAGGCGGGTAACTATGAAGAATCAATTATGTTATTGAATGATTTAATTGCTCAATATCCCAATTATAGTGAAGGTTGGAATCAGCGGGCAACGATCTATTATCTGATGGGTAATTTCGATGCATCGGTGCTGGATGTAGCTCAAACATTAAAGCTTGAACCACGTCATTTTGGTGCGTTATCCGGTTTAGCCGCCATATTGTGGCAGAAAGGTAACCAGGATTTAGCCAGAAAAAGCCTGAGAGAGGCCGTTCGCATCCATCCATTTTTATCTGGGCGTGGGATGTTTGAGCAATAATCAGTTTATTAATCGGTAACCAGTATTAAGCCCGATGACTGACTAACTCTCTGCTTCGAACCGACTTTGGGCGACATTTTTGACTGTTGTTCGAGGGTCAAGAATTAAACCATTCATTGCTATATAAACGCCTGCAGGTAACAACTGTACCGCTGTTGTCGCAACACCCATGTTGTAGCCAGAGTCACTTACTCGCATTCGGGCAGGTTGCATCGAGCCGGTTATTACAATGGTTTTACCTTTAATGTCCAGCAACTGCATTGCAGTTTTGACCATGGTGTCGGTGCCATGGGTAATAATAATTTTGTCGTGAGCATCTTCAGCTACCTTTTGCCGAATCATCGCCCTATCTTCATCGTTAATGTCGAGGCTATCCTTTTTTAGGATTGATTCGATTTCATAGTCGAAAGTCACATTGGCTTCGTCGAGAATTTCACCCGACATAGGTTTACCAATATGAAAATCATTTTTAGCATCATAATAAATTTTGTCGAAGGTTCCGCCAGTGGCGAGAATTTTCATTTTCATTTTTCTAATAGTCCTAATGAGTTTATCAATACCGATAACAGAAAAATACTACATTAAAGGGGGTTCGTCGCTTTCAACGCTGTCACTGAGAGGGTCTAGCTCGTCTTGGTGGGCTTCAATACTGTCAGATACAGAGCCTGCTTTTTTGTAATTAGCAATATGAAACACAGCTTCGCCTTCAAATACCAACGGCAGGTTGGTTCTCCCAATGACGATTCCCGTTATTGGGCTGACAATGGTTTCGCTATTTTCTCCCATTGGATCATTGATATAGGCCAGTGTCTCACCCGACTCAACCTTTGAGCCAATGGCGACTATTGACCGCAGAATGCCACTTTGACTGGCGCGAAGCCATTGACTTGAAGTTGCAATGAGTGTGTCAGTATCGCGATGGCGGGTACTTTTTTTCCTCATACCTAGATGAGACATGACGCCAAGAATGCCTTTTACCCCAGCGCGAATAGCCACTTCATTAAATCGTAAGGCTTCTCCTGCCTCGTATAGCAATACAGGAATTTCATGATCACGAGCGGCCATTCGAAACGAACCGTCGATCAATTCAGAGTTGAGTATGACGGGTACACCAAATGCCCTAGCCATTTCTTCGGTAGCAGATTCACCTATTATTTTGGCACGAATTTGGGGCAGGTTTTCACGATTCACTGCACCCGTGTGTAGATCAATCACTTGAGTGCAGTGTGGAATAATTTCGGACATTAGAATATTCGCCAGACGCGATGCCATCGACCCGGTTTCTGAGCCAGGGAACGCGCGGTTTAAATCTCTGCGGTCGGGCAGATACCGAGATTTAGAAACAAAACCAAATACATTTACAACTGGGATGGCGATCAATGTGCCTTCGATTCTATTTAGTAACTTATGGGAGAGTATGCGCCGAACGATTTCTACTCCATTGATTTCATCACCATGAATTGCAGCGCAAACTAATAAGCAGGGCCCGGGCTTTCGTCCATGCACAATATGCACTGGCATACAAGCACTGCTATGAGTATAAAAACTGGGTAGCGGAATATCTACTGTTTGGCGTGAACCGGGTTGAACAGTTACGCCAGCAATGGTTATCGGGTTGCGCTTTTCAGGCAAAATGTGATCAACCTTTGCCGCGTGTTTTTGTTTGTGCTGGCGTGCAGCTGCGTTCCATATAGCTGATGATCATGCCGGCGACATCCTTACCGGTTGCGCCTTCAATGCCTTCTAGCCCTGGGCTTGAGTTTACTTCCATTACCACAGGGCCATGATTGGATCGCAATAAGTCGACACCGGCCACATTAAGTCCCATGATTTTGGC
>CAWVZP010000131.1:0-8731 GCA_963934675.1 uncultured Gammaproteobacteria bacterium | reverse complement strand
GCCGCACTTGATTGGGCAGACCGCATCGGCGGTGTTGAGTCACTTTGGCAGCGGACCAATCAAAATTTCGACATTATAGATCAGTGGGTTCAACGAACACCTTGGGTCGGCTGGTTGGCGATTGCCCCCGATACTTGCTCACCCACTTCTATGTGTTTAAAAATTATTGACCCTGAATTCAATCAACTTGAAAACAACGAACAGCAGCAAGCTATCAATTTGATGCTTAGCTGGTTAGTCGAAGAAAACTGCGCATTGGATATTGCGAACTATCGTAGTGCACCAGCAGGCTTTCGTATCTGGGGTGGTGCCACCGTAGAAACCACTGATCTAATGGCTTTAACGCCCTGGATAGATTGGGCGTTCGCTAACTTCAAACAACAAAATAACAAGGTGACATGAAATGACCAAAGCAAAAACAAACAGCACCAATAGCGTAAAACCTAAAGTTTTAATAGCAGACGTAATGTCGAGCTTGGCCCTCGCAGTCTTTGAAGAACGCGGCATCGAAGCAATTCATCCCGGAAAGGTATCGGAACAAGAACTGTTCGATATGGTGGGTGATTTTGATGGTATCGCACTGCGATCCTCGACTCAGATAACAGAAGAGCTACTGAGCCATGCCACTAAGGTGAAGGTGGTTGGCCGTGCCGGTATTGGTGTCGATAATGTTGACGTTCCCGCTTGCACCAAGCGCGGTGTAGTCGTCATGAACACGCCGTTCGGTAATGCGATCACCACGGCCGAACATGCGATGGCGATGATGTTATCATTGGCGCGTCATATTCCGCAGGCGAACCAGTCGACCCATGAAGGCAAGTGGGAAAAATCGAAGTTTATGGGCATGGAACTGACCGGAAAATTGCTTGGTATTATCGGTGCAGGTAACATTGGCTCGATAGTCGCAAAAAAATCGATCGGCTATGGGCTGAGAGTACAGGCTTATGATCCATTCTTAACAGAAGAAAGAGCCGACAAAATTGGCGTCGATAAAGTCGATTTAGACACACTCTTGACGACGTCGGATATTATTTCGTTACACGTACCAAAAACAGCCGAAACGGCGAATATTATCAATGCCTCGGCAATCAATAAAATGAAACGTGGCAGTCTATTAATTAATTGTGCTCGTGGTGGTCTAGTCGATGAACTAGCTTTATTCGCGGCCTTAAAAAGTGAGCATATTAAAGGCGCTGCACTCGATGTTTATGAAGTAGAACCAGCGAAAGAGAATCCGTTATTTGGATTGCCTAATATTATTTGTACACCGCACCTAGGAGCTTCTACGGTTGAAGCTCAGGAAAAGGTGGCGATTCAGGTCGCTCAGCAAATGAGTGATTACCTGTTAGGTGGTGCTATTAATAATGCGCTGAATGCACCTAGCCTGAGTGCAGAGGAAGCAAAACAGTTGAAGCCCTATTTGCAGCTTGCACAGCGCCTGGGATCATTTGTAGGTCAGTTAACGGATGATCCAATCAAATCCCTCACCGTTACCTATGGCGGAGACGCCAATGGTCTCAACGTGTCTCCCTTAACTACGCAGGTTGTTCAATCACTACTCGAACATCACAGCAGTTACGTTAATTCGGTTAATGCCCGTGAGGTCGCGAAGGAACGCAATATCGATTTGATAGAGGCGTTAAGAGAAGGTAAGGACGAGTATCCTTGCAGGATTACCGTAGCCGTAAAAACTGAATCGAAGACGCGCAGCATTTGTGGCACCTTGATCCAGCAAAGACCACGAGTGATTGATGTGAAAGGTATTCCGCTCGAATCGGAGTTAGGCGAGCACATGCTTTATATTACCAATCAGGATAAGCCTGGTGTCATTGGTGATCTCGGTACGTCCGCAGCCGTTAGTAATATCAACATTGCTAACTTGCATCTAGGACGTAAAGCAAATGGCGGCAAAGCCATCGCACTAATCGAAATAGATGCGCAGCCAAGTGATGATGCGATGCAAAAATTACGTGCTTTGACCAATATCAACATAGTTAAATATCTCAACTTTCCATCGTTATAATCTGAACCTGTGATGCCGTCTCAAGTTATGAAAGCTCAAACGCAGAGTAAGCCACCCGACTGGGCTGTCGAGGGCCAGAATGATGAGCAGGCTTTTGTGCTCACGCTCTGTGGGTCGTGTGCTTTCGATTCGCATAGCTTTGAGTCACAGGTACAGGTTGTAAGGCAGCTGATCGAGAACACAGCACAGGCTATCGTTCTTGATCGGTACGTCTCAACAGGAGTCGTTCATGACTTGGAATTCAACACTACCAGTTTGACTGCTTGGCAAATTTTTAAAACGCTTAATAGTCAGTTATTAGACGTTGATATTGCTGTTCAACCAGTGAGTCAACGCATTAAAAAACTATTGATTTGCGATATGGACAAGACAATCATAGATGCAGAAACACTCGACGAAGTAGCGCAAACGGTCGGTATTGGCCAGCAGGTCGCGGCTATAACAGAGCAGGCAATGCGAGGTGAAATAGATTTCGAAACGTCGTTAAAAAACCGGGTGGGATTACTAAAAGGACAGTCTGAGCAAGCGTTTACTGACATGTCGAATGACTTTCGTGTCAATCTAGGGGCTGAACAGCTATTGCAGAAAGCTCGGCAATCAGGCATATATACCGTTTTGATCAGTGGTGGCTTCGATACCATTGCCCTCCCGGTTGCGCAGCGACTAGGGTTTGATGAAGTCCATAGCAATAGGCTAGAAGTTCAGAATGGAATATTAACGGGTGGCGTACTAGCACCCATAGTCGATGCTAATTCAAAACGAGAATTGTTACTATCGATTGCAGCTAAACTGGGTATTGATCCAGTCGAATGCTGTGCAATAGGCGATGGCGCAAATGATATTCCAATGATAACGCTAGCAGGTTTGGGTATTGCTTATCAAGGTAAGTCCGCGACCCGTGAAGCGACTTCATACCAAATTAATCACACTAGCCTGGCTACTGCGTTGTGTTTTATGGGGTTGGCTTAGATTAGCCATTAGTTAGAGTGTGATTAGGCGTGAACTTGGCCAAAGGTAGTCAATTATTATTTACCCTAGTCATTTAAGTTTTATTTGTCATCCTTCCACTCTTTACTTTTAGTTAGTCCCCTTTTAATCTATTGCGAAAAGCTGCTGGTTTGTAAGTGATATGGTTATAAACTAGCTAACAACAAGATAGGCAGGATACTAATAAAATAAGTTTTTTTGCTCAGGGTGGTTTCTATGTGGTTTTACTACTATCTGTATAGGCAAAGGAATATTGTCATAGATTAGTGCTGGGTAATTATCGTAATCTTTAGATTTTGATTTGTAAAAGGTTCTTTTTAACCGCAAAGCGTATATCTTGTCGGCTTGCCCCCCGAGTTGGGTAGTGCAACTTGAGCTTATCCCCGTTGGTAATTTCTAGTTTGAGGAATATTACTGATGCCACTTTATGTTTTAGAACTATCTCTCAAAGCGAGGGAACTCTGAGCTCTTTAGAACTCAGTTCTTAAAACTCTTCGCCTGAGGCTGAGGTTTTTAAAAACAATTAAGGGTTAATATATGTTGTTTGAAAAGAAAATTATGACTGTCATGCTGGGCGTGTTTATTTTGTTAGGATTGCTGGCTTGTAGCAATAATGGCGCAGATGCGGTTTTAGAGAATGACGCCACCGTCACTGATACAACCGTCACTGAAACAGCCGCCGCGATTATATCTTCAGGATTAACGCTTGCGTTGACCGATAATGCTGCAGAAACAATTACAACAATTTCAAGTGGATCACCGGCAATAGTAACGGTAACTGCAACAGATACTGATGGCGCGACTGTGTCGGGTGTTGTAATTACTTTTACCGTCGATACTGATGGGTTAGCAGTTTTAAATCCACCTTCCGGCACTGCAATAACAAATGCATCCGGGGTGGCAACATTGTCTCTTGCATCAGTTAGTTTGACCGCTGCAGGGGCCGCTACCCTAACTGCAACCAGCCAAATTGGGACAGAAGAAGTGAGTCAGTCAATTGGTTTTGCGGTAGGTGCTGCTTCGGTCACTATCAGTTCGCCGATATTTGGTGTTGGGACAGCCGCACTGTCAGCTTATGGTTCAACCAGTGTGTCAGTGAACGTTTTCGTTGATGGTGTGCTAGCAGCAACCCCGCAAACTGTCAGTTTTACCTCTGTTTGTGCAGCAAATGGAAAGGCTAATTTAACAGCAAATGTTGTAACGGTTAATGGCGTTGCCTCAGCTTCATACCTCGATAATGGTTGTGCCGGCAATGATACGGTAACGGTCTCGGTAAGTGGTATTGCTATTGCTTCGGAAACCCTAAGTGTTAGTGCACCTAGCGCTGGATCGATTCAGTTTGAATCGGTTGCGCCTTCAAGTGGACTCATTAAACTCAAAGGGGTCGGTGGGCAAGAGTCTGCGCAGGTGACATTTAAGTTGGTTGACACCAACGGTAACCCAATGGGTGGAAAGGAAGTGACGTTTTCACTGAATACCAATGTCGGTGGTATTACGATTAACTCAGCCTCGGCGATATCTGATCCTTTGACGGGTTATGTTGTGGTGAGTGTTCAGTCAGGCATTATTGCTACACCGGTGAGGGTGTCGGCAGCCACTGTCGCAGGTTCAAAGACATTGACTTCTCAATCGAGTCAACTGGTTATTTCCACGGGTATTCCAGATCAACAAAATTTTTCGTTAAGTGCCACCAAATTGAATATAGAAGGTTGGGATTACGATGGTGAAACAACAACCTTAACCGCACGAGTGGCCGATCATTTCAATAACCCTGTACTAGATGGCACGGCTGTGTATTTTACTGCCGAGGGGAGCAGTGTTGAACCGGCATGTTTTACGATAAATGGTGCATGTAGTGTCGTCTTTACTAGTCAGACTCTAAGACCCGATAACGGCCGCGTAACTGTTTTGGCTTACGCAATTGGAGAAGAAGGTTTTACTGATTCTGTCGTTAATAATGGATTGGCGGATGGATTGCCTGAAATGCTCGATGCTAATGACCGCTCAACTGATATGCCCGAGGCCTTTTTAGATAAAAATGAAAGTGGTACGCTCGACGCAAATGAAGTGTATAGGGACTTTAATGGGGATGGTACTTATAATGCTGCAGACGGTTTATATAATGGTATCTTGTGTGACCAGAATGTCGCGCCAGGCAGCACCTCAACAGCATGCAATACGCGAAAAAATATTCACGTGCGAGATTCCTTAGTAATCGTTCTTTCTAGTTCACATGCAGCTATTGCTATATTAGATAGTACAGGCAACACGTTAGATCCGATTGACTTACCAGTATGTACTTCAAGTGGCAAGGGTGCTCCATTGGATTTCATTGTGAGAGTATTAGACGTGAATGGCAATGCAATGCCTGTCGGTACTGAAATAAATTTTTCAGCCAACAATGGCACGATATTGTCATCAACAGATGATATGGTGGGTAATGAAACGACTTGCAAAACGGGTGGGGGTTGCCCTGTTTCGGCTGCAAGCGCCACCTTTGGTAATTATTTTGTGAAGATGGAGAGTGATGCGAAATTTACTGAGTCAACTAGCTCGTGTTCAAACGAACGCGTCACGGGAGTGTTTACGGTGAAAGTTACAACACCTAAAGGTAATATTACAGACCTTCAGGTTACATTGAATGATTGATTTTTGATACTAATATTTGAACTGGTTTAAAGAGGGCGTTTGAAGGGACGTCTTCTTGGTTTAGATTTGGAGTTTATTGACGGTACTGACTGAACTAGGACGAATCAACCTAACATATTGGTTTTAAGGATAAACCATCCCACAGAAATCTATTATCTGAGCTTAAACCTCTATTTTTGGCGCCAAAAACGGTGTTGTAACGATCAGTCTGTTCACCTAGGGCATGTCTCTCTACCATTTCTGTTATTTTCCTATTAGTCGCTTTTGTGCCAAGCAAGATGTGTACATTTTCAACAAAGCTTTTAATTCCCGCAGTTAAACTTTTCGTCCATGCTTTTTTCCGTATGCTGTTGTTCATTGTCAGTTCTTCATTCAGCCATTGCCGAAGTCGTTGTTGTATCCTCGTTATATCATTAAATCCAACTTGTTCTACCACTGCAGGGATATTAATAATACGTTAGCGTTTGGGTGGTTGCTGGATGTCTAGTTAACTACCATGTGCCCATTCTGCGATGTGTTGCACCACCCCTGTACTGATAATATTCACTGCAATATATTCTTTATACCGGAGGAGATGTCCGTCGTACGTAATGCTGTGGCATGGTAAAGGCCCTCCCAAAATGCAGTTTTGCGTGGCTTATACTGATCGTATTCCTGATCTGTTCGTCCTGCTACTAGCTGTAGGCTTTTGACGATGACGTGCTGGTTTGAGTCTTTCATTAGAAATGGTTTGGTTGGAGGCTACAACGTAATTTAATACACTCAGCCAATAGCGCTTTTTTGCCTCAAATAACCAGCCGTGCCAGCATTCACTATTTCGGGAAATTTCAGCAGGAATTCTTTCTTGTGGCATCGGTGGGTTTTGAATATGGATGTTCTTATGTCATGGAGCCCATGGATGGGCGAAAATGACAATATGCCATAGCAAGCCAAGTAAAAAGTATCGATTTTTTCTGGGCATAGTCTTCTTTCTTAAAAGCGTGTATTTGCCTTGTGAAACAAGCTGTTTAAGCGCCAAATCACAAGGTTATTTTTTATAAATCAATGGAATCAATAAGTTAGGCTGGTCTTACCCGAAAGGGACTGTCTTTTGATATTAAAGCAGGTGCAGACGTGTCATGAATTTAGTCTCGCCCTTTTTCAAAGTAAGGCTATGTGGATTTCTTTTTAAAGTTAAACTCCAACCTAAATCCTTTAGTTAATTCGTGCCGTAATGGCTAAAAATGGCCATTATTCAGAATATCAGGAAATAAAAAACTGTATTTGACCCTGAAAAATGGAGCCAAAAGTTATTCGCTCTAAATAAAACATTCTCAATCTGCTTTTGCAGCTTTATTGGATGTGAGGATCAGCACACTACAAGGCTGGGATCAAGGCCGTAGGGTGCCCTAAGAGCCAACTATTGCTTTGCTTCGAGCATTCCGAAGTATTTACAAAGTTGCATTAAAAGCAGGTGGCAAGTCAATTAGAGATTTGAACATACGCTGCTGCGGCTTAATTTTTTGCCTCTGGTGTTTATGGTTATCACCAAACGTTTATTTTGGATTGAGTCTATGTGCCTTAACCAAGCCCAATTAACTAAGCCCCATCAATTCGGGCAACCATAAAACAATCCCTGGCATTGCCACTAGTGCCGCTATGGTTAATGCATCGGCTACAAAAAATGGCATGACGCCCCGAAATACATCCTGTACGTTGCATTCGGGTCTGACGCTTGCGACGACAAAACAGTTGAGGCCTATGGGCGGTGTGATTAAACAGAACTCGGCCATTTTAACGACAATAATCCCAAACCAGATCGAACAGCCGACACTCGATACACCAAAGGCGGAGTCGGCTGCCGTTACCGCATCACCACCATTGAGTGCGATGACGGCAGGGTAAACAACGGGTAATGTGAGTAGCAACATGCCGATGGCATCCATAAACATGCCGAGTACGGCATAGGCTAGTAGTATGAATACCAGTGTCATCATTGGGCTTTGGTCGAGGCTGGTAATCCAGTCAGAAAAAGCAGAGGGTAGATCGGCAAAGCCAAGGAAGCGAACATAAAGTAGCACACCCCAGATAATGGTAAATATCATCACGGTTAACTTCGCAGTCTCCATTAACGCCCCTTTCAATTCATTCCAACGCATGCCTTTTTTCAACGCGATACATAGTATGACAAAAGCACCAAGTGAACCGGCTTCGGTCGGTGTGCCAACACCACCATAAATACAAACGACGATGATGCCGATAACAAAGAAAATAGGAAAAGCAGCAGGCAGAGACTCGAAGCGTTGAGCCCAGCTAAAACCGGTGACCGGAGGGCCGAAATCTTTTCTGGTTTTAGCCATCAAAATTATCATGCCAGCATAGACCAGGGCAGAGAATGCACCCGGTAAGAAACCGGCCATGAGTAGTGCGCCAACATCCTGCTCAACGATAATAGCGTAAATAACTAGAATTGCAGACGGTGGTATGAGTGAGGCCAGTGTGCCACTTGCTGCGACGACACCCGCGGCAAATCGTTTGTCATAGCCTAACTTTAACATTTCGGGAATTGCGATTCGAGCAAATACAGCTGAGGTTGCAACCGACGCTCCGGACACGGCCGCAAAGCCGGCGGCTGATAATACGGTGGCAACACCCATGCCACCAGGCAGCCAACCGACCCAGCGTTTAGCCGCCTCAAACAGGGCGCGGGTCAGCCCAGCGTGGTATGCCAAAAAGCCAATTAATATAAAAGTTGGAATTAGTGAAAGGGATAGGGTCGATACTTTTGAGTGGGGGATTGTGCCAGCCATTTTTATTGCGACCAATACACCCCTTTCGAATCCCATTTTCGCAGAGAATATCCATACTAGGCCCATGAAACCCGCCATGGCTGCGGCAAAGGCAACGCGGACACCGATGACGACGAGTAAAAGCATTAACCCAGTTACCCATAGGCCAATCGAAATTGAGTCCATTTGTCCCAGTGTTTCGAACAGGCTCACTTTGTATCTCCCATCTCGTCTTCTCCCATTAGGGATCCGGCTTCTGCGGCCGCTACGGCAGCGGCATCTTCAATTAATGGTACAGCGATTG
>CAWVZP010000130.1:0-8737 GCA_963934675.1 uncultured Gammaproteobacteria bacterium | reverse complement strand
CGGGCAATCGCGATACGTTGTCGTTGGCCACCGGATAGTAATACACCTCGTTCACCGACCTTAGTGTTTAACACTTCCGGTAGTGTCTCGATAAATTCCCAGGCAAAGGCCTGTTTTGCGGCTTCAATAATTTGCTCATCGCTGACTGCATCAGATAAGCCATAGGCGATATTATTGCGAATCGTATCGTTAAATAGGCGCACGTCCTGCCCCACATAAGCGATCTGTCGACGTAGATCTTTTAGTTGGTAATTTTGTATTTGATCACCATCTAGCAGGATCTCTCCTGCATCAAGTTCATATAATCGTGGAATCAGATTGACTAAGCTTGATTTACCACTACCTGATCGACCTACAATCGCAATCGTCTGGTTTGGCTCTACTTTAAAACTAATATTGTCGAGCACTAGCTCATTATTATTGTGATATTTGAGTGCAATGTTATTGAATGAGAGCTCTCCTTTAGCTAGCTTTAAGCTCTTTTTGCCACTGTCTTCTTCACTCTCGGATGCAGTGAAGGCGAAGATACTTTCACCAGCTGCGATACCTTCCTGAATGCTAGCATTGATCGCCGACAGTTGGCGCATGGGAGCTAGAACCATTGTCATCCCAATGATAAACGAAACAAAGTCACCGGTAGTGATGATGCCGCGCATCGATTCCGAAGTGGCAAATGCAACAATCGCAGCAAAGGCAATCGACACAATAAACTGGATGAGCGGTACGCTAATCGCTTTTGCTACTGACAGCTTTAAATGTAGTTTGAGATTGCTTTGATTTATTTTAGCAAACTTTTCACGTTCGAAATCATCGCCACCAAAAATTTTAACAATTCGATTTGAGTCAATCACTTCCTGAGCGACTTGCGATACATCACCCATCGACGATTGAATGCTCCTGCTCAGACTGCGAAATCGACCGGTTAGTTTGACCACTATCAGAAATATGATCGGGCCGGCTAACAGAAATACGCAGGTTAATTGCCAGTTAAGCCAAAACATATAACCGAGTAAAACAATGATACGTAGGCTGTCTTGTATAAAGGTAGTCAGCGACGATGAAACTGATGTTGCGACTCTTTCAACATCGAACGAAAAACGAGTCAGAATAGCACCCGAAGATGACTGATCATACTCAGCACTAGTCATCGTGATGAGTTTATCGAACATGGTTTGACGCAATGAATTAATGACGTTACGGCCGATGTAATCCATGCAATAGGTTCGTATGAAGATAGCAAACATACGCACTAAAAAGATCAGTATGATGGCAATAGGAATCATTTTGATAATGAAAGGATCTCCCCCTATAAAACCCTCATCCAGCATTGGCTTCATGATGTAGGCAAACGCGGCTTCTGTACCAGCAAACGCGATCATGCCAATAACCGCCATCCCAAAATAGGCTTTGTGCTCGAAAGCCAAGGTTATCAAGGCCCGATAAGCTTTAACGCCAGTTGGTTTCTTGTCAGTTGAGGCTGGGTCAGTCGCAGATTTTGTCAATAGGATTTACTCGATTTGTCTTGTAGTAGCGATTGAAACGTGACTGAAACCAAGCTTGCCGACAACATCCATAGCAGTTACCAACGATTGGACAGGCGAGGCAGCATCAGACTGAATAACAATTGGCCTATCCGCACCATTCATCACTCGCTTTAACGCGAAGGATAAAGCATCACTTTTAGTACTGCTAATTTCACGCGAATTAAGAAAAAAATGTCCGCGCGCATCAATCGTCAGATTAAGCGGTTGTTTAACCTTCGCCGTTTGACTATCGCTAGCCTTTGGCAACTGAATTTTTAGTTGTGAGGTTGTGTCAAAGGTGGTTGACACCATAAAGAAAATCAACAGTAAAAACACTACGTCGATCAACGGTGTCAGATTAATGTCAACATCTTCAACTTTAGATCGGTCGTTAAATTTCATGCTTTGGTTAGTTTTGACTTTGTACTATTATTATCTAAAGCATCGCCATGTAAAAACTCAACTAGCTTCATTGCCTCTGCTTCCATGCCCATCACCCGATCATCAATTTTGCGTTTCAGATGTCGATGAAAGATAAGACAAGGAATGGCGATTGTCAGACCGGCGGCTGTTGTAATCAATGCTTCGGATATTCCACCGGCTAGCTGGCCAGGATCTCCAACACCAGTGGTTGTGATCGCAGTGAAAACTTTAATCATACCAATCACCGTACCCAACAAGCCAAGCAATGGCGTGATAGTGGCAATGGTGCCCAGTGTATTCATAAACCGTTCCATTTCGTGGACTACAAACCGACCATTTTCCTGGATGCTTTGACGAACCAGATCACGAGATAAATGACGGTTTGATAGCCCAGCTGCCAACACTTTACCAAGGGGTGAACCTTTCTCAATCTCTTGGATATGCTTATCAGTGAGTGCTTTGTTCTCTAACAATATCCAGATCCCTCTCACCAACTTTACTGGAATTACTTTTTTCTGACGCAATGTCCATAACCGCTCTGCGATTATTGCTACAGCAATCACCGAACAAAGCAATATTGGAACCATTAACCAACCACCTGCTTGAACCAGTTCTAACACACACACCACCACAGTTTTGAATGAGGGACATGATACTTTAATCAGCCCTAAAATGAGCAGTTTTTTGCCGCCAAACCCGTGCTTTTGATCAAGAGCAAAAGCATATTAATATTTTTAATGCTAGTGCCAAAATCTAGGATGACGTAATCGTTCGCTTTCTATCCGAAAATCGTTTGAGCCACTATAAAAAGTCACAGCTCCATGCTTGTCTGTTCGATACATGTCACTTTGAATCAATTTGTAACGAGAAATCACCTCAGGCTTGGGGAAGTTCCAACGATTATTGTTACCGACAGTAAATATGACAGCCTTTGGCAATACCTTGTCAATAAAGTCAACCGTTGATGAGGATGAACTTCCATGATGGGGTGCAACTAACAGGTCAGATTTTAGATATTCTGGATTGACACTGACTAACCAGTTCTCCCTTTCTGCTTCAATATCACCCGTTAACAAAACGGAATGCTTGCCCTGTATTTTGAGTACACACGAACGATTATTGGTATCGTCCATTAGTGCAATAGCAGGGCCTTCTTTGGGAAAAGCAAGAAATTGAAAATCAACACCATCCCAACGCCAGGGCAATAACTCATGACAAGGCTGGATGGGCTGGTCAAGATTAAATCGTTTTTGTAGTTGTCTCGGTGTACCCGAAATCAAGGTTGCAGAATCAAAGTTAGATCTAAACGTATAAAACCCACCGCTGTGGTCTTGATCAACATGGCTAATGACCATTAAATCGGGCGTCAAAATATTATAACGCTTAAGATAGGGTTTAACCACCCAGCTACCGGCACTAAATCCGTGGTTATTACCGGGTCCAAAATCATAGATCATACTGTGATGTTTGGTTCTAACAATGACAGAGGTACCCATTCCAACATCAAGCACCACCATTTCATAGCTACCGTATTCAAGTTTTTCTGGTCGCCATATAAAAGGCAGAAGTACCAACATCAAGGCGAGTTTTTTACACGGAATACCGCGAGGCATTATTAGTATGGCAAGACCCACTAACGATAAAATGAGCAAGGGCATCGGAATATAGCCAATGTTAATGGCAGCTAATCCAGATTCTAGCAACCACTCCAAATACCTCATTAAAAAAGTCAGGCCCCGATCACAAACAATTAGTATCCAATCAGTGTATGGCAAATTAACCGCGGCACAAAAACTGGCGAATAATGCCAATGGAAGCAGTACAAAACTAACAGCCGGTATTGCGATCACATTGGCTAAATACCCTGCAACATTAACTTGTCCAAAAAGCACGATGCCCAATGGAATAAACATCAGTGTGAAAATCCCTTGGACTAATAACAGTTTTACTAACCAACTTTTTTGTTTATTTATCTCCTCATCACGATGTATATCTAGTTGTTGATTATTTAGAAGATACTGTGCTAATCCGATAATTAATAGCGCGCCAATACTTAACCACAAAGAGGTTGAACCAACGGCCAGTGGATCTATTATCAGAATGAGTACGACCGCCGTAGCGATAGTATTGAGCAGATTATTTGACAGACGATATTTAAGTGCAAAAAAAATAACGCCCAGCATGATGAGGGCACGAACAGTAGGAATACTAAAGCCAGCCAGTGCAGCGTAACTTAAACCGGCAGTAAATGATAAAACAGCTGAAAACTCTAAACGGTTATAACGATAGCGGAAAAAATAAACTCGCCACAACCATCTGCCGAGAAGGTAAAACAAGCCCGATATCAAGCCAATATGTAAACCTGAAATAGCCAGTAAATGGGCTGTTCCAGAATCTTTCAGTATCTTTTTTTGCGATAACTGAATATCACCACGATGGCCGATCGTGAGTGCTTTAATCAACCCCCGATTGTCGCAAGATTCACATTTTTGATCGATTAATTGTGCCACTTTGGATCGCAATTTATTAATGTTCCACCAAACGGCTTGATCCAGCAATACATTGTTACTTGATTTTCTAATATAGCCTGTGGCACCAATGCCTTTGACTAAAAGCCAACGTTCGTAATCGAATCCAGCTGGATTGTGGAATCCATTGGGCCGTCTGAGCTTTGCTTTGAACTGCCAACGTTGACCAACGAGTGGTAACTGATTGCTATGATACCAACTCAATCTGACCTTGTTCGGTAACCGTTGATTATAGCCTTCGATAAAGTCAGGCTTGACTAAAAACTGGACTGACCGTGCTTTAATTTTGGGAATATCAACAATAACGCCAGACAACATTACCACTTGATTATCAAACCTGATATCAAGCTTTAGATTGACGGCAAACTGAAAGTAAAGTCCGGCCCAGAGGTAGGCTGAAAGAATAATTAAAATGAAACGATATTTAGGCAATAAAACGGAAAATGCCAAGACTATTGGTAAGTAGGATGCCCAGTAGGAGTCGGTTAATTCAGTACTGAAAAGTGCAAACAATAAACCAGCAGTGATCGTTATTGCGTTGGTAATCATGTCATCCGTGATTGTCCTAAGAGCTAATTCCAGATAGCTATTGTTAACGCTTTACACACTAGGCGATTTACACGGATAATACAAATAAGATGCCCAAATACCTATTCAAAAAATACCTACCTCACCCTAACATAATCATTAAAAATCGATGGATCAAATTGCTTGGCCCAAGATTGCAAGCGCCTGGATTGTGGCATATTAATCGCAAATCCTGTTCGAGCGGCATTGCAGTGGGTATATTTTGCGCCTTTATTCCAATACCGTTTCAAATGCTGTTGGCGGCTATCGGTGCGATATTGTTTAGAAGTAATATTTTGGTTGCCGTCCCAATGGTCTGGATTAGCAATCCACTAACCATAGCCCCCATTTTTTACTTTTGCTATTGGGTCGGGACAAGGGTACTGGGGTTTAAAATTGGCGGCTTTGACTTCGAATTATCATTCAATTGGCTATTGACTGGGTTACTTGATGTTTGGCAACCTTTTTTACTGGGCTGCTTTATTGTTGGTGCTGCCGCCTCTTTACTGTCTTTCATACTGATTAGAGTGATGTGGCGTTACCATATTCTAAGTCACATAAAAAACCGTATAAAACGCAAGAATAAAAAATTTCACATTTGAATCGATTCGTTTAAAGAAAATTATTGGAATGATACGAACTAAAATCGTTTATGTTATCAGCATTATTAGCTTGTGTTTTTTAAATGTTGTCCAAAAGTTCTTAACAACAGTTCCGCTATTTTTTAGATTATGTGGTTTGTTCCACAATCCGCATTATCGGGTTACTTATTCTCGCCCGCTTGGTTTATCAGACTGAAGACAATGAGTCGGCAATTGTTTTTTGAAACTCAAGCTTTGTCATGTACACCAATACTAAGCCACTCCTTACCATTGCAACGTTGTTTATTAATCGTTCTGATTTCAGTTCGCTCTATGCACAGGTATTATATGGGACCCCAAGTCTAAGTCTGTTCTGACGATGAGTGAGTAAAGGCATTGCCATCTATACCTAGGACTTACCTCATGACACGGCTTGCCAATAGTGTAATCGCGAGATGGAGAAGGTATTCGTATTTAAATGGTATCTGATTCAATTGCGCTGATTGTTCAAACCCCAGTCCTATTGAGTCTTTCTATCGCAGATTTTGACGGTTTTTAACCGGTTTTAGTCAAATATAATGCATAGCTGGTTTGAATTTACGCCTCTACTCGATGGAGCAAACCATCATTCATGCGCCATTGGTTTTGCATCTTGTTTGCAATATTTAAGTCATGAGTGACCACAACTAAAGCCGTGTTCAATCCTTGGTTTAAATCAAGCATTAAGTCGAGCATTTGTCTGGCGGTTCTTGAGTCTAGGTTTCCGGTAGGTTCATCGGCTAGTAGACAATCAGGTCTACCCACTAAGGCCCTAGCCAATGCAACACGCTGGCGCTCTCCACCTGATAACTCGCCAGGTTTATGATCTCCACGGTGATCTAGCCCGACTTTACTCAGCCAGTCAGTTGCAGTAACCAGTGCCTGCTGTTTGTTTACACCCCCGATGAATAACGGCATCGCAATGTTTTCGAGGGCGCTAAATTCAGGCAATAAATGATGGAACTGATAGATAAACCCAAGGTGCCTGTTGCGTAATTGACCCAATTTTTTCTCAGATAAGCCCGCGATTGATTGCCCCATGACTTGAACATCGCCTTCACTAACGGCATCAAGCCCACCAAGCAAATGCATTAATGTGCTTTTGCCTGCACCCGATGACCCGATGATGGCGTGACTTTCACCCGCATTAACATTGAAGCTGATACCTTTTAGAACTGATACTGAAAGCTTGCCCTGAACGAAGGTTTTCTCCAAGTTAATAGCCGAAATAACCGAGGATGACATCTCTTTATTTTGAGCAGATATATTTTGATCATTCATAGCTTAATGCTTCGGCGGGTTTTGTTTTTGCCGCTCTTAACGCCGGATATAGGGTCGCTAATACTGAGACCAAAAATGACAAGACGGAAATTTTAATTACATCAGATTGTTTCAAGTCTGATGGTAGCTCGGTAATAGGATAGACGCCTGTCGGTAAAAATTGGGTATGAAAAAACTGCTCCAGCGCCGGAATAATGACGTCGATGTAAGATGCAATCAGTACCCCGCTACCCAAACCAAGCAAAGTACCAACAACACCAATCACAGTGCCTTGCACCATAAATACCCACATGATAGATGTTGGCGACATACCAATGGTTCGAAGTATGGCAATATCGGCCTGTTTATCGGCAACCATCATCATCAAGGTCGATACGATATTAAATGCTGCAACTGCAACAATAAGAGAGAGAATGATAAACATAACCGTCTTCTCTGTTTGCACTGCTTTGAAGTAATTACTATGTCTTAGGGTCCAGTCTGATACCCAGTAGTCGAAACCAACCTGTCTTTTAATTTGATTACGAACCTGCGGTGCTGCATCCATATCCTGCAGTTTTAGGCGCAGCCCAGTGACACCACCCTCTAGCCTAAATAGTCGGCTGGCATCTTCAGTGTGAATAATGGCACTACTGCGATCATATTCATATACGCCGATTTCAAACAGCCCGACGACATTAAATCGTCGTAATCGTGGTAATAATCCGACGGGTGAAACGGAGGCCTGTGGTGTAATCATCGTGATACGATCGCCTGGTACGACGTTAAGCGAATTGGCAAGACCAGTGCCAAGCACGATGCCATATTCGCCTGCAACCAAGTCACTCAGTTTTCCAAAAGTCATGTGTTCATGAATTTCTGATACCTGAGGCTCGAACTCTGGATCGATGCCCCGAATAATAGCGCCACTCACTGATGACAAATTAGATAACATTGCCTCGGCTTCAACATAAGGCGCACTGCCAATAACCGCGCCATTACTTCGAACATCATCGCTTAATGAACGCCAGTCTTTTAAACTATCACCAAGGCTAGAAACCGTCACATGAGACACCATTCCAAGGATTCGCTCTCTTAATTCCTTTTCAAAACCATTCATTACCGATAAAACGACAATTAACGCCATCACGCCCAAAGCAACACCAAGCATTGAGATCAATGAAATAAAAGAAATGAAATGGTTTCGGCGTTTGGCTTTCGTATAGCGAAGGCCAATAAATAGCTCTAGAGGTAGATTCATAGCGAGATTAAAACATGAAATCCTGTCAGTCTCCACTAGTGGCTAGAAAACTAGAAAATTCTTTAACACGGGGGGAATTTTGTCTCTATATTCTCTTTGCTGAGGCATGCTATAGTCATGCAATGTTACTAAACCTCACTGCATAAGTACTAAATTAAGCTGGAAAGCCACCGACAAACTAAGAGACAACGATGCTAACTAGACTTAGGCTATTGATGCTTGCCACTTTGTTAATCACTCCCTCAATCAATGTGGCAGAACTCACAATCCCAAGCGACAGCGACGTTAGCCATCAGATTATGCCTAACCGCGGTCTCAGTATGGCCGCAGTACTGGGCAGGTTTGGCGAGCCAAACCAACGTTTCGGACCGATTGGCCAACCACCCATCAGCGAGTGGGTTTATGGTTCGTTTCGAGTTTATTTTGAGTATCGCACGGTCTTACATTCTATCGACCTCAATACGCTTACTCTGCCTAGTCTACTTCCTACCCGGTAATAGGGTTATCAAGTAATATCCTTGCGATCAAACTTAACCTACAATTTAGTCATTTACT
>CAWVZP010000129.1:0-8747 GCA_963934675.1 uncultured Gammaproteobacteria bacterium | reverse complement strand
TATCAGTAGGGCTACGAATTGGATTTACACCCGATCAGTGAGAATCTGAAATTTTGAGAATGGTTTTGTTGTTCTGACTTTATCATTCACAACAACATGGTAGTGTTGGGTGAAACACCATGGATTAGTGTGGACATGGATAAAACCACACTGATGAAAACCGCTATAACTCAGGCCGTATAATTAACTTTTTGGAGTGAAATTGACAAAGATGATAACTGATAACAATAATCACATTTCTGATGACGAGTGGCAGTTGCGCTGTGATCTCGCGGCCTGCTATCGACTGTTCGTGAAATATGGTTGGACTGATTTGATTTTCACCCATTTAAGCGCCCGTGTACCTGGCCACCCAGACCAATACCTGATCAACCCTTATGGATTGCTATTTCATGAAATTACCGCGAGCAATTTGATCAAGGTCGACTTTTTGGGCAATGTTATCACTGGTGATTATCCTTTTAACGATGCAGGCCATGCGATTCATTCTGCGGTACTCAAGGTGCGTCCGAATATCAATGTTGTTTTGCATAGTCATACTCGGGCAGGTATGGCAGTGTCTTGTATGAAGGAAGGCTTTTTACCCCTAACCCAGCATGCTGGTGAGGTCGGTGATTTAATTTGTTACCACAAATATGGAGTTGCCGATGATAATCCAGAGGAGTGCGAAAAACTGGGCAAGGACTTAGCTGATAAGTGGTTAATGATTATGCATAACCACGGGCTGTTATCGACCGGTAGAACAGTGGCCGAGGCTTTTTATTTTCTATATGTACTCGAAATTGCTTGTAAAGTGCAAGTTGATGTAATGGCTACTAATGCCGAATTGGTTTATCCAGACAAAGAATCGATAGATGTGTTGGCTACCTATTGCTTACCAAATAGTGAGCAACCGGGTGATGCAATTACACGGTCATGGAGCGCGTTAATTCGAATGCTGGATGATCAAGACCCAACCTACAAAACATAAAAGCACCCCACAATTTAAAAGACTGGGTTAACGGTCATGGTTTATTCAAAAGCTAATTTTAATTTTGAAGTGAGCAAGATGAGCGAGAATTGTGACCGCATCTGAGGGGTAGATAATATTGATAAATTGGGTTTTTTCTATTTGGTCACGGTGACAAAACTTTTGTTTAAAGAGTGTATCGAAAATATTTTTCGTCATCGATGGTATTTTTTCGCATGAGGATGAACATCTTTGATTTGGAATGGTCATAACATTTTAAGTTGAGTGCTAATTCTTCCAAATTTATTTCGGTATTCTTACGGGTGAGGGTCTAAGCGTAGCGGTTTTTGTCGATCTGAAAATCTATCTGGTTAAAGAAGAAAATGGTGATATCTATCTCAATGTTGGCGCCCATTAACTTAGGTGTTTGTAGGATTTATTTGCTTAAACTCGTTTCCGTTTATGTGCTTAATTAGAGCTGATTTTTCATATAGAAATATCAATTGCTCAAATTTCTAATCCATGCTTTTATGCGGCGCCAATCGATAGACTTAACGCTTTATAGGAAACCGAAGAATGAGCCGATTTAGCATGTTGCAGGAACTGTTTACCAACTTATCGGAACGCAGCTTGAGGGCATTTGCTCCTGGGGCAACTGCAAAGCCAGATGTCAAAACACTGCTCGAATGGTGCGACACATTACTATCACGCAAAGGTGAAGCATCAGGTGTTGCTTGGGCACAAAGGCTATTAGAAGGTTTCCACACACTAAATGACGAATCTCGTTTAACGTTTTATCGGGAGTTGGCGAAGCGTTATCAACCCGATCCTGCTGATGTGGTAGAAAAAACAACGGCCTATACAGAGAATCAAAATGCTGAAACATTGAAACAATTAATTATTGCAGTCGAACCACAAAGACATGAATTGTTTCGACGCTTGAATCTTGCGCCCAATGGTACGAAAACGCTGGTTGCGTTGCGACAGGGGTTGTTCCAATACCTGAAAGAAGTACCCGAACTAAAAGCGGTTGATAACGACCTAAGGCACCTGTTTAGCTCCTGGTTTAATCGAGGTTTTTTAGTTCTGCGTCGAATAGACTGGAGCACACCGGCTTTGTTATTGGAAAAAATAATCCAGTACGAAGCAGTTCACGAAATTAATGGTTGGGACGATTTGCGCAGGCGCGTGAACCCGTCTGATCGTCGCTGTTTCGCATTTTTTCACCCTGCACTAGGTGAAGATCCGCTTATCTTTGTTGAAGTGGCGCTGACATTAGACACTGCGGCCTCTATTGCAGAGGTGCTCGATGAAAATCGCCAGCCTAATATTGGAGAGAAACCGACTACCGCCGTGTTTTATTCAATATCGAATTGTCAGGATGGATTGAGAGGCGTTTCTTTTGGTAGCTTCCTGATTAAACAGGTTGTTCGTGAACTGTCGCTGGAGTTACCGTCGTTAAATCGGTTTGTGACGCTGTCACCCGTACCAGGACTTGTTAAATGGTTGAAGTCGAATAGCGATGAAGCAATCGCTGATCGTTGCACCGCTGCACTTGAAATTATTGATCAGCCTGACTGGATTCAAGATGAATTAAAGAAGGCTGCAGCAAAGAAGTTGTTAATGCCGCTGGCGGTACATTATTTGGTGAAAGTGCAGCATAAAAACTTACCGCTCGATCCAGTTGCCCGTTTTCATATTGGCAATGGTTCATCGTTAGACCGTATTAACTGGGCTGCTGATACCTCTTCTTTAGGCATGCAGCAGTCAGCGGGCATTATGGTGAACTACTTGTATGATCTAGATAGAATTGAAGTAAATCATGAAGCCTGCGCTGAGAAGGGAATAGTTACCGCATCCAGAAGTGTAACCAGTTTGTTATAATTTTCGGATATTATTAAATATAAAGCTAAGGGACAAAACGGATGTTGAGAGAGTAAGCGCCTCATGCCCTGTTCTAAAACGTTTGAATATCAAAGATGAGAAATAATTTTATGAAAATATTAAGTATTATGGCAAACAGTTTATTATTGGTATTACTAAGCTTTTCGGGCAATGCATTGTCTGATTCTGGCGATACAAAATATAAAGAGTCACCTCTCAATAATATTTATCAGTTGATTGAGAATAAACAATTTGAGCAAGCTATTTTAGAGCTGAATCAAGCAGATCAAGATGATGCTGATGTGGCGAATTTGTTAGGCTACAGTAATAGAAAATTAGAAAACTATGATGTCGCTTTGAAGTATTACCAGCACGCATTGTCAATTAATCCAGAACACAAGGGTGCCAATGAATATCTTGGTGAACTATACTTAGAGACTG
This sequence comes from uncultured Gammaproteobacteria bacterium, assembly GCA_963934675.1. Classification (GTDB taxonomy): domain Bacteria; phylum Pseudomonadota; class Gammaproteobacteria. The sequence continues at coordinate 5,473 of CAWVZP010000129.1, read as the reverse complement.
GAGAAATCGATAAGGCAAAACAGCGATTGGCCATATTAGATGACGCTTGTTTTTTTCCTTGTAGTGAATATACAACGTTAAAGAGTTCAATTATAAAGTACGAAAGTAATCTTTCTAATTAATACCATTTAATAAACGCAGTCAGTCAAAAGTCTTTAATTTTTAATTTGAGAAACCTTGACTGCCACAAACTCAATTGGGTGTTAGCATCTTATTTGTATGTTTAATTTTTATTGCTTTGATAAGCCTGTACAGGAAACTAAATGATCAATTTAGAACTATTTGAAAGCCTTTCAACAACGCTTTTGAGCTCATTTTCTGACAAACCGACGACATTGACACTTGGGCAAACTGAGGCGAGCAAGATGCTTTGGACTTCTGCAGATGAGACAACCAAAATAGGTGTGTGGGAAGGTACAGTTGGTCACTTTACCGCAGATCGAACTGCGGCTGGCGAGTACTGCCATATAATATCTGGCCGTGCCACCGTGAGCGATGCTGATGGTAGCCATACGCGTGAAATAGGTCCCGGTGATCTGTTGGTGTTGCCGCAGGGTTGGACTGGGGAATGGGTTATTCACGAGCCTATGCGTAAATTGTTTGTGATTGACGCGTCTTCTTCAGAATAAGTCTCGGTTGGTTCTCCTGATTGACCGTCAATCTTTTTGTTATGGAACACGTCAACAACCTGTTTGAAAGTGATTTGGCATTAATCAGAGTTAGACTGGTATTATTGGTTGACACATCGTTATCCAATAACGATAATATGTGCCTATTTTTTTTATAGTCCACTTTTATAATCCCATGTATATGGGCATACACCGGAGTTTCCCTTGGCGAATACACCTTCAGCTAAAAAACGCGCAGGTCAGGCAGAACAACGTCGCCAGCGCAATGCAAGTCAACGTTCTATGATGCGTACCTATGTCAAGGCGACTGTCGCAGCCATAGCTGCTTCTGATAAAACCGCTGCAGAAGCTGCTTTTAAGAATGTTGTTCCTGTACTGGATAGTTCTGCTGGCAATGGCATTATTAGTAAGAATAAGGCCGCTCGTCATAAGAGTCGCTTTAATGCTCAAATCAAGGCGCTATAATCGTAAATAATTACGCGCTAAAAGGCCGGATTTTTTTCCGGCTTTTTTTTGGGAATAACATTATTTATTCCATACCATTCAATTAATAGCGCTCATCATGTCAAGGCAAAAATAAGAAGCAGGGATATAAATTCTGCTGTTAAAGCCCTTTTAGACAATTTAAAAGTTTTGAAAATATAGTTAGTTCATATACGCCTTTGCCTTATCAATTCAGCTGACGTGATAGCGGTTTTATTCAGCCATCCATTCCTGACTAACGAGTGTTTTGTCGGCTGACAGTATTTTACCCTTGAAGTGATCTTGAGGCTTTATCACACCCACACCCTTCGGCGTTCCAGTCATAATAATGTCACCGTCGTTTAGTGTCATAAAACTGGAGACTTCCTGCAAGATATCCTGTGGTTTATAAATCATTAATGGATAGTCACCACTTTGGGCTACTTTCTCATTTATATCGAGTTGAAGACTGAGTGATTCGACAGGCGTGTTGCCAAGTGGAATAAATTCGCTGAAACAGGCAGCACCGTCAAATGCTTTTGCTCGCTCCCAAGGTAATCCTTTTCCTTTCAAACGAGATTGTAGGTCACGTTTTGTGAGGTCGAGGCCAAATCCTACGGCATGTAAAATCCCCCGTTTCACCATGAAACAAATTTCACCCTCGAAATGAATGGGTTCGTCGATCGTACTTCGTAACTTATTTGATATAGATGAATTCGGTTTGACGAATATCACCATGCTATCCGCTACTTCATTACCAAGCTCCTGAATATGCTCAAGATAGTTGCGACCTATGCAGACAATTTTGGATGGTTCAATTTGCTCTGATGCAAGTTTGATTGTGTTCATTGTGCACTATTTCCTGATTTGAGGGCGCGCTGGATAGTATAAGGCAATCTGCATTTTTATGGTTCAGTTAGCGTTCAGATAGCATGAGTTAAGGTATCTCCAACGTTCAGCAATGACAGGAGATACCGATGAAAAAGATTCAGTTGACTAAAAGTGTATTTTTAAAAAGTCCAGTTTCAAAATTAAGCATTTCACTCGCGTCAGCCTTGTTGATACTGGGCTTGGCAATAAGCCCGGTGCAAGCAAGTCACTACCGTGATGTGATCGCCCCGCTGGCGACCGTCGCTGCACTGACTTACCTATTGAGTCATGGTCATCATCATTCTACGCTCAAGAGGAGGTCTTATCGCAGTTATGGCTATAGGAATAATGTTCAGCGCCACCGATACCAGCAGCAAAGTCGACGTCAGCATAGTCACAGTTCTAGTGGTTATAGTCACAAATCTAACAAGCACTATCAGCACTAAGTAATCGATATTGATAACGATCTGGTCAAGGAGATAGTCATGAAAATAACCAATCGAATCCTCGCAACAGGACTTATCTTCGCCTGCTCTTCGTTGTTGTTTGCGCAGGATGAAATGCTGGTGTCACGTTCTGCTGGAAAGCTGGTCCATGACGATAGTATCGAGCTTTCTCAAAAGCTTGAGTCGCAAAGCTTGTATGTAAAGCCTACCCTCGATCTGATTAAAGTTGATGCTCGGCCGGAACACAATACCGGTGATAGTCAAACAGGCATCGCCAACCGCCATGACCAGTATTTTGAAGTTTTCAGTGCCGACGTACAGCTGCTGTCTGATCTGGACTTCGATGGCTATTACAATGCTTTGAATGTGAACTTTGATATTGATGTTAGCCATGAAGGTGCCGCCGTCTATATCAAACTTTTCCTCAGTCGTGATGGTGGTCCTTGGAGTCACTACAGCACAACCGATCTATTCAATATTTATAGTGATGATTCTGATGACGAATACGAGGTCGTAACTGAACTACTTGAAGGATATCCACCCGGCTATTACGATATATTGATCGAAGTTTACAGCCTCAACCATATGGATATGGTGGCAAGCCAAAGACTAAATCATCATTACCTTGGGCGAGATGTCATGTTGGAGGATTTAAGCTGGGAAGAGAGGGCAGTATTCACTGAGGAATTCATAGAAGAGTACACTGAAGTAACGGTGACACATGGTGGTGGAGGCAGTATTTCATTGCTTTGGTTAATACTAGCTTTACTGGTGACGATCGCAGGCAGAGTTGTGGTTAAGTTAACGCCCCAAAAGCGATAACCCAAAAAGCAATAAAATAATAAAAGCTAACTTTGCTTTGTGGTCCTTTTTTATCAAACCATAACTGATAAACAGGTAGACACAAAAATCTCAGCTTCTTTCCGTATTGCACCCGTAAGGTTATATCTCCGGATCATAAGGCCCTTAACACTAGAATATGTAGTAACCATTTATCACCCTAATTCGAGGGGAAGTTATCGAGAAATGATTTAAGGCGAGGGCCGTTCTAGGTAGATCGAAATTTCCCCACCAATGCATTCAGCAAACTCATCCCGCCTAATTTTAACTGCCAGCCTATGCAAATTTTTGTGGAGTATTTCACTCACATTCTATTAACCGCCGGAAGCTATTAGTTTTTTAAAATCCTTCCCGTTGATGGGTTAAATTAGCGTGTTGTGTTGGTATAGGTCACGGCATTAATAAGCGTTAGGCTCTATTCCACAAGAGCCATTCACTATCTAAAATCCATGCTATTTCTATCAACGTTGAAAACTCAATACCCAAAGGGTAAAAGAGGATGACTTCTATTTAGAGCTAAATAGCGGCTTTTATTTATATTATTACATCAAAGTATCGATATCACTCGCCGAGTGCCGTTCCTTTAACTGCTTCTCTTCGTCACCCCAGCCACGATTGACACACCGACCCCGTTTAACAGCCGTGCGTTGTCTAATTTTTTGAGCCCAACGATTGACGTGGACATATGAATCTGTGCTAAGAAACTCAGTTGCTTTATACACATCGCCCAGTACGAGTTGTCCATACCAGGACCAAATGGCGATGTCGGCAATGGTATATTCATCTCCACAAATATAGTCCCGTTCCGCCAGTTGACGGTCTAACACATCAAGTTGACGTTTGGCTTCCATCGCATAGCGATTGATCGGATATTCCATTGGGTAAGGCGCATAGCTATAAAAGTGACCGAATCCACCACCCAGAAATGATGCACTACTCTCCTGCCAAAATAGCCAGGACAAACACTCTGCGTAACCGGCATCATCGTCAGGCAGTAGCACACCGAATTTGCGAGCGAGGTAATGCAGAATCGAGCAAGACTCGAACACGGGCCGCTCCGGATTGACCGAACGATCAAGCAGAACGGGTATTTTCGAATTGGGACTCAATTGAACAAATCCTGATCCGAATTGGTCACCTTCACCAATATTGATCAACCAGGCGTCATATTCTGCCCCCTCATGCCCAAGCGCCAACAGCTCCTCGAGCATGATCGTCACTTTGACACCATTGGGTGTTGCAAGTGAATACAGTTGTATTGGGTGATCACCGACGGACAACTGATGGTCGTGGGTGGGCCCAGCAATCGGGCGATTGATATTGGCAAATTGACCACCGCTCGCTTTTTCCCATTGCCATACCTTTGGTGGGGTATATTGTTCGTCGTTATTCATTTGAGTTACCTATTGGTTTGTTAGAAGGAAAACTTTGAGTCAACCGTTAGATTTAAATTCAATTTAAAGCACAAAAAGTAGAGTCTGCAACAAGCCTTAAAATTTCATCAATTACAAGCAACGCGGGACTCGGCTAAGATAGGAACAGTACTTCGAAATTAAATCAATCAGACAATATTATTTTGCTTAACTAATTTACATTAGCAAATAATAAGCTATAAGCTGAAAAGCAAGCTAGCTTGTATTTCAACTATAGTAGTGTCTATGTTTTTAGAAGCAGTTGTAACTCTCGAAACAACAGGCTGAGGATGGACTCCATGAATCAAGTAACGGTTTCACATTTATTTTCGTCACTAACAATCGCGGGTAAAACTATTCGAAATCTGAAGCTAATATGGTCGGTATGACTCGAGCTTTAATCTGTGATTCGCAGATGCCGGCAAAAGCAGAGGCGAGATTTGTTGACGACATTCGAGATTGTATTGGTTGCAATCGTGACTAGAACTGGTTAACGAATTTGGTGCAGTAGGGAGGTCGAACATAACAAAGAAAGTCATCGTGGTTGTACTGGTCCAGCAGGTTTAAAAGCGACGAGTGTGGTAAAACGAACAGGACATCAAGTCACACTCTATGAATCTTCTCAATAATTAGGTGGTCAGGTATTGCTTGTATAAACAAGGGCAGGGCAGTTCGAGCAGAGTTCGGTGGATTGGCGACGAATCTAATTAGTGCATCTGATTGGTGACGCATTTGCTGCACGGACAGTAGAAGAAGCGTTATTAGGCAGTTTGAATGTGGTCTTGAATCTATAAGGTAAAATTTAATGGTGACA
>CAWVZP010000128.1:0-8755 GCA_963934675.1 uncultured Gammaproteobacteria bacterium | reverse complement strand
CTTGGGGTCAACGGCTTTCCGAGCCTAGTCCTAGAATGTGATGGTCGCTACGAGCTGATCCACACCAATTATACGAAAGCGGATTCGATGTTAAGCCAAATTAACATTCTTATAAATTGACTTTATTATATTAGACAAGAGTCTTAATTTACGATTTAAAATAATCGTTGATATTCGTTTCTGGTGATAACTACAGAATTGCATTCTTAATTTCTTCCAGTTCAATAACGCCGCCAGACATATCGACTTCTTCGATGGCTTCACGCATACCTGCGCGGTCTATTGACGATATGTTATCCAAGTCGACCGCCCCAAGTGGGTGATTTGACCCTGAAACTGTTTGAAGTAGCGCGACCTGAACTACGTCGGCGTAATCGGGTCGACCGTTGTTACCCTGACGTTCGAGGATTAAGTGTTGAACTGGAACATTGATCAGCGCTTCACTAAAGCCCCATTTCCTAAGAATTTCGGCTCCTACGATTGGTGCTGATTCTGCCAGTTGCTTCTTTAACTGAACAGGGTCATTGAGTAGTTCTGGCTCGCTTTCTGCGTGAACTAAAATAGGCGAAAGGCCAATGGAGTGAGTGAGTCCGGCCAGCAAGGCGCTATCGGCTCCGAGAGTTGTATAATGTTTAGCAATTATGGCGCTTAGCGCTGCGACGTCTGTGCTTTGCTTCCAAGCGTTGCGTAAATAACGATCAACCACTGGATGAGTCGCTTGAAATAATTGCTTCATCACTAAGCTGATAGCGAGATTTTTTATTGTGTTCAGCCCCATTCGCATCACTGCATTCTGTACCGTGTCGGCTGAGCTTAAGCCCCGATATATAGACGAGTTAGCGACCTGTATGATTTGAGCGGACAGTGCGGCGTCGGTCTCTATGATTTGAGCAATATCGGCAATTGAAGCATTATCATCATCAATTGTTTCCCTCACCTTTAATGCAACTTCGGGTAATGTAGGGAGCATTAAACGCCCGTTTTCGAGATCAGCTAAAATTGATTCTTTGGTAATGCTCATTGTGTCGGTGCCTCAGAGTGAATTAACTCCTTGAATAGAATTATTATAGATGCCAGTTACACTATATTTACGAGTAGTTATATGAAAAGTTATGCTGGCAAAGAATAGGGTAGGTCGACGCTGTTAAAATCAACCGACGGTTGATTAAGTAAACAGAGCAACTGGCCGTTCACTTTTTTGATTTGCGCTACATAGAGGCAATGACAAATATCATTATCGTCAACAACAGCATCGACCACCATTCCACTGCCATCCGCAGAAGAAGCTGTCTTAGTGCAAATCTCATCGCCTGGTAATGGACACTTGCTAGTTTCCAACTTAGCTAAAAACAGACGTTTTTTGAGTTTTCCCAGATAATGCATACGAGCGATGATCTCCTGTCCTGGGTAACAGCCCTTTTTAAAACTAACGCCATCAAGCAAGTCCAGGTTCGACATTTGCAGTACAAATTGTTCACTTGTCTGTGGGTAAATATTGGGGATGCCCGCCTTGATATCAGACAGACGCCAAGATACAAAATTGGCAATATTCAGGTCCACCGAAAACTGATGCCAGAGTGACTGTGCTTCTTCTAAAGACAGACACAAGAACAGGTAACGATATTGATCGTTTAACTGACTTAGCTGGAGAGAAATTACACTTTCAGTTTGCAAAACTGCATTTGGCGCATTGGGAAGCAAGCTAGTGAGTGACGGGTCTACCTGATCGGCATGAACGACAAATCGAGCAAAGTGGTTACAGGCGTCGGCTAATGAGACCTGTGAAGACAATACAAATATTTGTAGCCGGGCTATTAATTCAGTGACTAGGCTCTTAGTGGTTATTAAAATATAACCATTGTCAATTTGCACGATGCGGAAGATTCCGAGCATACGACCTTTAGGAGTCGAGTAAGCACTGAGCTGAGATTTGGTTTTGTCGATATGACTGATATCGTTGCTTAATTGATTTTGTAAAAAGCTTTGCGCATCGTCGCCCGTAACTAAAATTAACCCCAGGTCATCCGCATCGGCAATAAAGTTACTTGTGATAAGTGCGCCGGGCTGAGTTTGTGTAAAGTCTTGCCAATCTTTCATTGTTACTTACTCCGTTGCTTCAGTTGTTGACGACCTATGGCCCAATCAATGTGTTCCTGTATGAAATTGTTGTGCTTTGCATGAGCTAACTTCAAACAGTCGATTATGTGTGGGTCGTAGTTGGCGTTTCCAAGCGCAACTGCAATGTTTCGTATCCAACTTTGATACCCAATCCGACGAATAGCTGATCCTAGCGTCTTGGTATTGAAGTCATCCTCGGTCCAGCCAAAGCAATCGAGCAGAGAGATATTATCCAGCCCATGGCGCGGATTGAAATCAGCTTCTTGTGATAGTTTGGCAAATCGATTCCAGGGACAAAAAAGCTGGCAATCATCACAGCCATAAATACGGTTGCCTATAGCCTCCCGAAACTCAATTGGTATGGCTGACTTACTTTCAATGGTCAGATATGAAATACAACGTCTGGCATCAACAACATAGGGTGCAACAATCGCTTTGGTTGGGCAAACATCGATGCAACTGGTACAGCTGCCACAATGATTCCCCACAGGTGAATCGTTTTCAAGCGTCAGGTTGGTGAATATCTCCCCGAGGAAAAACCACGAGCCGTTATTTTTGTTGAGTATGTTCGAATGCTTCCCCTGCCATCCAATACCGGCCTTAGAGGCCAATGCTTTTTCAAGTACCGGGGCGCTATCAGTAAAAACGCGATAGCCCAGGTCGCCGACGATAGTCGATATTTGACTGGCAAATTGTTGCAGGCGTTTTCGTATCAGCTTGTGATAATCACGCCCCAAGGCATAACGTGAGACATAGGCTAGATCATGTTGATTTAGTAAGTTGATAGGCCAACCGCCTTCGTTTTTATAATAATCAAGTCGCACACAGATGACCGATAAAGTATCCGGTACTAATCGGTCAGGGTAGAAACGTTTATCGATGTTACGTTCCATGTAACTCATTTCGCCATGAAAATTGAGGTCAATCCACTCGCTGTAATGATCGTGTTCCGCATCCAATAGAGTATCGGTAATACCCACCTGTTGGAATCCGAGTTCGAGGCCTATATTTTTTATTTTCTGGCTGAGCTTATGGCGGTCCGAAGGCGTTTGATTTGACTGCAAAGTGAGTGATTTCCTAGGAGGGAGAAGATGAGATTGATGTATTTAAAAATCGTAAGCTGGGTGCATCTTTACGTGCCGGTGCGTACAATATATCATTTTGATCAAAGATAAAATGTCTATCTATTTTGCAGTTGCTTTTGGAGGGGCTTGTGGGGCAGTTTTTCGCTATTGGGTTTCCACGTCAACCAATCGCTGGTTAGGCGATGGGTTTCCTTATGGTACGTTAACGGTCAATCTAATAGGCTCTATAATAGTGGGTTTTTTGACCATTTTGTTGGTTGATCGCTTAAACGTGAGTAACGAAGTTCGTTTAGGTTTAATCGTCGGTTTTCTGGGTGCATTCACGACGTTTTCAACTTTCGCACTCGATACCTTTTACTTAATCGACAACGGTGCCATTTTAAAGGCAGTTACTTATGGCCTAGTCAGTGTCGTTTTGAGTGTGCTAGGTGTTTGGGCCGGTATATTAACCGCTAAACAATACTTTTAAATGGTACTGTTCTAATAATTTTATTAAAAGAAATTTGTATGAGAGAAACTAAATGTTAGATCCAAAATTGTTACGGAGCGACCTTGATAGTGTTGTTGAAAAACTCCGTATTAAAAAATATGAGTTTAATAGCGAGCTATTTAATCAGCTTGAAGACAAGCGCAAAACACTCCAAATGAGCACTCAAGCATTGCAAAGCGACAGAAACGCTCAGTCGAAAGCAATCGGTAAGGCTAAATCTCGGGGCGAGGACATAGCCCCCTTACTGGCAGCAGTAGATGAGTTAGGTTCAAAGCTCAAGCAGGCCGAAACCGATTTGGATGATTTGCAAGCCCAGCTCGAAAAACTCTTGCTTGATATGCCCAACATAGCCGACGATTCAGTTCCACCAGGTGTGACAGAAGATGATAATGAAGAAGTTTTAGTCTGGGGAATAAAGCCTGTTTTCGATTTTGAACCGAAGGATCACATCGATCTTGGTAACCAACTCAAAGGTCTTGATTTTGAACGAGCCGCCAAGTTGTCTGGGGCTCGTTTTGCTACCATGACGGGTAGTCTTGCAACGATGCATCGTGCACTAATTCAACTGATGGTCAATCACCACAGCCAACACCACGGCTACACCGAAGCTTATGTTCCTTATTTAGTGAATGAAGCAACGCTGACGGGAACAGGTCAGTTACCTAAATTTAAGGACGATTTGTTTAATGTGAAGTCAGACAGCCATAACCTTTACTTGATCCCCACTGCTGAGGTACCTGTGACTAATTTAGTTAGCGATACTATTTTAGACTCGAAAGATTTGCCCCTTAAATACGTGGCGCATACACCTTGCTTTCGATCAGAGGCAGGGTCATACGGCCGAGATACACGAGGCATGATTCGGCAGCATCAATTCGAGAAAGTAGAAATGGTGCAAATTGTTAAACCAGAAGACTCAATGCAAGCACTAGAAGAATTGACTGGCCATGCCGAAACTATTTTGAAACTACTCGAATTGCCTTATCGAAAAGTAATTTTGTGTGGTGGCGATCTGGGTTTTTCAGCTACTAAAACCTATGACTTAGAAGTTTGGTTGCCAGGACAGGATGCCTATCGAGAAATCTCATCTTGCAGCAACATGCTCGATTTTCAGGCAAGACGAATGAAAGCTCGCTGGCGTAACCCCGAAACTGGAAAGCCTGAACTAGTCCACACCTTGAATGGATCAGGCCTTGCGGTTGGCAGAACATTGATTGCGGTGATGGAAAACTATCAGCAGGCTAATGGCAGTATAAAAGTTCCCAGCGTGTTGCGGCCCTATATGAATGGGTTGGCAGAAATAACACTATAGGTGATTATACTCAGTTAGATAGTGAGCAATCGAACAGGCGTTTGACATGAAACTATTGATTAAATTATTACTCTTTTTTTTTATTGCAGCGGTTTTATTGCCCTTCACTTTTTTGAAGGGCCAAGATGGCAAGGCATTAATGAACTTCTCAGATATAGCTCTCCCAGACGTCTCTTTTTCTGATTTCTTTGAAACCAACATTTCTGGCTTTGATGACTTGGAAGGTCTCACTAATATCTTAGAGCCAATCAAAGATAGCAACCAGATCTATAAATGGACTGACATCGATGGTAACCTGCACTTTAGTAGCAGTCCGCCGGCTGAAGACATAAGCTATACGGTAAAAGATTACGATCCTAACCAAAATGTCGTTCAGGCTGTGAGTGTTGAACCTGAAGTGGAGCAACTAGTTGCAGACCCAGTTGCCAAAGAAAAAACAGAGGGAAAAACAAGGGGCACCAATAAAGTGGGTAACCCTTATTCAGTAAAAAAAGTAGAGAGACTTTTCAAGGACGCCGAAGGACTCGAAAGTCTGCTCAATAATCGATTAAAAAAGCAACAAACCATAATTGACCAATAACTAGAGAGCATCAATATGACTATCAAACAAAAGCTACTAACCGCCTTAGTTTTAAGCAGCGTAACATTAGGTGCAAGTGCTGCAGGCAAGTTGGCATTTATTAATCCAGCTATTATTATCGAAAAATCGCCACAATCTCAAGCCGCCACAAAAATTCTCCAAGATGAGTTCCAGCAGAGAGAAACTGACCTGAGAGCCATGGCGAAAAATATACAAGGGCTTGAAAGCAAGTACCAAACTGATAGTGCCATTATGAGCGCTGAGAGGAAGAAAAACGCTGAGGCCGAAATTCTTCAAGGTAAACGCAAATTTCAGTTCGACCAAAAATCATTACAAGAAGACTTGCAGTCGCGTCGACGCGTGCTGCTGCAGGAAATCCAGAAATCAATCTCTACTGTCATTCGCCAGTTCGGCAAGAAAAATGGGTATGACTTTATCTTCACTGAAGGCGTTGCTTATGCGGATGAAGCCGTGGATATAACCGATGAATTATTAAAAGAATTGTCCAAATAGTAATTTTCTTAGTTTGATTGGATAGAATTACTCTAACCTGGCCTTACAGTCATTCATAAAATAAAGGATGGATTGTGAGATCAGGTTGGGCACTTGATCATTTAGAATTTAATCAAAGGTTAGACAGTATAAAAAAACTGTACTAAGGAAAGTAGCCAAAGTGGATTATTGTTTTTAGTTAAGTTGGCGCGAGGGCCAGAAACTAGCAACTAAGAACAATAAACTCAAACCAAGTAATAAGGTAGATGCCACCATCAGAACTTCAGCCATCGAAATATTTAAAATGATTATCGGTGTGTAGCCACAAGACGTTTTTACTTCAAACAGAGCAGGAAACCATTGATCAAGCTGAAACCAGCGGGGTAAGCCAGCCTCCATATCGCAATTACCAAAGACCCAGCCACGTTCCACCGCCAAAGTCTGCCAGCTACGTTCGACAAACCCAACCATCATTAGGCTATTTAAAACGTGTAAAACTGGGATCACTGGTTTGAGTTGTTTGAGCAGTATGGCCAAAATTGCAATAACAACAAAACCCAGTATCCAAATACGAATGTGAATACAAAGTACGCAAGGCCATTCATCAAGTACGTACTGATAATAAAGACCAGCAGTTTCCATTGATAATCCGACCAAAATTAGAAAGATCCAGTACAAATTATGTTCACCGGCTTCCTTAATTCTATGCATATTAATCAGGTTCATTTAAGTGGGTATTTACAATACTGCTGTTAAATAATGATAGGTAATTCAGGCTCTGCTTGTTTCGTTAACATGACAGCACCAGATTCGGTAATCAAAATATTTTCTTCGTGAACCATTTGTTTACCTGAGTCATAACTCATACCCGGTTCCAGAGTCATGATCATGCCTGGTTTTAAAATCGTATTATCGGTTTCGGTATTCGATGGCCACTCGGTAAGTTGCATACCGAGTCCGTGTCCCATGCGCCCGATGTCATTGCCTTCTGCGCCGCCGTCTTCGAGTACTTGCCACATGGCACGCCAAAGATCGCTGGTAGTTGCCCCAGGTTTAGCCGCTTTAAAGCCAGCTACGGTGCTTTTGAATACAGTATCATAAGCTCGTTTAGCGCCATCGGATGCTTTTCCAAAGGCGTAGTTACGGTCAAAGTCACAAAAGTAACCATCGTAAACTGTGCCAGTGTCAATGATCAGCAAATCGCCGGTTTCAAGCACGCGATCAACTGGGCCCATAATGATATTGTTATAGCCATCTGGGCCCGAAGCTGACACGATGAAAGGCGTATGGTCTGCTCCACGTTGGAGTAGATCGATACGCATGGCTTGTACTACCTCACGCTCAGTATCGCCAGCTTTTGCAAATGTTGGCAGGGCCACAAAACTGTCGGAGGTTAATTCACAGATATGTTGAATTTTTTCGATTTCAGCTTCAGATTTGATACTGCACACTTCCAGTAATATTCGGCTGCAATCAACCACGTCGGTGCTGCCAAGGTTATCGCATAGTGACTGAAAGTCTTGCATTGGCATTCTCAGATGGCTTTCAGGACCAAGTGAAGCGCCCATTCGACCAAATCGTTTTGGCAGTTGGTCGATGGTGTTGGTGAGCAAAGAAATACCATCATCATCCGGCTGTGGCGCAGACCACGACCTAACATCATCGATCCAGGTGTCTCGCATGCCAACAACACCGATCGTCGGTATGACCGCAATGGGCTTGCCCTCAAGCGGAATGACTAAAAACCAGGGGCGAGTAGGGCTCAACCAAAACTGGGTAAGAAAGCCAGTGAAGTAACGCACATTGGGTTCTGTTGTCAGCAGTATGGCGTCAAGCTTTTGGTCGTGCATGTGTTTTTGCACGGCTTGAGTGCGTTGCTCAAATTCACTCGCGGTAAAACCACGTGCTGGGGGCTTATTCATATTCGTGCTTACCTTACTGATGGGGTTTTCTAAAAATAGTAATTTTTCTTGACTGTCTCCTGCACCAACAGTTAAGGCGCATTAGGCGAAAACAGCATACATGCCATCCATGGCAATAAGTACATTTTAAGAGTTGCGCTTATCTTTGATTAATTAGTTGCTCATATAGCTCAGGGTCAGTTGCGCCCTCAGTACCAAGAATATAAATACGACTAGACTCGTCAAGTCCTAAAGCACGTGATTCATCAGTACTATGACGTGCTGTAATGAGCGCCGACAACCCTGCAACTGCGGATTCTCCGGCTTCAATTTTCGCATCTTCACCAAAACCATCGGCCAATAATTGCATCGTTAAAGGTACCGCTTCTTCATTGATAGTGAGGAAGTCGTTTGCACCCACATCCAGGATTTCCCAGGCGAGGGCAGATACTTCGCCACAGGCGAGTCCTGCCATTAAGGTATCTAGATCACCATCAACGACAATGGGTTTGCCTGCGCGTGCACTTTCTTGCAAACAATTGGCGTTGATGGGTTCAACTACAATAAAGCGTGGGCGCTGCTCACCCCAAAGCTCCCAAAAGTAAGCACAAACAGCGCTGGCTAGTCCACCGACACCCCCTTGTATAAAAACATGGGTGGGGATTTCGCCCTGCATTTGCTCGACCGATTCGGCTAATAACACAGTGTAGCCTAGTGCAACATCTTTCGGAATGTCCATATAACCTTCGTAACTGGTGTCAGAAACGATGATACGAT
>CAWVZP010000127.1:0-8768 GCA_963934675.1 uncultured Gammaproteobacteria bacterium | reverse complement strand
CTTAAAATTGATCGATCCTATGTTAATAATCTAAAGTTAGAATCAGACAGCCGGACAATGTGTAGAGCTACCATTATGATGGCCCGCAAACTCAATCTGAAGCTTAAACTAATCGCCCAAGGAATGGAGATTCAGCAGGAGAATGAAGTGTTCAAATAGGTTGGGTGTAACTATGTGCAAAGGGTTCCTTTTTTCTAATCCTGTGGCCACCGATCAATTTTCTTTTGACCCGGTTTAAACAATCGAGTTATTTTAGTGAGTGAATCGGAATAGAGGTTGAAAATAGTTCAGGAAAATTGATTTTTTATACAAGCGAGCCTAGTCGGTAGGCGATGCTTATGACAAAATGATTCGCTTTATTGATCAAGGTAGCATCATTTAGTGGATAAAACATTCATTACGGCACAGCAATTGCTGGAGGATTCATTTCGTCTGGCACATAAAGTTTACGAAGACAATTTCCGACCTCAGTTTATTATCGGTATCTGGCGTGGTGGCGCACCCGTCGGCATCGCTGTGCAGGAATTCTTCGAATATAAAGGTATCGCAACAGATCATATTTCGGTACGCACCTCGTCGTATTACGGCATTAATAAACAATCAAAAAAAATCCGCGTCCATGGTTTGCACTACCTAATTGAGAATGCAAATGCAAATGATAAACTATTGATTGTGGACGACGTTTTCGACTCAGGTCGAAGTGTCGATGCTTTGATTAAAAAAATTCGTAAACAATCACGACTCAACACACCCAGTGATATTAGAGTGGCTTGCCCCTGGTACAAACCATCAAAAAACGCAGTCAATTTTGAACCCGATTACTTTATTCACGAGAGTGAAGAATGGTTGGTATTTCCGCATGAACTTGCCGGGCTCGAAGCTGATGAGATCACTCAGGGTAAGAGTGATCTGGCTAATATTCGACATCTGTTTGAATAACCGACTCGAATCATGAGCGATAAACTAATGACTAACAAAAAAGATTTGAGTGACTACCGGCGTGACTACGAAACTCAAGGCATGCGAAAAGCAGATCTGGACCATAATCCAATTGATCAATTTGGGCGTTGGTTGCAGGATGCGAATGATTTGAAACTAATTGATTCGACGGCAATGACACTGGCAACCTCAACCTCAGATGGCATGCCTTCCGCGCGAATCGTGCTGCTAAAAAGTTATGATGAGCAAGGTTTTTGCTGGTACAGCGACTCGCGTAGTCAGAAAGGACAAGAGTTGTCAGTTAATCCACAAGCCTCCCTACTATTTCACTGGCGTGATCTGAGTCGGCAAGTCCGGGTGCAGGGTATAGTGGAAACGTTGCCTACCAATGAGGCCGAAACCTATTTTAATTCACGCCCAGAAGGCAGTCGCTTTAGTGCTGCGTCATCCAGTCAAACATCAACAGTGGAAAACAGGCAAGCGCTAGAAAATGAAGTGAAGCGTCTACGCGAGTTATACCCCGATGGTAATGTTCCTCGTCCTGAGAGTTGGATTGGCTATCGTTTAAAGCCTCAGTATTTCGAATTTTGGCAGGGCTTGGTTAACCGACTGCATGACAGAGTGTCGTATCGACCGGATGATAGTGATTGGACCATGGCGCGCTTGTCTCCATAAGTGTCAATATGATCAGTTGATTGGCAACCTATAAATCTTATTCTGTGCGTCACTGATGGTGACGATATGAGCTAATGTAGTTGGTACCAGTCTTTAAATCGCATTTAAACCCGCTGTTGATTAAATGGTGCTGATATTTCATTTTTGCATTCAATATCGAATTGAAAATTAACCTGTTTTAGGAATAAAAATGACGACTGGTAAACAAACCTTAACACTTCAACAAGTGGATGATATTACTCGGCGAGCGCTCAGTGCCTGTGGTGCGCATGGACATCAGCTCGATATGGCAGTGCAATCGGTAGTCGATGCAGAATGTGATGGTATTCGCACGGTTGGACTTAATTATTTGCCGTTGTACTGTGGCCACTTGCAAGTTGGCAAGTTAAACAAAGATGCCAACCCTAGCCATCAAAAAGTCGCCCCTTCTGCGCTACGTGCCAACGCCGATAGTGGTTTTGCCCATGCCGCTTATGGGAAAGCCGAAGCCGATTTTTATGCCTTAGCGAAGCAGCAGGGTATTGCCGCTTTGTCAATTGTCGACTCCTACTCGGCCGGCGTGGTCGGTTGGTTTGTCAACCGCATGGCGAACGAAGGGTTGATCGGATTGGGCTTTGCGAACTCACCTTCAGCCGTGGCTCCGGCACCGGGTGCTAGCCCATTTTTTGGTACTAATCCGATGGCGTTTGGGATTCCACGCGCTAACGGCCAACCGGTAGTAATCGCCGACATGGCGACTAGTCAGGTTGCATTGGTTACTGTTAAAAAGCATGCGGCTGAGGACAAGCCAGTGCCAATGGGCTGGGGGTATGACAAAGATGGTAATAATACGACCGATGCCAACGCGATTATCAACGGTGGTGCGCTGGCGCATGCTGGTGGATTTAAAGGCATGTTGCTGGGTATGCTTGTTGACTTACTTGCCGGTGTTTTAAGTGGCCCAAATTGTTCTTTTCAGGCGCCTGTTTTCAAAAACAACACCGGCGGTGAACCTAAGGTGGGTCAGTTTTTTATCGCAATTTCACCAGGCAAATTCGCGCCTGGTGGAGATGCTGCGTATGCCGAACGTTTGGAAACAATGTTAACCGCGTTATTGAGCGAACCGGGCGTTCGTTTGCCTGGCTCAGACAGACACAATTTTAAACGCCAAGCCGAAGTAAATGGTGTTGAAGTGCCGCAGGAACTCATTGATAAGTTAGAGGCGTTTGCGGCGAGTTAATAGCAACTTGATTTATCGGACTAGCTCGACATATACCTGGTGGCTATGTCGAGTTGATGAAATCCAAACAATATCTAAATTAGCTGGTTAGTCTCAATGACGGGGGCGAAAATGCTGATGATCTTGATCAGAATCTTTTAATTGAGCTGTTACTAGACAAACTCGTTAGAGGCTTAGGCCTTTTTATTAATGTCGTTTTTCAAGCCGGCTTTGGCGGACTCAAAAAACTCAATGAGGACCATTGTTGAAACCAAAAATACAATGATAGCAAAAGGAATTGATTTGATTGAAATCGCCAGACCAATAGCAAAAGCGAGGAATACTGCGATTGCGATAAAGCTACTTATTAAATTATCCATGGTTATCTCCCATCTGAATTTTTTTGGTTGGTGTTAAAGGTCATTTAAACTATCCAGCAACCAGCGAGCACTCCTAAATAGCCTCGCATCGTCATTTTTTTCTCCGACCAGTTGCACTCCTAACGGGAGTCCTTCTTTACTTTGCAATAATGGTAGGTTTAATGCGGGTGTGCCACAGAATGTCCATATCGTATTCATCACCGGATCTCCGGTGGTATGCAATCCTGCCGGTGCTGGTCCTGGGGTCGCTGGTGTCAGGATGGCATCGTATAATTCAAATATTTCATCCAGACTGCTGGCGTAGTCCGCTATTGTTGCCACTGAGGCATTGTATTCTTGGTCTGTAATTTGCTGACCACGTTCTATCATGCTGCAAAGACCCTTACTCAATTGTGTTTTGCCGCGTGTATATTCTTCGGCGAAGTTTCGGGCTAGATCGGCTTCCATTACTTTTCGATGATCTTCAAAAATAGTGTCGAATTGCTCTGGCAAATCAAATATATCGATAGTTTTGGGTTTGCTTTCGTTAATGGCTTCGATCAGTTCACGAAAACTATCTTTGGTGACTTGTTCTGTTTTATCCCAGGCAGGTGTCCGAACAAAGGCGAAAACAGGATCTACTGGTATAGGTTCTGCCATGACTGAAATCATACAGGGCGGTGCTATAGGCGACATGGCATCATCCTGGGCGTCGTATCGCATGACGACGTCGGCGATTAAGGCGAGGTCGTCAAGGCAGCGCGCGAATAAACCAACGGTGTCCAGTGGTGGTGATTGTTTTAGGATACCCTGACGTGATATTCGACCAAAGCTAGGTTTAAAGCCGTATATTCCGCAAAAAGATGCAGGGCGAATGACTGAGCCGTTAGTTTGAGTGCCAACCGCTAAAGGCACCATTGCTGAGGCAACCGCTGCTGCTGAACCGCTAGAAGAGCCACCTGGCGTGTGCGCGTTATTATGCGGATTGGAAGTTTTACCCGGTTCGAGGACAGCAAGCTCTGTCGTGACTGTTTTTCCAAGGATAATGGCGCCTGCCTCTTTGAGAAGCGATACCAGTGTGGCATCGATGGATGGTTTGCGCCCTTCGTGCAGTACAGTGCCGAGTTCGGTTGCATAATCACGAGTATCAATAATATCTTTAATACCAATGGGTATGCCGTGCAATGCACCAACACGTAAACCCCGACTACGGAATTCATCGGCTTCACGTGCCTGTTGCATGGCAATTTCTTTGTCCAGATGCGTCCAGGCGCCAATCGATTCCTCGAGTGAATCAATGCGGGCAAAGCAGGCTTCTACCAGTTCCTGAGAACTTAAAAGGCCTTCGTCTATAGCTTTTCGGGCATCGCAGGCACTTAGCAAATTGGCTGTCAATGTATCAAATTTACTCATTATTTATTACTGTAAGAGATTGCTTATCCAAAGAAGTAAACCGGTAGCCAGAGCGCAATACCCGGGAAGTTATAAAGTAATACCATCGAGAAAATAATGATCGCTAGATAAGGCATGATACCTTTGAATATCGTCATTAATTGTATATGTGGTGGTGCCACACCTTTCAGGTAATAGGCTGCCATAGCCATTGGCGGGGTCAAAAACGATGTTTGTAAATTCAGTGCCACTAAGATGCCAAAAAACAGTGGATCGACATTGAAAGTTTCTAACATAGGCAGAAATATTGGAACAAAGATAATAATGATTTCGGTCCATTCCAATGGCCAACCGAGGATGAAAATTATCGCTTGCGCTAATATTAGAAAGCCAACGGTGCCTAGATCCATTGATAGTACCCAGTCGTTGATCAGCTGATGACCGCCGAGGTATGAAAATACTGAGGCAAATGTCCACGAGCCGACGAACAACCAACAGACCATGGCCGATGTTTTTGCGGTTAGGTAGACGGCTTGTTTTAATCGCTCCCAGCTCAGTGATCGATAAAGCAGGGCAAGAAATAAACCGCCAGCGGCACCGACACCAGCAGCTTCTGCAGGCGTCGCTAATCCCATTAAGATCGCACCAAGTACGCTCATAATGAGCGCCGCCAGTGGAATAAATGACGTCACCAGATCCCATACAATCTTGCCGAATGGCGGTACGTCTTTTTCAATTGGTTTTGGTGCAAGACTTGGATTTAAAGCTGCGCGTCCAACAACATAAATCATATACAGACCGGCCAGCAACATGCCCGGGAAAAGGGCCGCAGCGTATAGTCGCAAGGGCGATATTTCGGCGATAGCCGAATAAACGATGAGCATAATAGACGGTGGAATAAGAATGCCAAGGCAGCCACCGGCGCAAATCACACCTGCGGCAAAGCTTTCATCATAATTTGCTTTCAACATCGCTGGAAATGCCAGCATGCCCATTAAAGTGACAACGGCGCCGACAATGCCAGAAGCAGTGGCGAATATGGCACAAGTGAATAGCGCTGCAACCGCCATAGAACCGGGTAGGTGACGCGCTGCCATCTGAATGCTGAAAAATAAACGATTGACTATATTCGCTCGTTCTACGACATAACCCATAAACAAGAAGAGCGGTACAGCCACCAAGACGTCATTGGACATCACCGAAAAGGTATTTTGAACAAACAAATCAAATATTCGATTATCGAATAGGTGTTGCATGCGATCAGCGTCGTAATAAGCGTAATAGCCGAAGCCAAGACCCATCGCAATTAACGTGAATGCGATAGGAAAGCCAAGCATTACTATAACAATGAACAAACACAGCATTGTGACTGCGACTACTGGATCAGACATTTTCTTGCTCCAACTGCTGCTTTTCTTGTTGTTCTTTCATTAACATGTCTCCAGTTTCCTGGACATCGTGTAATCTCGCTGGCCAGGCACCCGTCTGAATACAAATGACACAGCGGACGCACTCAGCAACACCTTGAAGTGCGACTAAAAAGCCTGAAATTGGAATGAGCGTTTTGAAAAAGTAAATTTGAATGCGTGCCGGACTGCTCCAGCTAACTTCTTTATAAAACCAAGAGTCAGAGGCAAAGCCATAGCCGTAATAAACCAATGCAATAGCACCGGGCATGAGAAATAGGATGTAAAGTACTAGGTCAATTTTAGCCTGAGTCTTAATGCTCATTAGACGGTAGAGGACGTCACCACGAACATGTGCGCCCTGTGACAAGGCGTAAGCCCCACACATCATGAACAGGGCTCCATACATTTGCACACTCATATCAAACGCCCAAACAGTCGGCGAATTGAGCACGTAGCGTACGAAAACTTCGTAACAGGTGGAGAAGGTCAAGATAACAATGCACCAGGCAAAGGCTTTGCCGAACCAGGCGCTAAGGCTATCAATAAAATAAAGAGTACGAGTCATCATGGCTTGGAACCCAATGGAATTATCTCGATAATCGAACGAAATACAGGGCGGTATTGTAGCTAATATCGCCCTGTAGCTTTAGGCCGTCTCTAAAAATGCATTTTTTCTGCGATTGTGGCGTCAGCTCCGTACTGGTACACCAGTTCGGTCGATCCTCATGTACCCCAAGTACACTTCGGTTCTCGACAACTGCTCCATGCAGTCGCCTGCTCTGCGATTCCGGAACGCCGGATCGCATGCACTCACAAAGAAAAAATTATTATTAGAGACACACTTTTAGTGGTCTAACTTTGAATTAAAGTTTACCGAAGTAATGCTCGAAAGCACCTTTGTAATTCGGGGTATTGTTCAATGAATAGGCACCGTGACGTTTCGCCCACGTCATTTGTGACTCGATAACTTTCTTGAAGAAAGGATCCGATTCAGTAAAACGCTTAACAACAATATCCCAAGCATTGAGCTGATCTTGCATGACACTGTCGGGTGTACGGTAGACATTAACACCGTGCTCTTCTTTGAGTGTGACAAGGTCCTGCGAGTAACGCTCCATGGCTTTCCAAGCCATATCGGCTGAGGCTGCTTCAGAAGCATATTTGAGAATGGCCTGATGTTCTTTGGCCAGTCCGTCATAAAGACGCTTGTTGAAAATAATTTCGAAACATTCCTGCGACTGATGAAAGCTAGCAAGGTGATAATGCTTAGAGACATCCTGCATACCGAAATCTTTATCTGAGGACGGATTGTTGAATTCCGCAGCATCGATTAAGCCACTTTTCATGGCAGGCTGAATTTCGCCACCCGGTAACTGAACAACGGACATTCCCATTTCTTGCAGTACGTCAGCAGCGAGTCCAACAGTTCGATACTTCAGGCCTTTCATTTGTTCGCTGCTGGTGATGTGCTCTTTAAACCAACCCAATGGCTGTGCAGGCATTGGCCCAGTGAAGAAACCAACTATGTCGAGTCTGAGGTCGCTCATTAATTGGTCATACAGCTCTCTACCACCGCCATATTGAATCCAACCCATGAGCTCATTCGCAGACCAACCAAAGCAGGGGCCGGTGCCGAATAGTGACGCAACCGGACTTTTAGAATACCAGTATGCAGTTACAAGGTGCGCGCCGTCAATAACACCTTTATGCACAGCAGTTTGCATCTCTGCTGTTTTAACTACAGCGCCAACACCGAGCAGGTCAATTTTAAGAGAGCCGCCGGACATTTCGTTGACACGATTGACGTAGTCTTGTGCAAATTCTAAAAAAATTCCACCGCCCCAGGCTGCTTGCACCTTGAGTACAACAGGTTTTGCTGCCACTGAGATTGTAGGTGCTGCTATGAGAGCGGCACCGCCAGCGATTGTAGCGGCACCTTTGGTTAGAAACTTACGTCGTGATTGTTTTGTATCGGTCATGCTCTTAATCCTCCTAGGGTTGGGAAATTACAATAGAGAAATTTAGTCTAATACCTTTAATTACAGGCTTTTTTGTTATTCAACTCTATCGTTGGGTTTGAGTATATATTGGACTGAGCAATATTGGTACTACCAATTTTACGGCTGCTCTATAGCGCTGTGAGGGTTCTAGGCAACTCGATCACGTGGCTCGGTTCCATTGAAAATTGCGATTAAATTATCGATAGCACGGTAGCCCATCGCATTGCGAGTTTCTTGTGTGGCACTGCCAATATGAGGCAATAAGAAAACATTATCTAATTGACGATATTCAGGGTGAATATTATCTGGCTCGCCGTTATAGACGTCGAGACCGGCAGCGGCAATGGTCCCGGATTTTAGTGCACCAATTAACGCATCATCGTCAATAACACCACCTCTCGACGTATTGACGATGATGGCTTTGTTATGCATCACGGCAAGGCGTTGGCTATTAAGCAATCCCTTGGTTTGCTCGGATGCTGGGCAGTGAATGGATAACACATCAACCTTTGCAAGCAGTGATTCGATACTGCTGTGGTAGATAGCGCCTGGGGCGAGTTCGGAGCCGATTGGGTGACGATTATGATAATGAATGCTCATATTAAACCCGCGAGCTCGTTGAGCCATGACTTGACCGACCCGGCCCATGCCGAGGATGCCGAGACGTTTCCCCGTAATTTGATGGCCGACCATAAACGCGGGGCTCCAGTCATTCCATTGTTGAGTGCGCATAATGCGTTCGCCTTCACTAGCACGGCGTGCAGCACCAAGCATGAGCAGCATCGCAATCTCCGCT
>CAWVZP010000126.1:0-8775 GCA_963934675.1 uncultured Gammaproteobacteria bacterium | reverse complement strand
TCGCTTATCTAACACCCCCGCTTTATTTACTAATTGAATCAACGGGTGGTTCAGGCTCTGGTGATTCAGTTTCTAGTGGGAATGGTAAACACACAGCGCTAGTATCGTTAGAAGGGGTGATCTCAGTTGGCGAATCAGCTGGTGCCAGTAATATTGTTGCAGGACTCGAAGCGGCTTTTAAAAATGCGGATACAGCTGCTGTTATATTAGAGATAAACTCGCCAGGTGGTTCTCCGGTTCAGTCGGCTTACATTTACGATGAAATTAAACGATTGAGAGAAGCGCATCAAGCAATACCTATCTACGCAGTTGTATCTGATATTGCAGCTTCTGGTGGATATTTTGTTGCATCAGCGACCGACGATATCTATGTCAATAAATCCAGCTTGGTTGGCTCCATTGGTGTAAGAATGGATAATTTTGGTTTTGTCGAGTTAATGAGAAAGATTGGCGTCGAACGACGGTTATTGACTGCGGGTAAAAATAAAGGCTTGCTAGATCCTTTCTTGCCAGAGAATTTAGCTCAAAAAAAGCACCTTCAAAAGATGCTTAATGAGGTGCATCAGCATTTTATTACTGCGGTAAAGAATGGGCGAGGCGATCGCCTAACAGATCAGGAAGGGCTGTTTAGTGGTTTGATTTGGACTGGGGAGAAGGCTGTTAAGCTTGGCTTAGCCGATGCTTATGGGACAACAAAATCAGTCGCTAGAGATATTGTGAAAGTAGAGAAGGTGGTAAATTTTACCCCCAAAAGTGAATTTTTTGATCGCATTGCAGAACGCATTGGTGCGGCTGCAAGCCAGCAAATTCAAGGTTACTTTAGTGCGCGAATGAATTAATCGAGTACAGGCAATCTCGTCAGCCTTACTCAATGTTGTTCAAACGACGTTGACGCCAGCGTTTTCGAGCATAGTAATCAGTCTAATCATCGGTAACCCTATCAAAGCGCTAGGATCATTTCCTTCCATTGCGCTGAATAAGCAACTGCCATAGCCTTCTGATTTAAAGCTGCCGGCACATTGATAGGGTTGCTCTACCTGTAAGTAATGAGTTAATTGCTCATCGCTAAGCGTTCTGAATTTAACCTGATATAGCACCTCGTCGACGTCACTGAAATTTGTTTCAGGATATAAGACGCAAACTCCAGTATGGAATACAACCGTCTTACCTTGAGCGGCTTTCAACTGTTGTAATGCATTTGTCTGATTACCGGGTTTACCCAGAATCTGCCCCTCCCTCAATGCGCATTGATCAGATCCAATCACAAGGGCGTGGGGATGGTCCTTACTAATAGCTTGCGCTTTTTGTTTTGCTAATCTGCAAACGTAGTCAGTTGCTGTTTCATCGCTCAAATGAGACTCATCGATATTGGGAGAATAACATTCAAAATCTAAATGAAGCCGAGTCAATAATTCTTTTCTAAATGGCGAGCTACTAGCGAGTATAATTTTTGGTTGCACGGTACTATCCTGAATAAATGACTAAATGACGCCTCTAAAAACTCATTTTACCGAAATTGCTATGGGGTCTCATGGACCCTACTGTCGGTAGCTCCTTACTCGAAACCTTGTATATCTTAAGCTTATAAGGGTTATAAAAATTGCTCTATGCGTTTTTTTAGTTCCCACTTCATGTTGTCTTCCGAACAGTGCTGCCTGGCATCATTGTTCTGAATGTTATAAATGCTATTTTTATAGGAGCAAAAGGCAGATAAGAGAAAAATCATTATTTTTAGAAGGCTTTAATTAAATCGAAGCTCGTTGTACCGGCAGAACACCTAACAATTCGAGCTTCAAAGTAATAAAAAAACTGAGTATATTACATACTTACTTAAATACCATGAAAAGGCTGAGTATTTTGTTAATTTCAATAGACAAGCTCGCCTCAATCCCTGTAAAATATACGGTTTTATGCAAATCAAACTACATCGTCTATATCAATATCAGAAGGAAGCGTCTCAACGTAGTTATCATGAGGGTCTAATAACTCTTGTAGAATTGAGTCGTCTGACTGCTATGTTGAAATCAGACCAAGCTGAGATTTCAGTCCAATTTTGTATTTCAGACAGTGATTATGATCAACAAGTCGTTAAAGGACATATAGAGGCAGAGCTTTCGATCGAGTGTCAACGTTGCCTTAAGCCAGTAGTGCAGCCAGTTCATTTAGACTTTGAGTTACTGATTAATGCGCCTGATCATGTCGTACAGAATAGCGGTTTAGATACGCTATACAGTGAAGATGGAATGATTGATATTTTTGAAGTAGTAGAAGACGAACTGATCCTTGGCCTACCACTGGTGGCCTTGCATGAAAATGGCAGTTGTAACGAATACTGGCAAATTTCTGACAATGTTCAGGAAAAAGCCAAAAGAGAAAACCCGTTTTTAGTGTTAGAGAAGCTGAAAACGAAGCACTAAATTATTTATTTAGCAGAATTTAATTTCCGGAGAAATATATGGCTGTTCAAAAAAGTCGCAAGACACCATCTAGGCGTGGTATGAGACGCTCTCATGACGCACTTGGTGAATCAACTCTTTCAGTAGAGCCTACAACAGGTGAAACTCACCGTCGTCATCACATTAGTGCTGATGGTTTTTATCGTGGACGTCAAGTCATTGCCGATAAAGTGGATAATGACGAAGAGTAACTGAACGGTTGCTTTTTCTTGACTAATACGGGCGATTTTTTCGCCCGTATTTATTTACGATGATTGGTTAATTGAATCTGATGAAACAAAAAATTATTGCACTTGATGCTATGGGTGGCGATCACGGCCCTGTCGTGACTGTACCTGCCGCTAAAATGGCACTAAATGAAATTCCCGGTCTTAAACTAATATTGGTTGGCGACTCAACTTTATTAACGGGAGCATTGAAAGCGAGTGGTCTTGCAGATGACTCGCGAATTAGCATTCAACATGCATCGGAAGTGGTTGGCATGGCCGAAGCGCCAGCTTTGGCGTTAAAAAAGAAAAAAGACTCATCAATGCGAGTCGCAATCAATCTTGTTAAAGAACATAAGGTACAAGCTTGTGTCAGCGCCGGCAATACTGGTGCGTTAATGGCTACCAGCAAGTTCGTATTAAAGACTATCAAAGGCATCAGTCGACCCGCAATCTGCGGTATGTTGCCGGCAATAACGGGCCAATCGTACATGCTTGACCTGGGTGCAAACGTTGAATGTACACCTGAAAACTTATTAGAGTTTGCGGTAATGGGTTCAGTATTGGCACAGTCAGTAGAAGGTATCGATAGGCCAACGGTCGGATTACTAAATATTGGTTCTGAAGATATGAAAGGCAGTGACCGTATTAAAAAGGCGAGCCAACTGATTGCCGCAACTAACCTTAACTATCATGGTTTTGTTGAGGGCGATGATATTTACAAAGGCACCGTCAATGTCGTAGTAACAGATGGATTTGTGGGTAACGTATCACTTAAAACGGGGGAGGGGCTGGCATCTCTAGTAAAGCATGTCCTACAAACCGAATTTAAACGAAATTTATTTACCAAATTGTTAGGGTTTATTTCACTACCTGTTTTGAATGCGGTAAAAAAGACACTTGATCCCAGACAATATAATGGCGCAAGCTTACTTGGGTTGAATGGTATCGTTGTAAAAAGTCATGGTGGGGCAGATACCAGTTCCTTTTTAAATGCAATAAAAATAGCCAGTATTGAGATCGAAAATGATGTGCCTCAACGTATTTCACATGAAGTGGAATCTCATCTGGCAAAAATGATAACGGTGAAGTAATGACTTACGCTCGTATTACAGGCACAGGTGGATATCTCCCTGAAAATGTGATGACTAATGATGACATCGCAAAATTTGTAGATACCAATGACCAGTGGATTCGCGAGCGAACCGGTATTGAACAACGTCATATTGTTGTTGATGGCCAAACAACAGTCGACCTTGCTGAAGGCGCATCGCGCTTAGCTATTGAAGCGGCTGGCATCGATGCATCGGAAATCGACCTGATTATCTTGGCAACATCAACGCCGGATAAAATTTTCCCTAGCTCTGCCTGCATCTTACAAGCTCGTTTGGGTATTCATGGTTGCCCTGCATTTGACATACAGGCGGTTTGCTCTGGTTTCATTTATGCACTCACAGTTGCTGAAAAATTCATTCAGTCGGGTAGCAGCAATAAGGCGCTGGTTATTGGCGCTGAAGTTTTTTCAAAGATTCTCAACTGGGAGGACCGCGCTACCTGTGTTTTATTTGGCGATGGTGCAGGCGCAGTCATACTAGAAGCTAGTGAAGAAACTGGCATTCTCTCTACCCACATACATGCCGATGGTCAATATGAAGATTTATTGCGTGTGCCCTACGGCATAGCCGATGGTTACGACAAGGTTAAAGCGGGCTTAGCCTTTGTTGAAATGCGTGGCAACGAAGTATTCAAAGTAGCGGTTAACACTTTGGGTCGAATCGTGGATGAAACGCTGGCTGCTAACAATATGATGAAGTCAGATATTGATTGGTTAGTACCGCATCAGGCGAATATTCGAATTATTGCTGCCACGGCTAAAAAGCTGAAGATGCCGATGGAGCAAGTAGTGGTCACAGTGAATAAACATGGCAATACGTCGGCGGCGTCAGTACCGCTGGCACTTGATGTTGCCGTAAGAGATGGTCGTATTAAGAAAAACGAGTTGTTATTACTGGAGGCGTTCGGGGGTGGGTTCACCTGGGGATCGGTATTAGTGCGCTTTTAAAGGGGGCGTCTAAAGCTAGATTTTTTAGCCATTGCAGCATTTCCTGGTAGTGAAAGTTTTGAATTTACTGTTGGTTCAAGTGTAGAAACAGGCACAAAAAACACGCCTTTTATAGGCATCGCATAATTGATCGTGTTTGTAGGAGAGGCTTACATAAGGTAATAACCTTGTGTTAAACTTCCACAAAATAGCTGAGGGCAGTTTAATGATCACAGTTTTACTAACAGACGACCATACCCTTGTCAGAACGGGCATTAAACGTTTACTCGAAGATAGCCAGCAAGTTGAAATAGTCGGCGAAGCTTGTTGTGGTGAAGATAGTATTGAATTAGCCCATAAACTTAAACCTGATGTTATTTTGATGGACGTAAACATGCCGGGTATTGGGGGTGTCGAAGCCTGCAGGCGTATTCTTGAGCGTAACTCCAAACAAAAAATCATCGCGCTCACCATCTATACCGAAAAAACGTTTCCTAAGCGTATGTTAGAAATTGGTGCGAAAGGTTATTTAACCAAGGAATGTGCCGTAGCCGAAATGATCGAGGCAATAAAGATTGTCAGCGACGGTGGAGCTTACATTGCACCCACCATTGCTCAGCAGCTAGCGCTATCTTTACTACCCGGCAATGAAGAAAATCCTATCGACAAGTTGTCTCGTCGCGAATTCCAAGTGATGTTAATGATATCTCACGGATTAAGTAATTTACAAATGTCCGAAAAGCTTTGCCTAAGCCCAAAAACAGTTAGCACTTATCGCCTTCGATTATTTGAAAAACTGGGCGCACATAACGAAGTTGACCTACTTAAAATTGCGGTCGAACAAGGCATGGTTGAATTTGCAGGTTCTGAATAAGACCGCAGCGTTTCTCAATGACTGACAATTTAATAATTGATGATTCAATGACTGATAGTTCAATAGTAGATAACCCTGTAATCGTTACCCAGCCCTTCGATTACAAATCTTTTTTGTCGTCCGTTAGTACCAAGCCAGGCGTTTACCGTATGCTTGACCGACAACAAAAGGTCATTTATGTCGGCAAGGCAAAAAACTTAAAAAATAGACTGTCTAGCTACTTCCGTAGGACTGGTCTTTCAACTCGCATCATGTCACTGGTGAGCAATATCAATAACATTGAAGTGATCAATACAAGGACTGAAAGCGAAGCATTAATACTTGAAAATGATCTAATAAAAAACTTCAACCCTCGATATAATATTTTGTTTAAAGATGACAAAAGTTATCCCTATATCTGCCTCACCAATCACAAATATCCACGCCTGAAAATTTACCGGGGCAAAATCAACAAAGCAAAAGGCATTTTTTTTGGCCCGTTTCCAAGTGCCGTAGCGATCCGTTACACGATAGGTCATGTCCAGCGTATTTTTCAGTTACGCAACTGTGAAGATACGGTCATGCAAAATCGCAGCCGTGCTTGCTTGCAATATCAAATTAAGCGCTGTACCGGTCCCTGTGTTAATCACACCGACGAAGAGAACTACCGGAAACAGATTGACCAGGCGAGACTCTTTTTAGAAGGTGAGAATGACACCTTGATTAACCAGCAAGTGACGCTAATGGAGCAATTTTCACGTAATCTGGACTTCGAGCAGGCGGCCCAAACTCGCGACAAAATCGAGATGTTGCGCCGTATCACAGAAAAACAGTTTGTTACCGATTTCCGTACTGATATCGATATCATTGCTTGCGCAGTGGAACAAGATGTTTGTTGCATTCAACTATTCATGATCCGAAACGGAACATCACTAGGCAACAAGCCGTTCATCAGCAAAACAAAACTTGATGCGACTGAACCAACGTTGATCGAAGCGTTCATCATGCAGCATTATTCTCGTCACCCATCACCAGGTGAAATTATAGTCAGCCATGTATTACCAAACCAAGCGCTATTAGAAGACACGTTGAGTGGTTTGGCAGAAAAGAAAGTGAAGCTATCCCAAAGTGTTAGAGAAAAGCGTCGTCATGCACTAGAAAATGCGGTCAATAATGCAAAGCAAGCACTCAAGGTGCACTTGTTATCAGCCAGTCACTTAGATAAACGTTTTCAATCTTTGATTGAAGAGCTACATCTCGAGCCCGCGCCGGATCGAATAGAGTGTTTCGATATTAGCCACACCATGGGAGAATCAACAAAAGCGTCCTGCGTTGTGTTTAATCGAGAAGGCGCAGTCAAATCAGAGTATCGTTGTTATAACATTAACGATGTTCAAGCAGGGGACGACTACGCTGCGATGAAGCAAGTGCTTGAAAAGCGATATACCAAACGCAAAGACAATGAAACGCTGCTACCTGATCTGATACTTATCGATGGTGGCAAGGGGCAGTTGCATGTTTCCCTAGACGTAATGGAAGACCTGAATATTTTTTCAGTTAAGCAAAACATGCGCGTATTTGGCGTGTCAAAAGGTCCTGACAGAAAAGCCGGCTATGAAGATATTATCGACGAAAATTATGCGCGAATGGATATCCCACTGGACTCTCCAGCATTATTACTGATTCAGCAAATCCGCGACGAAGCCCATCGTTTTGCAATCACCGGTCATCGCAAAGCCAGGGCCAAGACCCGCAACACATCTCGACTCGAACAGATACCGGGTATCGGTGCAAAAAAGAGGCAGTTACTGCTGAATAAGTTTGGCGGGCTCCAGGGCGTGCAGTCAGCTGGTATAGAAGAGTTAATGGTGATCAAGGGCATTAATCGAGAGACCGCGCAAGTAATCTATGATACTTTTAATGGATAATCTCACCCTTACAGTAGTCTATACCGTCACACCAATTATCATCAGGCCGGCGCTAATATTATTCGGATTTAATTGACTCGTTTCAAGATGGCACCATGAAAATTACGCTTCCCACCGTCATTACTTTATTACGCATTGCGCTAATCCCGCTTCTCGTTGTTGTATTTTATTTACCTTTTTCGTGGTCTAACCAAATTGCTGCCGTCATTTTTGGTTTGGCCTGCTTTTCAGACTGGGTGGATGGTTATCTGGCACGCATGCTAAAGCAAGAGTCGGCCTTCGGCGCGTTTCTCGACCCGGTAGCTGATAAGCTTATTGTTGTCGCCGCCATAATATTAATCGTTGAGGCTAATCCGAGTATTTATGTTGCCTTACCCTCAGTCATTATTGTTGCTAGAGAGATAACAGTGTCAGCTCTTCGAGAGTGGATGGCAGAGCTAGGTAGTCGAGCGACCATAAAAGTGTCGTTCATCGGAAAGGTAAAAACTACGGCTCAGTTATCCTCTTTACTTCTGATGATTTATGCTGAACCATTTTTTGGCTACTCCATGTTCGAAATTGGATTAGGTTTTTACTATTTAGCTGCAATTTTCACCATTATTTCAATGGTTCTTTACCTAAAAGCAGCATGGCCAGTGATTACTGAAAATGGATGAAAAAATAACTTCATTAAAAGCACATGGCAGCTTGACACTATTAAGTGTTTGTATAGAATGTCGCTTCTTCGCGGGAATAGCTCAGCTGGTAGAGCACAACCTTGCCAAGGTTGGGGTCGCGAGTTCGAATCTCGTTTCCCGCTCCAAATTAGAAGCCTCGACCTAGTCGAGGTTTTTTTTGGTTTTAGCTAAGAAGTAAAGTAGTATAGTATAATATTTATGGCTGGGTGGCAGAGTGGTCATGCAGCGGCTTGCAAAGCCGTGAACGGCGGTTCGATTCCGCCCTCAGCCTCCATATTTTGTCTTAACGGCAAATCAGAAAAGTCTAGCAGCGATGTCAGAATGACATTACTAATGTTAGTTGATAGCTACTGCTGTCACACTAAATAGGTTAGATTAGAACAGACCACCCTTCATTAATGCCCGGGTGGCGAAATTGGTAGACGCAAGGGACTTAAAATCCCTCGGTAGAAATACCGTGCCGGTTCGACTCCGGCCCCGGGCACCATTATAAATCAATGACTTACCGTTAAGTCCATATCACTCGCTTTAGTAGTTATCTCTCTGGTGTAACTCAGGTGTAACTTTCAATCTACGTTTGCTATTAACCCACAAAACAAGCCAGCCACAAAAAA
>CAWVZP010000125.1:0-8990 GCA_963934675.1 uncultured Gammaproteobacteria bacterium | reverse complement strand
TTCCGATGGAAACTTGACCATTGATATTGTTCAGGACTAGTGACCATATCAGCGCATATCGGATTTAATTCTAAATAACGCATACAGGTTAATAGGTATCGGTCATCCTAAACTAGGTTTGCTTTATAGCGTCCTTCCCAAATCGAACCACTTCCACCATAAGTATGATTAATGTAGGGAGCCTAATGCCGTCCAATATATTGCATCATTCTAGTAATGCCTTGAATATCTAATGGCGTTGCCAGCAAATGGATATGATTTGTCATCAACACATAGGCATGAATTTGGCATTGGTATTTTTCAGCCACTTCTTTTAATCGACTGAGATAAACCCGGTAGTCAGCCTCATCATAAAACTCTGGCTCACGGCTACGCCCTCTTTGAACTATATGGACAGGACCACCTGGTATAATAAAACGCAGCTTTCTTGGCATTGGCAAACTCCTTTTGCAATGAAACAAAGAATAGCAACTAACACCTAAAGTTATCTGACTCTATAATTTAAAATTACTCCAAGACTGACAAGAACAACGCCCAATCGTCATCGGTCAAATATACGTCATCTCGTCCATCACCTCGCGAAGTCAAATGATACAACGGCCAGGGAAAACAACTCGTAGTGGTCTAGAAACTAATTGACCTTAACTTAATTACGCGCTTCATTCAAGATTCAAGAATTGACTCTCTACTTCCAAACCATGGAAAACAAAGTATCAATGCACTGATCACGATTCAGAGGGCTCTGATGGGACTATAGGAAGTGAGTAATTACACCAAATCAGGACTTTTACTTAGCAACGAACAGTGCAGTCCATTGCGCTGCTCTAAATCTTTTTATGTGAACTCAAGATTCAAGATCCTAGGTTCCCTATTAGCCAAAAAAACAACACCTGCCCCCCCCCACTCTGTAAAACCTAAGGTTTTAAGGTTACATCACAACTTCCCATGTAGTGTAATAAAGGCAAAACCTGGGTTCTCGCTTGGCTGGTAGTTCCTCTAAAAAAAACCCGGAGGATCCTTTTCAACATTTTAATTTAAGCAGTTTACTGTTCATCACCTTGATTAATTACGTTGTCTTGCAAGGTTACTTGGGTCTGAGATAACAGCCTACCATTAACCTCTGCAAGCGGGTTTAGTGCAATGTGTGTTTTAGCAAGAACAACGCCTATGAACTTAGCATCATCACCCAGCGCTACATTTTCAGTCAACTGCCAGAAGACATTCTTCGCCATGGCACCATCTTCTAATGTCATTGTCGTGCTGCCTGCCTGATAAAAATTACCCGATATTTGAAAAATCCAAACATCATCTTCGCCACCCACAAGCCTTATATCTTTATCCATCACGACATTGGTTCCCCATTTATAAAGACCAGGCATTAGTGGGCGTCCATCACTGATTTTTCCAGCACCATATTCGCTATAGTCAGGAGCAGTCCTGCCAGCCGCATCAGTATAGGCAACACCCATGTCGAGTACCGCATTGTCCACTAGAGTCTTAGCCGGTGCGTTACCACGAGAGCATTCTGTGCCTTTCATTCCACCAGCATAACTAGCATCAACTCCATAGATTTTGCCATCTTTTATTTCACTGCAGTAAACGTTATCCATGAATCTAGCGGCAATGGGGCTAGAACCAATATTCCCTGTAATGTCCGTTTTATGAAGACCGGTATTTGTAATACCTGCTTTTGCCAATATTGTAAATTCCCCTGCCGCTCTAAGATTAACCGGACGGCGGGCTGGTCCAGTATGAACGACTGAATGAGCGACTGGGCTATTAAAATATGACTTGCAACCCTCCGACCCAATTTCGTTACCAGCACCTAATGTAATGGCCCCATTAGTACTAAACAGACCACCGCATGATCTGCCAAGGCCTGTTTTTGCTTCGCCTTTTAGCTTCATGCCTGCACCGGTGGTGATGTCAGTATTCGCAAAAATAGTGCCTATCAACTCCGAGCCTGCGCCTATGGCTGTGTGACTACCTGAATTAAATATAATGGTGCCATTCGAATTGCCCACAAAAGACATTTTAAGGTTCGCACCCAGGTTAATGAAAGTATCGACATTGATAATCCATACAGCATTTTCAAGTTTAGTCGTGTTCGTAGCATCAAACTTTAGGGTTATGCCCGCAGCCGTCGTCAGAGCAGTTGCATGGTAAACGCCAGGTGTAATAGTTCTGTCTTTGACGATCGTTACAGGAAGCTCGTGGGTTGATACCTTGTCACTCATTGTTTTTTGATACTCAGTCAGTTGGTCTTTCCGATTAGCAATCAGATCTTCTATGACATCAGTTTCGTCTTTAGTAAATGCCGTCCCTTCATTAATCGAGCCGTTACCGCCATTAACCGTGGCAGTACCAGGAATGGTAGCGGTAGTTCCGGCCCGGTGTTGGACAACAAGGCCATTGGCATCCAAAACATTATCGGGGCCGATTTGCGCAAAGGCACCCAGCGCTAGAGTGGTTCCAGCCGTCACTGCACTTTTAACAGATGCCTGCGCACCAAGGTCTACGGTAGATAAAGACGTTAAGTTCCCTTTAATCTTTGAATCCGTACCAACGATTATTGCGGCACCAGAAATAAGATCACCACCAACCTCTCCACCAGCACCAAGCGTTAAAGCACCTCCAGTTACAAGGTTGCCACCAACCTTTGAGGCCGCGCCGAATGTAGCAGCTGCGACTACTGCAAGGTCGCCATGCACGGTTGAATTTTCGCCCATTGTTAGAATAGCGCCTGAATATACAGTCGGGCTAGCATGCGTACCAAAACCAACAAAACCAACAAAAAAAATGGGCAATAATTTTTTTAGCATTACATTTCCTTTATAAATAAATAAAACTGTTCTCTAAGCCGTAACCGGTAGCGCTAACTTCATTAAGGCTACTATTTACATCCAGCAGATACTGCAATAAATAAACCAAATAATAATTACTGTTAATATTCAGTAACTTATCGAAAAAATTTACTAAAGTCATATCTAGACATGTAAGATTTTTTTACAATTAATTAATTTAGTTGTCAGTTTTTCTTACAGTGTATGGTCATCAAAGGAGATAAATAAGAAAACGCACGGTAAAAATGAGCGCAATACTAAGAATAGTGCGAGAGCAAACAGCAACATAAGTGAGTATTCGTACTCGTTCAGGTAGATAACTTGTTATCCAAATTGAATGATATTTACTGGCTAGCGGCTTGCCGGTTATATGGCTCCGGGCTTCGGTTAATGGCGTGTATGCGGTTGAGAGTTAAGGATATTGATTTTGATCGCTTGTCTATTACGGTAAGAAGCGCCGGAAAGGGTCGCGTTGTAACGCTGGCACGTGAGTTGGTCGTGCCATTGAAACGCCATCTACTTAATTTAAAGACACAATAACTTAGATGCACATATTTTAGAAAACCCCAATTGCCTCAAAAATCCTACGTGGCGTTGAAAAGTTAAGTCTGGCAGAAATATCTCTATGCCTATAATATTTTCGCGCTATTAATTCAACGCCCAGTTTTGCAGAACGCCCACTTCAATCAGATATCGACGGAACTTCACGATGACACCACTCGCGGTAATTTCATACAACTCGAGTTCGTCTTCTATCTGCTGACCAGTCACCACGGGTTTGCCATTACCGATAAAGACAATACTGGACTTGGGACTAGATGAATACAGGTGGCCTGAGAAAACTACTTTTGGCAGGTCTTTTCGCACCGAATCTGGCAGCTCTTGCGAGCTTTTGACATAAGTAAGCACACCGGAGGCAAGATTATTACGCTG
This sequence comes from uncultured Gammaproteobacteria bacterium, assembly GCA_963934675.1. Taxonomy (GTDB): domain Bacteria; phylum Pseudomonadota; class Gammaproteobacteria. The sequence continues at coordinate 5,214 of CAWVZP010000125.1, read as the reverse complement.
GGCAGAAGCTGCCTGGGGTTGATGGCCAATCTCCCGTGTCAGGCTGTCAGGTTCGACACGCAGCCACCCTTCTTCCGTGTCGGCAGAGGCATTGTTTACCTCGGTAATTTCTATGGCTTCTACTACTGCTCTATCTGAGGCTGAAACAGCTATTTCATTGCTTTCTGGCTGTGCCTTTTTTGGTTGAATGGGGGTAATAATTGCCATGGCTTTTGAGGATGAATTATTCACATCGTTTTTATTACCGTTGCCGCCCTTATTCGGCACCACTTTTGCCGCCGTTAATGATACTTTGGGCTCTGTAGTTTTTTCAACAGTTACAATTGGGGCCAATGTAGACTCGTCAGCTGAATCCTTTGCTATATCCTTTGCCCTTGATAAAATAATAGGGACCATTGCCGTGTAATTTTGAGGTGGATTTGACGCCAGTTCAGGCGTCGATTCAGCGCCACTAAAAAACGCAATATCGGCAGGTTCCACCAGCAAATACAGCAGGACACCGTTAAACAGTAAAGCAATAACGAGTAGCAAAAAAATCCAGGGTTTACGGCTTTTAACGACCGGCCCGTCTGGCAAGGCTAGGTTATCGGCACTGGGTATTTCCAGTTGTCTGCGCTCTGCTTCTGAGCGCGCTATGGCATCGAGGATGAAAGACATGTCAGCCAGTCACGCCTATTTCTAGGTTTTGATTACGCTTCTTTTCATTGTGTGCGCCAAGCGTCGATAGGGGGTGTGAAACAAGCCGTGGAATACCAGAAACGTTCATCGTGTTTAGCTGGATAATGGTTTGCCGGCCGACAATGCCATCGGCCTTCAGACCATGTGCCTGCTGAAAACTTTGGACTGCGCGCACCACCGCACCATTAAATGACTCAGTTTTTTCGACTCCTGATAACCCTGCACCGATTAATGCCTCGGTCAGCCAACTCACCGCGGGGCCGCTACTGCCCTGCATCAGCAAGTTAGCCCCTTGTGGTGCTGTGCGCCATAACAATCGAAACTCTCCGCGCCAGCGCGCTTCAATGTCTTTCAGCCCAACCCGAACCGGCCCACCGGGAAACATCAGGGTTGCGCTTCGGTCATCGAGCTTAACCAAGGTAAGGTAATAGGCTTCGCCGCTCTGTGTATGAAATGTCAAAATAGCGGGGCGATCATAATTGGCTAGGCTAGCCAGGTTGGCAAAACTCTTGAAGCAGATTAGCTGATTCCGCTCGGCATGCCCGCATAGGCTGTCATTAGTGGGAGCGGGCAAAAGCCCCCAGTTATCGAATTGGGTGGCATAAGCGGCATTCAACGTGGCTGCATTAATTTTGGCAAGCTTTGGCCAGGGGAGAAGCTCGTTATCTGCCACCATGCCTTGTCTAGACGTAATGCTTATGGCGGTATTTGCAGAGTCGGATTTAGTCGTGTCATCTGCCTTTTCAAGCATGCCTCCGGCACCAAAATTGAGAGCCGAAGCCATGGCCACTGGCTCGGTGATCCAGCGCCCCGGTTTCAGTCTATCCGTTTGCACCAAAATCAATACGGTGACACATACCAATAACACGCTGGCTGCCAATGTCGGTCTGCGACGTTTCGTTTGCAGTGGTCGGCCTTCAACTTCACGTGCGGCAACTTTAAGTATGGGGTGATCCACCCGACGCTTTGAGCGCACATAGGCGCCGAGTAAAGAACGATCGCAAATGTTATTGATTCGTCTCGGTATGCCACCGGTGTGATCAAATATTCGCGCGACTACAGCCGCTGAGAAAACAGGTTCATCGCAACCCGCTACGGCTAGGCGGTGTGAAATATAGGGCTGAATTTCAGTCTTTGCCAATGGCCCGAGATGAAACCGCGCTGTTATGCGTTGCTCCAGTTGACGAAATTCGGGGCGGCGCAACATGTGATCGAGCTCTGGCTGACCAATAAGAATGATGCGCAAAAGTTTGCGTTCAGTGGTTTCAAGGTTGGTGAGCAAACGCAGTTGTTCGAGCACGTCGTAACTCAAGTTTTGCGCTTCGTCGACAATAACCACCGTGCTGCGTCCTGCCGCATGCCGACTTAATAAATCCTGATTGATCGCATCGACATAGGCCTTAACGCTAACACCTTCCGGCGCATTGATGTGTAACTCATCGCAAATACTCGACAGCAACTCAACAACAGTGACCCGCGGGTTCAGGATGAAAGCGACATCGGTGTGCTCAGGTAGCCGCTCAAGCAAGCAACGGCACATAGTGGTTTTTCCGGCACCGATTTCACCGCTGAGCAGCACGAATCCGCTATCGGAACGCAGGCCATAGAGCAAGTGCGCGAGCGCCTCACGATGGCAAGCGCTCAAATAGACGAATCGCGGATTGGCCGCTATCGAGAAGGGATCTTCGGTCAGACCGAAATGCCGGTTATACATCGAGCTTCAAACTCCAGCACGCAATGATATTCAAAGAGCCATGAAGTGTACCTTATCTGACTCAATGTATAAGAAATATAAAAGGCCTATTCGTCAATATCAACTGCGAAATTCAATCCAGAATCTATGCTCTGTCTGTTGGTTATTCTCCGCTTCTGTGAGTAAAGAAACTCAAGTTATGCGTAAAACATAGACTGATCATTCGGCAAAGAAGATTGTCTAATCTTGAGTTTAAAATACTCGGCATCTCTAATACCTCTGGCCCGTTTACGGATCATTCCAATTGTGACCAGAACAGCCCGATACGAGCCGAAATAGCGGATAGCTTAACTGACTCAGATCACGCCAGCATTAAACGACGTAGTGAACAGGCAGCAAAGGCGGGCCAACCTAGTGATCCACGGCAACAAGCCGATGGACTGCACTCCGAACATCTCGAAACCAGTGGGTGCATGATATCCAAGCTTGTGAAAAGATTTTCCCACCTTTATAGAACGCTCGTCATAATAAAAAATAGCACTGCCAAGACATCGTCCATCGGATAGCTATATTTTAGATTCGGTTAAAGTTGCAAGGTAACCAGAAAAGGATAACTCTGTTTAAACGTATTCGTTTTTTACCATGACGACTACTGCTTTTCTCAAGGGGCGTGAGAAGTTTTGGACCAAATTTAAAACTTCATCAATAGGGATATATAAGTAACCCTCTTTAAGTCACTCGACTGCCTGTTTTTTAAAGAGTTGTTGTCAGATTAGCCTAAAGATAGGTTAGCTAAAAGTAAGGGGGCCGGTCGGGCGTTCTCCATTGTACTGTTTGATTTCACAGTTACTCATTTTGAACCCGGCAAGTGCATTAAAGACGTTACCGTGACCAACGATGGCCAGCGGACGATCGGGCATGACGGCTATAAGGTCGGCAAATGCGTCGATACGGTTTTGGAAGAGGTCAAGGGGTTCAACCGGGACGCCATCATTGTTTTTGGGACCCTGATGCCACCAAACCTCTGCCAACCCTTCAAATGACATTTCGGGAAAAGTGTTGCGGAGAACTGTTGGGGACACCCCGACATCGCAACTGTGGCTTAACAGTTCACGGTGGTCTGGGATAATCGTGATCGGTGCGATCCCGTCGAAGATTATCTTTGCCGTCTGAATTGCACGGGTGAGCGGCGTTGTCAAAACCTGTTGAATACCAAGATCGATTATCTTTGCTCGCACCTGACGGGCCTGTTCGCAACCAAGCGCTGTGAGCGGTGCATCCCAAATCATCGGATCCGGACTACCTTGCATATAAGCTGCGTTGAATTCAGACTGACCGTGGCGGATGAGGTAAACAGGCATGATATTCCTTTGAATATGAACTAATAAATGTTTCAGGTGATAAAAAATCTGCCAGCGTCACTCAGTAGCACGGCTACCGATATAGGCAAAGTGTTAGATTAACTTAATAATTAGGGCACGAATTTTGTGGCGCGTGCCACTTACTGTCATGCAGAGACAAATCTCATCCCCAATGTTAAAAATAAATATTATCAAAGCACTAAACTGATAGATCTGTAATCGTTAAATTATAGTACATAAAGTTGGGCCTCTTTTAAATCACAACAAGACTATTGATATGTAATATGGAAAGACTATTTTTTTTGGTCCAACACAGCCTAACCGAACCGAGGATTTGAATCTACGTTACTCACACTACCAAGGAAAGAAAGGAGTCGTTAACCTTTAATGATTTTAAAGAATAAAATAACAACCATCCACGCCTCGGCAATATTGCCTTCGCAATCAATCTAACGTTCAATAGCAACTCATTACACCGACAATGGCTTTCGCTATGAAACTTATCTTTGCACCTGCTTCACCTTTCGCTCGCAAGGTTCGAATCCTCATCATTGAGCTGGGGCTTCAGGACTCTGTTACGCTTGTGGATGCTGGCGCGGTATCACCAGTTTCCAATAATGGCGACCTGAATTCGGTTAACCCGCTCGGCATGCTGCCAGCCCTAAAACTGGACAATGGTGACAGCTTGTCTGACTCACCGCTGATTTGCGAGTATTTGAATGATCTGGCCGACGGGCCTTTCTTCCCCTCCGATGCAAACCGAAGGTTTCGCACGCTCGGGCTTCAAGCGCTCGCCGATGGCATGCTCGACTTATCGGTAGCTTTACGCTACGAAACGACTTTCCGCCCTGAGCAATTACGCTGGCAAACTTGGATAGATTTCCAAAATGAAAAAGTCCAACGCGGGCTCGATAAGCTGGAAAGCATTTGTAATCAGTTCGAGCCTACACCATTAATCGGAGAGATTACGGTCGCTTGCGTTTTGGGTTATCTGGACTTTCGATTTGCCGATCTGGACTGGCGAGCTGGCCGCCCTGCCCTGACAGACTGGTTTGAGCAAATCATGTTGCTTGAGAGTCTGGCAAACACCAGGCCTGGCTGATCAGTTTTTAAGCAATAGCCAGTCTCCGCGTGATTCGGATCAGACCCAGATAACTCATTTATTCGAGCTATAAATCATCCCACAAAAGCCTGTTATCTGGCCCTAAATCGATATTTTTAGAGCCCGAAACAATATCAATTAGAGATTGAAAATCAGCGTTAAATCCTTTTTATGATTAAGTCTGAGAAAAAACAAACTCCGCTCTACTCTGTAGAACGGAGTTGGCCGATATATAAAATTTTTCTTTAAAGAATTTTAATAGCGTACTTCATTGGTCAGTGCGGATAATTAAGCGCCGATGATGCCACCGTCTTTACGTTGAACGACCATAATAGTAGAACGAGGTTTGCTGTTACCACCGGCTGGGAAATGTGATGGTT
>CAWVZP010000124.1:0-9018 GCA_963934675.1 uncultured Gammaproteobacteria bacterium | reverse complement strand
GCAATGACACCCAAATCATGAGTGATAAATAAAATGGCCATGTGAAATTCTTTTACCAAATCTTTCATCAAGTCGATGACTTGCGCTTGGATTGTCACATCAAGGGCGGTTGTGGGCTCGTCTGCAATGAGTAACTTTGGTTTAGTCGATAGAGCCATCGCGACCATTGCTCGTTGACGCATACCACCAGAAAATTCAAATGCATATTGACCGAAACGTTGAGCTGGATCAGGAATGCCGACACGAGTAAGCATTTCGATGGAAATTTCTTTGGCCCTGGCCCGAGTCATTGTGGAATGAATCATGAGCTGTTCCACCATCTGCTCACCGATTGAAATTGCAGGTGCAAAACTGGCCATAGGTTCCTGAAAAATCATTGAAATGGCGCCTCCCCGTATGATCATTTGCTCACTTGGCTTTTTGAGTGAAAAAACATCAATCGATTTATCATCGACATTTAAGGTAATACTGCTTTTGGGATCATAGACTGCATTGTCAGGGTTGAGTAGCATCAGGGATTTGGCGGTAACAGATTTACCTGAACCACTCTCACCCACCAAGCCCATAACTTCACCAGGCGCTATATCGAAAGAGACTTGATCGACTGCTTTGACTAAACCTTCGTCGGTGCGAAAACTTAAAGTAAGGTCTTTGACTGAAATTAATGGCAGGCTCATTTTTTAGTATCCGCATAAGGATCGGCGGCATCACGCAAGCCATCACCGACAAACACGAAGGCTAACACCAGGGTAATGAAGAATAAGACAGGGATGAAATGCCACTGGTAATTCAGTAACACGTCCGGGTCAGTGACGTTTTGCAACATGACACCGAGAGAATTAACCGGATCTTTCAAGCCGAGTCCGATAAAGCTCAGCGCCGTTTCAGAGAGCACCATGTATGGAAATGAAATGATCAAGTCAACAATGATATAACTGGTAAAGCTTGGCAACAGGTGGCGTCGGATAACATGACCTGCAGAAGCACCGCACAATTGCGCAGCAAGCACGTACTCCTGATTGCGTTCGGTCAATAGATGCGTTCGAACCCGTCTTGCCAGTGTGGGCCAGCCGACAAATCCAAGAATAATTGAGATGAATAAAAATCGAGTTTCCGAACTCCAGGTATCGGGCATGAATGCGGCCAGCGCCATAAATAATGGAATGGCCGGAATCGTTCGCACTGTATCGGTCATCATCTGTAATGCAGAGTCGATCCACCCACCGTAATAACCCGAAATACCGCCAATGATCAAAGCCAGTACAAAAGCAATAAAAACCCCGATCGTTCCTACTGCTAGTGATGTGTTGATCGCATGGAGCGTTCGGGAATAGATGTCCTTACCGGTTGAGTCAGTGCCGAATATATGGATCTTGCCAGTATCGACGCCGAATAAATGCGTATTAAAATTCATTCCTAACAATTGATATTCATCTCCTTCGGGGAAGAAAACGAGGTAACGTCGGGCATCCGTGTCGATCTCGGTCACCCAACGGAAATTTGTTTGGATCGAACGAGTCCGGTTATAGCTATAGATGAAAGGTCTCAGAGAGCAGCCGTTACTATCACAGAATGATGGAACATTGGGAGCACCATACACATAGTCCTTATTGCGTCCGTCAATCGTTGGGTCGTAGGGTGTCAGGAAGGGCGCAAAAAAACCTGCCAGAATTAAAGCGATGAGAACGCCAGCACCAACCATAGCAGCTGTTTGTTTTTTAAATCGAGCCCAGATCAGCTGACCCTGAGAAGCAGTAAAATAGGCTTCTTTGAGTTTTTGGTTAACATTCACGTCAACATTAGCCGTAGCGTTATTCTTAGTAGTGGTATTGGTCATCTCAACTTACCCCAGGATGCTGCGACGAACGCGCGGGTCGGTGAGCGCGAGGATAATATCAGTGACAAAATTGAGCGCTACAATGCTAGCGGTTAGCATAAAAATAATCGCCCCCGCTAACTGCTGATCGTTGGACAGAGCAAGCGCTTCGATCAGCAGAGATCCTGCCTCGGTGAGAGTTAAAATCAGCGCGACAATCGGTAACTCGTTAAAAATTCGGTTTAAATCAAACCCGAGCGAGTTAATAATGGGCCCGAGAGAGTGCCGTGCGGGGTAACGCCACAGCAGTCTTCGTCCACTAACGCCGCGTGCTGCAGCGGCTGTAACGTACAATTTACCAACTTCATCAGACATTAACGCGCGTACGGTCTGAATTGCGAATGCCGTCGCCGACCAAGCCAGAATAAAGACTGGCAGCCAGGCTCGCGACAGAAAATCCATGGCCCGATCATAAGACCAAGCCGCATCACGAAATTCTTTAGAAAACAGTCCGGTTAAAGTGTCTCCGAAATATACGGTCGAAAACAGCATGATCATGAGTGCCAGTAAAAAATTAGGTATCGCCAAGCCTAGATAACTAACCAGTCTAAGGCTGTTGTTTAACCATGGGCTTTTTGAGGTGGCTGAAATAATACCAACGGGGATAGCAATTAGATAAGCAACTATTAGCGAGGTAAGGCAAATTGCGAGGCTAATCCAAAATTTCTGGCCAAGCAGCTCACTAATATCAAGGCGTAGAATGCAGCTTCTACCAAACTCACCCTGAAAAGCGTTCATAATCCAGCTTCCCCAGCGCACCATGTAAGGTCGGTCTAAGCCCAGACGCGCACGTTCTGCATCGATGTCGGCAATGGTTATTGCCCCACCTTGAGAGCTTTTGAAAGCGAGGTAGCGTTCGGCACAATCACCCGGCACGAGCTCCATCAAGCTAAAAACGATCAGAGAGACCATAATTAACGTGAAAATTGCTAAAAATGCACGTGTGAGAGCGAAGCGAAAGAATTGCATTTGTGTCTACGTCCTTACTTATTTTTGTGAGATCGGCTTAGTAATGCTGACCGAGCATAACCTGTAGACAGTAATAATCCACAGCTATCTATAAAAGATAGCCGTGGACAGAATCATCTTCTAAAAAGAGTTATTACTCTTCGATGTACCACTGAGGGCCACGGTAAGGATAAGACCTGTAGTATGAGTAAGACGCTGTCTTATATTCAGGAAAGTTTTTCAACGTGTTGCTGTGATAAACTGGAGAAACTGACTTCACAGTACCAATGAAGAGTAGGTTTTCAGTCATGTTTTTTACCAGCTTTAGACCCAGTCGATTGGATTCAGCAGTACCCGCTGTCGCACCTTGAAAAGCACTGATATCGTCCATCATCTCATAAGCATACGGCGGTGGCTTCACACCAGAGGCACCATCCGAGTCGACATATTCGCCCCAAAGCATGGCTGTTCTCTGGTTAAAGTAGTTATCGTAAGGCGGAATAAATAATTCAGAAATGCCTAGGATAACAGCCAGTGGCTGACCTTTTAAGTACATCGTAACATCGAGTTGGTTGGATGACATGGACGAACGAAATTCATCCGTGGTAACTTCCTTAACCGTATTGTTGATGCCTACAGCGCCCCAGTGCTGACCAATCAGCTCGACTTGCTTGATTGACATTGACTGAGTGGCGACCTGAAGATTGAGTACTAACGGCTTGCCATTAAGCAAATCTCGAAAGCCATCACCATCGACGTCTTTCAAACCAATTTCATCCAGCAAATCGTTAGCTAACTTCGGATCAAATTGTGCGTAATACTGAGTCCACTTCTTATCGACAAATGATGGAGTCGGAGAAAAACCAATATATTGCTGAGCAGTACCGGTACCAAAGAAGATAGCTTCGTTGATTTCATCACGATTGATGGCCACAGACATCGCCTGGCGAAATTTCAGGTTACCGAAAACTTTACGCTTTTCGAGGTCTTCAGACGTTACGTTAAAGGCAAAGGTCGACATAGCGACTTCAGGTTTCAACTCTACCGTAAAGTTGCTTTTTTCCTGGTTTTCTAGCAGCAGTGGCGCATGGTCAAGATTCAATGCCTGTTGCTTGAAAGTGACTTCACCATTCATTAGCTTCAGTAAGCGAACTTCGGCAGTAGGAACAAATACCTCGTCCTGCTCACTGATGTAAGGAAGTTGATTACCTGCAGTGTCGACCATATAGAAATATGGGTTAGCAACGAAGTGACGACCTTCAGTGCTTTCCGCAACAACAATGTGGCTTTCTAATGTTGGGTGAGCGTGTGCTGGCAAAACTGAAAGCTTATCAGAGTTTGTCAACATTGGGGTCGCTGTATCCATCCAGTCAGAGCTGCCATAATAGGCGGCAATTGCTGCATAACCATTTTCGAAACCAAGTTTTTGTGCATTGGCATCGGCATCTGGATTAACAGCTGGGTGCCACTGACCAAGGAAATGCTTAGGCTGGAAGCCTTGTGCATAATGATTAGCAAAATGAGACAACAAGCCGGGCTTCGGAGATGGAAGGTTGAAACGCACTGTCTGTTCATCGATAACATCGACCGTCATCGGCTCACCACCTACAAGAACATAGTCCTTGGGCTTTTCACGAACATTCGTGTCAATTGACAGATTTTCATACCAGAACTCAACGTCTGCAGCTCCGAAAGGTGCTCCGTCAGACCATTTGTGGCCTTTGCGTAAGAAGAATGTTAGTTGGGTAAAGTCTTCGTTCCACTCCCAACCTTTAGCTACATTTGGCACAATAGTTTCAAGATCGTCTGAATAACGGACCAGATTGACGTGACGCACAGCCATGAAGTCAGAAGTGCCCGATTCGGTCGCGTTTGACAACGCATCAAATGTACCACCGTACTTTCCAATTGAATCGTAAGGTGCAACTACTAAGGGTTCTGCTGGTAGACGCGCCGAAAGTGAGGGTAGTTCAGGGTTGCCATGAATGCGGCTATTCATAGCGGCCGAATCTGGATGGCTATTGAATGCAAGTTTACAACTGGCAAGTTTTTCGAATTCGTTTAATTCGAATTGTTGTGGATATTGGCCTTGAATGCCCATGTCTTTAGCTACCGTAACTGCAGGGCAGTTAGCAGCATTAGCCGAAGCAAAAGGCACCGCTGTTAGCATGAGTGCGGCTGCACCAGCGCTAGCAAGCGATGTGAGTTTAGTGATTTTCATTTTCTCTCCTGTTGTGCTGTTTTCGAAAGTATCTAACTTTTAAAGATGGTTATTCTTTTTTAAACATTGAGCCAGCTTTTATATATATTAGCTAGTTTTTATGTCGTTATGATTACATGCGATATTTATTATAGTTATTGCACCAAATCCATGCTTATTTCTAAGTAAGAATTAAATTGAATAGATTTTGGAAAGTCAAATATACCTCTTCTGATAGCGATGTCCATGCTATTTATAAAATCAGATATAGTTTTAAATGATGGGTTCTGCGAGTAAAACCTATCTGTTGGTCATGCCACAGAGCGCCGTGGCATTGAATTATTTTAATAATTGATGCTTAAAATAAGGCATCTGCTGTTGTATAAGCAAATGCCTTAATTTTTTAGTAGCGGTTTAAACGTAGTCTTTATACTTGTCTAGAAAACGAATGGGCTTAGCCAGTGCATCTTTACGAAAAGGATCACCAAGTTCTCGGCTACACATGATTTCAAGTACACACATTTTGCCTTCGTTCATTTGCATATCAATCGCTTTTTTGAATGCAGGGCCAACATCCTCAAGCTTGTCGATAGTAATACCTTCAGCACCCATTGACTTGGCAATTTCTGCCCAACTTTCTGACTCGAGTTCGTCAGCAATAAAGCGGCGGTTATAAAAATCAACCTGATTTTTCTTTTCAGCGCCCCATTGACGGTTATGAAATACAACTGATGTAACCGGAATGTTGTGACGAACACAGGTTAAAGTTTCCATCATGCTCATTCCCCAAGCGCCATCACCCGCATAAGAAACGGCGGGACGCTCTGGCGAAGCCACTTTTGCACCCATCATAGTCGGTAACGCATAACCACAGTTGCCGAAACTCATTGGCGCGAAGAAACTACGAGGTCGTTCAAAACGCAAATAGCTGTTAGCCACTGAGTTAATGTTACCAATATCGGTTGATACCATAACGTCTTTAGGCATTGCTTTTTCAAGTTCACGCAATACTTGTCGTGGGTGCAACCAGCTACCCTCCTCATTTTTATGCTCTTCTATTACGTCAAGGCTATAAGCATCTTTTTCATGAATCCAGCCATCGAGCTCGTCTTCCCATGCCGATTTTTCAGCTGCAATGTTAGCAAGTCTGTCTGCTTTGTTGGCGTCACTTGCCAAGGCTTTATCTTGAATGCGTGACAGTAGGGCAACGGCTGTAGCTTTTGCATCACCACAAATACCCACTGATATTTTCTTTACCAAACCGAGCATTTTATTGTCAGCATCAACTTGAATAATTTTGGCATCTTTTGGCCAATAGTCCATACCGTGTTGTGGCAAGGTTCCAAATGGTCCAAGACGAGTACCCAGCGCTAACACAACATCAGCTTTAGCTATTAATTTCATTGCTGCTTTAGAGCCCTGGTAACCTAATGGTCCGACCCAAAGTTCATGACTTGCTGGAAAAGAATCGTTGTGCAAATAAGTGTTTGCAACCGCAGCGCCTATACGCTCTGCCAATGCTTTACATTCTTCAACGGCATCCGCCATAACAACGCCACCGCCAGAGATGATCACCGGGTTCTTGGCTTGTGCCAGAAGGTCTACTGCTTCAGTTAGGCTAGTTTCGCCACCAGCACCACGGTCGAGGCGCTGTGGTTTTGGAATTTCTACATCTATTTCACCGTAGAAATAATCACGAGGAATATTTAACTGTGTCGGTCCCATTTCAGACATGGCGCGATCAAAACAACGGCCCGTAAATTCAGCCATGCGGTTCGGATTATTAACGTGCCCTTGATACTTAGTGAATTCTTGAAACATGGGTAATTGATTGGCTTCCTGAAATCCGCCAAGACCCATACCCATTGTGCCGGTCTCTGGTGTAATAACGACAACGGGGGAATGCGCCCAAAAGGCAGCAGCAACTGCGGTTACACAGTTGCTGATTCCTGGACCATTTTGGCCGATAACAACACCGTGGCGGCCCGTTGCACGAGAATAACCGTCAGCCATGTGCGCGGCTCCTTGCTCATGAACAACAGGGATTAATCGGATGCCAGCGGGTGCGAATATATCCATTGCGTCCATGAATGCAGAACCCATAATGCCAAACATGTCGGTGACATTGTTCGATACCATGGTTTCTACAAAGGCTTCACTTGGGGTCATTTTCATAAGCGTTTCCTCAGTTTTGCTTTAAATTAGTGATTGATTAAATAAGTTCTGACTGAAGTGGCCAGCCTGATCTTTAGTATTGATGATGTAACGCTCAAATATACAAGCGATTGCAGAATGAAATTGTGTTGTTGTCTTCTGCACTTAATATATAGAAAATCGAGACTTTAAAGCTCATAATAATTATTGATTAACTATATTTATGCTACGATAATCTCGTCGCTGTTTTACGGTAGTACCAGAAAACACCTTTTCATAATACCAATTGGGCCAGAGGTGAGTAGTTAGTAAATACAGCTAGGAAAGTATTAATGTGCTTGATCTCGTTAGCAATCTAAAGCATGTCATGAATCAAAGTTGCCAGTTTCTTGATTCCTGGTTCTATCCGATTAGCTGCGATTGATGAGTAGCCTAAACGAAAGAAATTCTGCGGTGGGTTATCCTGCATAAAAAAAATATCGCCTGACTCGATTAGAATGCTGGCTTCACGTGCTTTCTTTTTGAGCTCTCGTGTGTCTACCTGTTCGGGCACCTCCACCCAGTATGACGTTCCCCCAAAAGAAGGTTTTCTGGTCGATTCGGGCAGGTATTTGTTGAGCGCATCGCCCACCATTTGCCAGCGCTCTCGATAGGTTTGACTGAGACGATGAATCAACGAGTCGTGGTGCCCCATCGATAAAAACAAGGCAACCAGGCGCTGATTGTTAGTGGCTGGGTGGCGAATCATTAGCCGTCGAAGTGCTCTTGCTTCTGCAATGAGCTCACGCGATGCAATCATGTATCCAATACGCAAACCCGGTGCTAATGTTTTTGACAGGCTTCCTATGTAGATGACACGATTGTTCTTATCAAGGCTTTTAAGCGCTGGTGTCGGTTCACCTACAAAGTTGATTTCGCTTTCGTAGTCATCTTCGATTATCAGAAAATCGTGCGTTTCAGCGTCATCGAGGATCTGTTTACGCCGAGCCAGTGGCATAGTCACCGTGGTCGGTGACTGATGGCTAGGCGTAACGAACACAAACTCACAACTATGCATATCCGGACCGGGCATGGCACCACTTTCATCAATATCTATTGGTATGACCTGCGGAGATTTCAGCGAGAAAATGTTGCGCGCATCGGTATAACCCGGGTTCTCGACGCCAATGCGACTATTTTTGCTAATCAGTAAATCAGCAAGAATATAAACAGCTTGTTGAGCGCCCATTGTAATTAAAATTTCATCACGCGAAGCCCAAACCCCTCTGCGAGGCAAGATACGCGCCTGAATTTGTTCAATGAGTAACGGATCGTCTGTATCAATGTGATCGGGAGTGACATCCTCAATGTCGCTCACGCTCAAGGCCTGACGACAACACGCCCGCCAATCCGAAACGGGAAATAGTTTAGGATCAAGTTGGCCAGACAAGAATGGGTAGGTATAATTTTGCCAATCAATTGGCTTAACAATATTTCGCTGTTGAGACGGTCGATACTTGATGTGTTTATTCCAATCAGGCTGAACATCAGGTTGTTTATCAGCTACCTGATGATTCACTCGACCACCTAGTAAAGTTTGGTCAATGTAATAGCCACTGCGCTCACGCGATACTAGATAGCCTTCGTCAATTAATTGTTGATAGGCCAAAACCACGGTGTTACGAGCGATGCCCAAATGTCGAGCTAGTTCACGCGACGACGGCAGTGGGATATCGAGTGGCAATTTTTTATCTAGAATTGCAGTCACAATCATTTCCCGCAATTGACGCTGATAGCTCATCTTACGGTTGCTCGACAGCTCAAATAAGCTGCGCCACATAATTTTTTCTTGCTGGTTATG
>CAWVZP010000123.1:0-9061 GCA_963934675.1 uncultured Gammaproteobacteria bacterium | reverse complement strand
ATATAGCCCTGGCCGCCCATTGATCGGGTTCTCAGGCTATGCACATCTTTGACGCTCTCTTTTTTCTCAATGGTGTGCTGAATATTCTTTACCAGTTCACTATCGAGACTGGTATCGATGAGTTCGTCTAAGGCTTTACGAGCAAGCTTGTATCCCATGATACTAATCATTAGCGCAACTATAGCCGCGGCAAATGAATCCATATACGGCACGCCAATCATCTGCGCGGCTATGCCACAAAGAACAATAATTGACGATAAGGCGTCTGACCGGTGATGCCATGCGTTCGTTTCGAGCAAAGTCGAATGTATACGTTTGGACGCTTTAAGCGTGTAACGATAAAGGCCTTCTTTAGACAAAATGGCAATAACTGCAAAAAATATAGTAAAGGGTTCTGGCGAAATCTGGTTTAATGAAAAAACGCTATTAAAACCGCGAAAACCAACACCAACGCCAACGCCAATTAAAACTAATCCTAGTAGCACCGAAGCCAGTGTTTCGATACGGCCATGACCATAGGGGTGCTCTTTATCGGCTGGCTTAGCCGATTGGGTCGTTGCCATTAGAACAATGAAGTCGCTGCCCAGATCAGATAGCGTATGGACACCATCAGCCAGCAGTGCCTGGGAGTTTCCCAGTAAGCCAGATGAAATCTGTAGAAAAGCTAAAATTCCATTAACCAGTGCACCGACTAAAGTAACCTTTTTGGTAACCTGATGGCGTTTTTTAGCTTCCATTAGCCGACTTCTCTGCTCCAAATATGATTTTATAATCCAGCTCATGGCTAGAGACCATGGTGGGGTTGTTAAAATGAATCAAGCGCACTAGGAATCAGTACGGCTGTGCTTTAAAAGCTATGGAATATGTAATCAAGTTTTGCATAGTTGTAAATTATACAGAACCTGACTTAAAAATATTAGTGTAAAAGTGTCACCAGCATTCGGAAGAGTCAGTTCCGTCGCCACTTTTGATCCCCGTATTGGTTAATGTTAAGGCAGTACAGTCGGTGTCATTACTCTGGGATTTATTCTCGTCTGGTGTGGCGGTGAGTGTAAACGTAAACGTTGTTCGAGTATTAGTAATGGTGTAAAGCTTTTCATTGGAAGTTGTAGGTATCACGCTATCACAGTTGGTACTGTTATAAGCACTATACAACGCTTTACACTTTTCTAATGATGCAGCCGCAGACATCAATGCAGTACGACCATCTGATCTTTTAGTGTCTATAACATAACCACCATAATAACCCACCGAGACGGCGGTCAGAATACCTATAATGGCGATTACAATCATTAGCTCAACTAATGTAAAACCAGACATTTGACATTTACTCACTTGAGACTCCAGTGTTGTCGAATTTAAGGTACTTTAACTGCTTCACCCTTGGGTATAAGCCAAATGTGATCAACTAGCTTACGACTATTGATAGTAATAATATTAGCGCCAATCGTTTGCCCAATTTTTATTTCATTTATATGACTGGTTTTATTGGTAGTCGTAGCGACTTTGGCCGTTGGACTGAGTATAAACTGACTACCATCGATAATAATGGTGTTTGCATCTATGCTGTCAATATTACCGTAACGATCAAACACGACTGGGTACCAGTTTGGTAGTTCGGCTAATACCGATGATGAAAAAAAACAGGCCGCGACCAATGCTTTGTTGATTATTTTATTCATAATAATTGCCTCATTGAATCAGTTCTTGCCAGGAAAATCGGCCTTCTGGTGGCGTTAGCAGTGCTTTTATTTTTATTGCTTCTTTAACGGTAAATGACAGGTCTTCTATAAAAACCGGATCGGGCAAGAAACCAGTCTGCTGTATTGCTGCTACTGAGGCAGAGGTGCCATCACTATTATTGGTTGCTAAGTCGCTATTGTCTACAACGTTATCGTTATTGGTATCGACAGTAGGTTCATTTAGTGAACCACCCGTTGCCATATCTACCGAAAATTTAAAACCAAATCCGCCAGGAACACAAGGGTCGTCTTCAGGAATGAAGGTATTAAAAAATACGGCATCGCCTCTAGCAATGGGTGAGGTAACGTTACGCTCCCTAATATCTGGAAAATTAAAATACCAGCCATGTTGAGTTGAATAGTCCACCTGGTTTTGAGTTAACACGCGTTCGCTAAAATTGGCATCAAACGTCTGTTCTATCAAGTCAGAAGCGCCTAAAAGGTTATTGCCATCGTCCCACACACCAAAGAATGACTGAGTACCTGTACTCGATTTATCAGCGTCAACCAAATATTGACCGGTTCCAAAATACACCATCAAGTTTGGTGTATTGGATGGTGAGCTTGAATCTGGTTGAGTAGGGTGCCGGCTTAAAACTGGTTTTGCGGTAATAGGCTGCCCTGTAGGGGTACTAAATAAAGCTTCTGGGGTGGCACCTGCGCCGTTACCTAAATTGGCAACCGCCCAATTGCTTTCACTGGCATCTGATAGGTCAAATGCCCACATGTTGCCGTCTAGATCGCCTGCATAAACACGGTCCACCGTACCATTACCATCAAGATCAGCTAATGCAGGTGTCGCTAGCCCGTTTGGAGCCGCTGTGCTACCGACTTGGGTATTCAGCTTTATATAGTCACCGCTCTGCCAGGCCCCATCGACCCCTTTTTCAATGTTAACAATAAATAGTTGGGCCTGACCCAGTCCAGTATCATTGTAACCATTACCAAAAATAGCAACCCAAGTGCCTGCATTCGTCAAAGCAATCGATGGTCTACTATAGGTAAAACCAAGATCTGGGTCGGTAAACTCCCACAGTACCGTACTTTCAGCATTGGCTGCAGTCTCGGTCAGTAAGCTTGGGTCGGTTACATCCAAAGCATATAAACCACGACCACCACCGCGAAGCCCCCCAATTAACACGGTATGCCATCTTTTGGTGCCGAGAGCACCGCCTACACTCGAAGTAATAAATATATCTGATAAAGAGGGAGTCAAATCGACATAATATTTGTGCCTGTAATTTGGTTCAGATAAATAATGTAAACCTTCGTTCAGATTTGATGACCGAACCAGTCCAGGAATATAGGCAAACGCTTCTTCTCCTGTGTCATCATTGAAACCATGCAACATGCCATCATTTGCACCAACGTATACAATATTTTGGCGAGTTTTTGCACTGCCATTTTTAAAAGCCGAATAAGCATCTGTTCCGGTTGGGAACGGCGCTACGTCGGACCAGCTTAAATTCGGTTCGCCAACAAAAACGGGGCCGGAGTTAACAATATCACCGAGTAGTGAAGTCCTTTCCCGAAAAAGTATATTTTCTTTAGATCGCTCGCCTCGGATAAAATTAAGTCGATCTTGACCTACCTCTATTGCATCTTGAGTGCCAACAGTATTGGTTCGCAAGTCTTGTTGCATTTCGGCTGATATGTCACCCCATTGAAATACAGCACCATCTGAAGAGTCGTTGTTGTAAGTAATGATATTGCGCGACCTGGGAGAACGATTGGTCAGTAATTCCGATGCTTTCCACTCTGCAATTTCTTGTCCCGCCGTGGGCCCTGATTGATCCAATAGGGATCCAGTAGCTGTGTCTGTAATCGCAAATGCTTGTAAATCGCCAATCCACTTATCCGAATTAAACTCAGCCAGATAGATAACAGTATTGGTACTGAGTTTAGAAGAGTTGATAGCAACCGCTGCTGCTGTGCTGGTTCTTTTAGAGATATCAACAATGGCACTGTCTAGCGCTGCCTGGAGTTGAGTGGCATTATTGGCAGACAGGAATAGACCGCGTCCATTATAAGCCGCATGCCAAAGATCATCAATTTTTGCAGCTCCACTACTGTATGGGTCAGGCCAGAATAGTGTTGAATCGGTCGGCTTCTCGGTGAGCGGGTTTCTCGTACCACTTAAACCAAAAGCGATTGAATAAGTCACTAGATGCTGATGATCGGCCAGGTCGATGCCCGCGGTGGTGTTAACGTTATCATCTAAATCACCTCGCAGATCTGTTTCATAAGACAGCATTGCAATGTCAGCTAGCGTATTACTAAACGCATCTGCATAGTTTCCGCCATCGTTGGATTCACTTGCATGACCATCAAAATTCTTAATGCCATCACTATCAATATCGGTATTGCCGATGCCAGAGGGCACATACGAATTCCAAAATCCATCCGATAACAAAAAATTGAAATTCTGTTGACACTCACCACCCTCCGTTTGCGATAAAATCGGTGCATTGGTGCCAGTCGTCATAAAATAATCGTGTACTCGTTTTAATGATGCTCTTGCGGGTGTGCCCCCAGTACTCACTTCAGTATTCACTTCATAAAATTTTTCTAGCAGATCTGTTTTATTAGCAGTAACTGACATCGGCGAGACGTTTCTTTGATGCCCGCCAATGAAATAGTCTAGTCCCATACGTGACGCATTAGCGTTATTAAAAACGCGCCCAACAGCTGCCTTCATGGCATATTCTCGTGTTCGATAATATTGAAACCAATTGGCGAAGTTCTGAATTTCCTCGGAGTAGGTACGGCTTATTTGGGTAGCGCCTGAACCCGTAACAAAAGGTTGGTTAGCCAGTTTTATCTCAATAGCTATATTGGTGTCAGTAGTCTCAATGATACCATCGCCATCATCGACCCATTTGTGGTAGGTGGGTATATATATTGTGCCAGTAGTCGAACCTTCGGAGAAGCTATAGTCCAGCGTCAAATCAATAGTTTCGTTGCCGGGAGGATTTGGCCAGGGGTATCTGGGAATACTACTGGGATTTGCGTTGGCATAGACGGGATCGCCACCAACCCATGGCGTGTAGGTCACCTCCGGGTTGTAGTACAGTTTATTCGCGTTGTGATTACGAAAAATCCAGCCAGCATCCCATGCCGCCTTAGCGCCGTTGGATGGAGGCAGTGTTTTAGTCCAGTAACCAAAGGTATAAGACCAGACGTTTTCGTAATTACCTCTGATTTCACCATCAATGATAGGTAGACCTTCAAAACCAGCCTGATTAGCGAATCCGCCTATGCCGGGGTCGGAAGTAATGCCGAAAGCCATACTGCCAGAGTCATCGAGGGTAAAGAATATATTAGGCTTAACCAGGGTAGACAGGAATAGTGGTGCATTGGGTAAGGTTCCCAGTGCTGTTGCCTGGGATTGCAAGGGCATTACTGTAAACACGGCTGCCACAAGTGCTTGAGTCAATACAGAAAGTGTTGATTTATTCATTTCTATAAACCCCTGAATCTAGAACTCTTTTCCGAAATAGGATTGAACATAGCGGTGCGCATTACCTGATTGACCAGTGCCTCTCGCAGTCACTCGAAAGTTAGATACCGTAATGCCGGGTTGAGAGCTTCCGTAACCACCAATATTAACTTTCGCAACGGCATTCTGAGAACGATCTCCAAGGTATCTAATAATGTATTTTGGTTGCTCTAAGACATGAGTGAGTGACGTGTTAGCGAAAGGTAAGGCCGACCATGTTGCCGTATCAACATAATCTGGATCCAAATCACTGTCATCATAAAGCCCCTGAGCTGTATCGGAATAAACAGTGGCTGAAATTGAACTATCAATAAATTGTTCAGCCGCTCGTAAACCCGCTTCAGCCGCGTTAAAAGTTAGCCCCGATTCGCGCAGATTACCTGCCATACTAATCTCTGTGCGGCTATTTTGAAATGAAGTGACGCCTAAAATTGTTAAGGTGACCAGTATTACCAAGCTGAAAACCAGTGTTACGCCAGATTGAGTCTGCAAAGCTAGCTTGTTCATGAGCCTATCCGATTGCGTAATGCGATGGTAGTCGAAAACACTTGACGTAACCGCCAGTCTGTTGCCTCTGTGCTGATACTATCAAAAGTGTATTTTTGTTTTGCCTCAGTAATAAAATCAGACTCTGATCGAACTAGTAGCATCAAACGAACGGCTATTACCTCGTTCATATCAGTAACATCAGTGCTGATAAAATAGCGATTAGGGTAGCCATCATCAGAGGTATCTACGCCATACAAAAGTTGCATTTTTTCGATACCTTCGATGAGCTCAAGATCATCGCCGTTTTCTGACCTGAATAACGCAGGTTCACCACTATCACCGACCTGAATCGAATAGGTAACCACCTGTAACTCGATAACAGAAGCATCGGCACCATAAGTTTGTGACAAGCAATGTGCGTTTTCTCCCTGGCAGTTACCAGGGTTGTAGTTTCCGGGGTTATGGCCAGTGCCGGTATTATGTACAACGGAATTTTTAGCTGCGTTAGTGGAAGGGGTTGTGTTGGTGACCTGAAAAATATCGGCGCCTCTACAATTTGTGGCCATAACAATATCACCCGCTTTTATATTGCTATTGGGGGTGACAGAAATATTGGCAGATGAATTAATATTGTAGGGTGGCAGCACATTGAGCTGGCCCGGTTTTGCGCCCCGAATCGTAATACTGTCCGACCCATTTAAACCAGCATTGTCAGTTCCTGAAATCAGGCCGTCACCTAGCCAGTCAAATGAAGCAGCGTAGCCTGCACCGGCAGGGTTCAAATTATTTACAATGCTATTGGTATCATTAGGATCAAAAATAGCGCAACCAAAAAAGCCAGCCATGCGTAAATCACGCCTTATGATATCGACAGAAAAGCGCCCATTTTCCTGCACACGAGAAATAGCATTGGTAAATGAATAAGAGGCTTTATTGGCTAAATAAACCTGAATTATGCCGCCCAGTAAGAAAATACTGATCACCAGCGATACCAGGATCTCGACGAGTGACATCCCTGCTTGTTGTTTACATCTTCTCATTGGATTAAGGTCATTTCATAACAGGTCAAGTCACTCGTCGCGCCGTCACAGGTAATGCCTGTAGCACCATTGCCCTCATCATCCCACATGACTCTAATGAGTATTTCATTGGCATTTGGATTCGTAATCGTGCCTCTACCAGCCGGCAAGTCAGCCACGATGGAAGACCATTCTTGCGCGTCAGAAACCGTCATTTCTGCGGCAGTACAAACGCCAGTCGTACAGTTCTGGTTATAAGCAGTGGTTGTATCAATACCATCATAAATATCGAACTGTCCAAAATTAGCGCGAATTCGATCGGCCATGTCATAAGCAGCCCACACCGCCTTGCTATGATGAAGGGCGCTGGCATTTTGTTTCATCGCAGTCACTTGCATTGCTGCAATTCCGAGCAGCCCGATAGAGATAACGAGAAGAGCAATAATAGATTCAATCAGTGAGACTCCATGTTGTTGCTTAAGCGTTAACATGCGGTGCCGCCGCCCTTGCGGACGCGTCCAGTTACAGAAATCGAAATCGATTTCAAATTGGCTGTCGAGCGGTCATCACAAAGAGAAAAAGAACCGTTAGAATTTGGTGTGAATCCTCGCGGGTCGTAGATAACGACTGCGTCATTTCCAATCGAATAGGTCATTGTATTGCTACTGTGCAGGGCCTGTTTAACGCGTGAAATTTCCTCACCTTCGGTGAAAGTATTGTTAGCGTCAGCGTCAATAAAAAGAATCCAGCCTAATGACCAGTTATCACCAGAGCAAGAAGTCATGTTGTCACTGGCGCATAGACCCACCTGAACGCTTTGCGTAACGGCCTCACTGCGGGCATAGGCGAGGTGACCAACCAAAGTATTAATATTAGTCGTCAATCGGTTATTTTTAATATAAACACTTATCGATGGAATCGCAATCGCAGTTACCACACCAATGATGCCCATGGTTATCATAAGCTCTAACAGGGTGTAGCCAAAAGATTTTTTCATACTTATATCCTAGTGGGCTAAAATAAAAATATTGTTTCAAGTAGACAGATTAATAAAAAGCCACCGATAAACGGTACTGGCATGACTGAATGGGTTAGAATTCTCTTTCCAAACGAATGTTTCAATGAATATCCACACTGTGAACGATAATAGAAACTGATGACAGAAGAATTAAAGATTAATCGGGCGATTAGAAGCTTTGCGCGTCGTTCTGGACGCATGACGCTTGGACAAAAGCATGCGCTTAGCGAATATTGGCCGTTTTATGGTCTCGACTATGAAACAACGGAAAAGGGCGTTAGCGCAGCAATACAGAATTATGATGCTGTTATTCTTGAAATTGGGTTTGGTAATGGCGATGTACTGATTGAAATGGCTGGCAACGAGCCTGATATTTTACATATCGGGGTAGAAGTACACTGGCCTGGTGTCGGTCGATGCTTGAGCATTATCGATAGAGATAAATTAGCCAATATACGACTAGTGTCACACGATGCGGTAGAAGTCATGCAGCATATGATTCCCGCGCAGTCATTGGATAAGATATTACTTTTTTTCCCTGACCCTTGGCACAAAAAGCGGCATCATAAACGCCGAATTGTTAATCAAAAATTCCGTGACCTTGCCTTTAAACTATTAAAACCTGATGGCCATTTGCATTTAGCAACTGATTGGCAGGATTACGCCGAGCATATGGTGGAAGAGTTTGCATCGGATCAGCGTTTTTCGAATAGTGGCAATAGCGATGGTTTTTCACAGCGTCCTAGTTATCGCCCACTCACTAAATTCGAACAGCGAGGATTAAAGCTAGGCCACAGTGTTTGGGATCTGATGTTCCAGAAGGTAGCGTCAGAATAGAGATTTGCAAACTGAGCGTTAAGATTTGAGGCTATAGACTCAAAAATAGTCATTTCGAGTAAAATTAGTCAAAAAGCAAGTGCATCATAATCATCATTACGGTAAGAAAAAGAATGCTCATGCCTATACCTGCTTTCATGAAATCAGGAACACGATAGCCGCCCGGTCCTTTAATCAATGCGTTCACTTGATGTGTTGGAAGTAAAAAGGAATTAGAAGTAGCGATGGCGACTGTGAGTGCAAATACAGCCGGATTAGCGCCGACGCCAATCGCAATGTTTACTGCGAGAGGCACTAATAGCACGGTCGCGCCCACATTCGACATGACCAAAGTGAAAAATGTGGCCAATACAGCGACAGCCAGCTGTATTACCCAAATCGGCATGTCACCAACCACTAGCAAGGTTTGCTCGGCGATCCATTTCGCCGTGCCACTGGTTTCGACTGCTAACCCAAG